>JAGHTX010000035.1 GCA_018065105.1 Bacillota bacterium
TATACAAACAGCCAGTATTAGAAAAGAAAATGCCTTAGATGCTCTAAGAAGAGTTTTCATCTAAGGTTCTTTTAATAGTGCTATATTGGTGAATAGTAACATATGAACTCGAAGCGAAAATTAAAAAACAGAGACTTGTACCTTGATAAGTTGCTGGCATTTAAAGATACGGAACCGGTTAAAGTCGTTACAGGAATAAGAGGCTGTGGAAAAACTACCCTTTTGAAATTGATGGTACAACATCTAAAAGATAATGACGTAGATGAGAACCAGATTATTGAGATGAATTTTGAGTCTGGTGAATATAAGAACATGACATCTGATGAAGTTTACTCTTTTATAAAAGGTAAATACGCTGAGAAGAGAATGTACCTTTTCTTCGATGAGATTCAAAGAATCGACAAGTGGGAAGATGCAATAAATGCATTTAGAGTAGATCTGGATTGTGATATATATGTCACTGGATCTAACGCTTATCTTTTATCTTCGGAATATTCCACCTACCTTAGCGGCAGATGTGTGGAGATAAAGATGCTCCCACTATCGTTTAAAGAATTCATCTATTTTAATGATCTGGAGCTGAAGCTGGTAAAAAGTGCTTTTGGAGGAGAAAAGAAGGTTATTGTTGATGAGTCTGGAACACAATATTCTTTGAGCGAAGCGTTTGATGCATATTTACGATTTGGCGGTATGCCTGGAATTGTGGATGTAGGCTTAGAACAGGACAGAGCATTTGCACTGCTTGATGGCATTTACTCAACTGTAGTTATTAGGGATATCCTGGAAAGAGAAAAGCGTCGAGGACAAAGACAAATCACGGATGCGCTTCTTTTAAGAAAGATAATTTTATTCCTTTGTGATAATATTGGTTCAAGTGTTTCTGCCAATTCGATTGGAAATTCACTTGTTAACGAAGGGCTTTTAGAAGACGGAAAACGTAAAGGAAAACCAAGTGGTCACACCATCCAGGCTTATATTGAAACACTCTTGGAGTCTTACTTTTTTTATGAAATTAAGCGTTTTGATATCAAAGGTAAGGAGTATCTCAGAACACTTGGCAAGTATTACATTGTCGATGTGGGATTAAGAAATTGCTTACTTGGAATCAGAGATAGGGATCGTGGTCATGTTATTGAAAATGTTGTTTACCTCGAGCTTTTAAGAAGAGGTTACGATGTAGCTATTGGCAAGCTTGATAATATGGAAATTGATTTCATTGCTACTAATACGACAGATAGACTTTATGTTCAGGTTACAGAGTCGATGGCAATGGAAAGTGTTAAAACAAGAGAATTAGCTCCACTTCAAAAAGTTAGTGACAATTATGAAAAAATGATACTGTCAATGGATGATGGAATAGTTAACCATGAAGGAATAAAGCAGGTTAATCTTATTGATTGGCTGTTGCAATAACCGTTTTTTTCTTGATGTTAAAAGAGAAAAAAGATTTAGTAGACTGAAAAAGGTAAGAAAATGATTTTTATGGATTTGATTAATCAAATCCTTTTTTGTCATTTTGAGCCTGATTATCAAAAGAAAAAAGTTGTTTCATCTTGACAATAAGGGGAAATAGAAGAATCAGTAATACCAACTTTTCGAAAAGAAATTGAATAGGATCAAAATCTCTGCGAAGTGCCTTAGCTATGAAGAGATTGTCTGTTATATCATCAGGCAGATGTTAAGGAGGCCTTACACATGCCATATAGACCGCTATAAAAGCAATGATGTAATAATATGTAAGCTTTTTAGGATTGGTGCTATTTCAGAAGAAGATATTAATACAATTGAAAGGCTTGATACGATGTAATATCTCAAAATCGTTTCAGTTGATTGATCAAATGTAGTGCTTGTAATTAATCAGGAATAAGTTCAGTAAATCGCAAAGTGAGTCTGGTACTCACTTTTATTATTTCAGTCCCTAAATACATCATAAAGTTCTCTAAATGTAATAAATAGTTAGTAAAAATAACTAATAATGTAATATAATAATCATCAGGCATTTATCATTAAGATAAATGTTTATAAGATGAGTTTTAAATAGTATTAGCGCCAGGACTTAGTAATAAGTTGACGAGGGCCAGGTTTATCGAAAGATTCGGCGGATGATCTGGAGGGTTAATGCACCCTTTAACAGAAGGTAAAAACAAGTCGTGAGATTTGAACAGATTCTTCTAGACATTACTCATCTTCTTAGGAAGGAGTTTAAAACTATATGTGTGGAATTGTAGGTTTTATCGGAAATCAAGCTGCCGGACCCATTCTACTAGAAGGACTATCAAAACTCGAATATCGAGGATATGACAGTTCCGGGATTGCGGTACGAGATGGAAGTAAACCTTCTGTTGTCGTCAAAGCGAAAGGAAGATTAAGCGTTCTTTCGAATATGACCGATGGCGGAAAAGAATTAAAAGGAAACTGTGGAATCGGACATACACGATGGGCTACGCATGGGGAACCAAGTCGAACAAATGCCCACCCTCATGTCAGTGGAAACTGCAGTGGTTCAGGTTCTGGAGAAGTAGAAAGCCAGGTCGTAGGAGTACATAATGGAATTATTGAAAACTACGTGGAATTAAAAGAAAAACTAGTAAAGAATGGCTATACTTTCTATTCCCAAACCGATACCGAAGTCGCTATTAAATTAGTCGATTATTATTATAAAAAGTATGGAGCCTGTCACGATGCGATTAGTAAAGCCATGATTCGTATTCGTGGATCCTATGCTCTAGAAATCATGTTCTTAGATCACCCAAATGAAATCTGGGTTGCTAGAAAAGACAGCCCAATGATCATTGGAATTGAAAATGGAGAAAGCTTTATTGCCAGTGATGTACCAGCGATTTTAAGACATACACGCAATGTATATTACATTGGCAATATGGAAATTGCCCGTGTACAAGCCGGAAAAGTTACTTTCTACGATGTCGATGAATATGAATTAGAAAAAGAATTAGTGGAAATCAAATGGGATGCCCAAGCTGCGGAAAAAGGTGGTTTTGAACATTTCATGATGAAAGAAATACACGAACAACCAAAAGCGATTGAAGATACCATCAACCATTATGTAAAAGAAGGAAGCATTGAACTTCCAATGCGTATAGAAGAAATGAAAGACATCTCTTCCATTACCATTGTAGCCTGTGGTTCAGCCTGGCATGTAGGAATGGCTGCTCAATATGTCATCGAAGACCTAGCTCAAATACCGGTACGTGTTGAACTAGCCAGTGAATTTAGATATCGAAATCCCATTCTTTCACCAAACGATCTAGTCATTGTCATTAGTCAATCGGGAGAAACAGCCGATTCTTTAGCGGCTCTACGTTTGGCAAAAGAATTAGGAAATAAAACATTAGGAATTGTCAATGTAGTCGGAAGCAGTATTGCCCGAGAAGCTGATTATGTTTGTTACACGATCGCCGGACCAGAAATTGCGGTTGCTACCACAAAAGCCTATAGTGCTCAGTTAATTGTGTGTTATTGTTTTGCGCTAAGAATGGCACAAATACAAAGAGAAATGGAAATTTCTCCTTACTTACAAGAACTACAAACCTTACCTGGTAAGGTTCAAAGAGTATTAGAAGATAAAGAAAGAATTCAATGGTTTGCCTCAAAATATGCGAATGCGAA
>JAGHTX010000027.1 GCA_018065105.1 Bacillota bacterium
AAGTTAATACCACGGTTAATCCCAGTCCTAATTTTATTTGTGTTGATCGTTTCATAAGCATTTCCTCACTGTTTCTATTTTACCACAAAAAAAGAGGACAGTGTCCTCTTAGTTGTATAAGGCTTGGTGATAAGCATACATAGCTTTGACCAAATTCTTTAACGAAGTGTTGGTCGATTGACTTAATGCGTGATATCCATAGCTAAAGATTCCATATCGCATCGCAAAGTTTGGAGCTGTAATCATAAACAATTCGTCCATAGACGCAATGGATGGAATGGTTACAACCGTATACTTTCCAGATTTGGATACTTCAACGCTTTCCCCATTTACCTTAAATTGGGCATCCCCGATAAAGTACAATTGTAGACCCGGTTTTGATGTCAACAACATTTGAGCACCCGCAAAAGTAATATCTTCATTATTATCATCAATAATAGCTCGATATTCATATAAATCCGGCTCCCTCAAACTATTTACCTGACTAGGAAGATTCGCTGTGTTATATCCAAAATACTCTTGTACATATTTTCCATATGTCATCATTGCTTTTGCGATATTGACAGATTTTGCATCGTAAGAAGATGCATGCGAAATTAAATAATTTGCGTAATCTTCAACTGTGTATTTAAACGTCTTGATTACACTTCCTTGACCATCCAAAAGTTCAACTGTAATCGTTTTTGTCATATCTTTAGCCGATACTCGACAAGGGAAAATATAGTAATCGTCTTCTCTTTGTGCATCTTTTACATAGAGTTCACTTACCGTTCCACTTGGAAGAGTCATACGAACTTTTGCGTTTAGATCATCGGTTGTTTGTAGCGATAAGCTCATGTAGAAATTAACCCCAATATCTCCCGATAAGGATAAGGAATATCCAGCTACCAGATCGTCTGCCGTCGGTACAAAAATAACCGGTATCGCAAATCCAGAAATGTTTCCAACTTCATCGTACGCATAAATGTGTGTATTGTACTCACAACCTGTCTCATAGTTATGATCCGCTACATTGACTCGATATCGAACATTTCCATTGGAATCTATACTTCCTAGCGCCGCTGGATTCGTTGGCCAGTCTGCTTGGATATCATCTTGCCCATTCTTTGTTGTCCATGTTGGGAAAGCTACTTTTCCTATACCAATGTTGTCTGTTACTTTACAAGTTACTGTATATCCTTCAGCAGTAATATCCGTAACCTGAACATTGGAAATTTTTGGAGCTTCATTGTCTTCAATCATGCCGCTTAATAGATTGTAGTGGGAACCACTCACAAAATATAAGTAGGTATTGTTCCATAAATCGTATAAACTTCCATCACGAATTTCATAGTGATCTGTTCCAATATAAACACCATCTGGACTATAGTAACCAGTGGCGCCTTCACAAGTATACAATGTATTTCCCGAACGTGTTATAACCACAAAATAGTGTCCCGATAATTCAATGACATCTCCCGATTGGATCTGACTTGGACTATAGTATTGGGTAAAATTATCTACCCATTGCTTAATGGAATAATCGTATTGACGGGTCCATCCCATTCGTTCATTAAAAACTTCCGCAACAAAGTCTAAACAATATGCATAACAACCTGTTGGTGGATAGTCCACATATTTCCAATAACACTTGTCTGATTTTGGAGGAATCTGTGGCCAATACGCATATTGATTCCAACGCGCATCGTGAATAAAGGCTTCCGCTCTGGAAATATACGTGTTATAAGAAATGGCTTCATCTTCTTGTACGATGATTTCTTCCTCTTCCTGACAATGTACATCATCCACTACAATTTCCTTTTCTTCTTCCTTTGTTTCTTCGCTATCTTCTACTTCTTCCTCTTCTTCTGTAGTTGTCTCTTCTTCTGTAGTTGTCTCTTCTTCTTTATCATTTACAAGAAGGGCAACTTCAAAATGTGTTTGGAAAGAAGATAGATCGATTTCTTCTTCTTTGTCATCGACCTTGACTAGTAAGGAAGCAACTTTATAAGAACCAGGTTCAAATTCACCTTTGAAAGTGAAGAAATCTTCTTCCTCATCTTTTTCTGGTTCTTCCAGCTCCACACTTTCAAAACCTTCAATTTTTAATTTTGCCTTCGATAAATCAAAGTCTTTTTCTACATGAATATCAATGGAAACCTCATTTTCAAAATCTTCACGTTCTTGAATCTCAATCTTTTTAATTTGATCCAACAAGACAGTTTCTGACTTTTCTTCTTCAACCATTTCTACTTCTTCGACAACTTCCACTTCGTTTTCTTCTTGCGCATACACAAGCGCAGGAGAAACAAAAGGACATACTAGACTAATAGAAAGCATTGAACAAAAGATTCTCTTTAATGTTTTTTTCATTCTAAATACTCCTTAGCCACCCTATTATAAACAAAATAGTTACAATTGGCAAATATAAAGCGCTTTCATAACAATTTATTTACAAATTAAAAGACTAGATTTTAGAAACCTAGTCTTTCTTCTTTATTTAAAATATGAGTTATATGCATACATCGCTTTCATCAAATTCTTAAGATCGGTATTTGTTCCCTTCATGGCCTGATTTGCGAAACTAAACATTCCATATGTTAGATTGTAGCTATCCGCCATAACCATATACATTGTTGACATATCATCGATATCCGAAATTGTGATGACTGTATAAGCCCCTTCTTGTGTTGTAGAAGCAACACTTCCATTTAACAATAGATCTGCATTTCCTTTGAAATAAAGCTTAAGTCCTGGTTTTGAAGTTAGAACCAAACGAGCTCCAATAAATTCTAAATCTGGATTTGAATCTACGTTCTGATAAGCGTATGGTGTAAAATCAACATCTTGAAGTGGACTGATTGTCTTAGGAAGCTTATCAGTGTTATATCCAAAATATCGTTGTGCATAGTATCCATATGTCAACATAGCTTTTGCGATATCTGTTTGTTTCGCACTGAAGCTATCTGGATGTGCAAAAATATAGTCACAATATTTTTCAACACTATATTCACTTTCTTCCACAACATTATTCTCTCCATCGTATAATGTCGAAGAGACAACACTGGTCATGTTCTTAGCCGATACTTTGTGTGTAAATACGTAACAATCCATTCCATTCGCTTTTGTCTTTACAGCATCTTTTACATACACAGTGGAAGATGTTCCATTTGGCATAGTAAATACCATATGTGTATTTGAATCACTTGAGATATCTTCGGCTAAAGCTAAGTAATAATGAATAGCGATATCTCCAGATAACGATAAGGAATATCCTAATAATTCATTTTCTCCGGTTGTTGTGGTAACCGTAATATCTTGTGTACATTCAATTGGATCCGTGCTTGTAGGAATCCAAGTAGAGAATTTAATAATATCTGTACTTGTTGCGATATGCTTCAAAGTGTAAGTGGTATTCGCTTTTAAGATGTACACTTGTTTCTTAGAACTATCATAGAATTCCATATTTGTCGCTTCTACATTCACATCAATGTCTTTAGAAACTGGTTCAACAACAGCTGCACTACCATTATTGTAGTGACGATCCACGTTGATTGTGAAATCTCTCGAACGACCTTTATTTAATACATAGTTTCCTTCTTCATCTTGTGCAAGCCCAGTCACATTTAAAGTAAAATACTCTTCTTCAATAAAGATATAT
>JAGHTX010000213.1 GCA_018065105.1 Bacillota bacterium
TACAGGGAATAATCTATTGTTTCTGTAACAAGTAATACATGCACCAACTAATGCAGAGAATGTATCAACTGTTGCAGATAAGCCTAACCGTAAGGGCTGAAGGGGGGATTTCCATGTATTTCCAACTTTTATTTTACGGTTGGACATGCGCCAACTGCAACGGGATTACCATTCCATGGAGAAGCGGCAATGGTTGATGATACATTTATTGTTGGAAAAGTAGGAATTTCAAGTGAACACCCATTTGTGGACCACTTCCGTTTTGTGAAAGCATTGGAAGATGAAAATACAGTAGCTAAGCAAACTATTCCATCTCCAGCTCAATTTTTAGCGCAGTTTACTATGCCATTCAATCGCACAAAAACAGATCAATGGTATAATAACTATCATGATTTAGAAGACGATATCGTATCCGCTTATGGAAAATTTATTGGAGATTTGTATAATGCAGGATGTAGAAATCTTCAATTAGACGATTGTACATGGGGAATGCTTGCAGATAAATCAGGCGCATTTTTATATGGAACAGACTCTTTTGGAATTATGGCTGTTCAAAACCGTCATAAAAATATTAATAACCGCGTTATTGAAAATGCACCACAAGATATGGTCATTAGCACACACGTATGTAGAGGAAATTTCCATTCAACATATGCCAATAGCGGACCATATGATTCAGTCGCTACTGTTTTGTTTGGAAAAGAAAATGTAGATGCTTACTTTTTAGAATTTGATGATGAAAGATCTGGAGGATTTGCTCCTCTTGCACAAGTTAGTGGTGAAAAGAAAGTTGTATTAGGGCTTGTGACTACAAAATCACCAAAACTAGAAGATAAAGAAATGTTGATTCAAAGAATTCACGAAGCTACTCAATATATCCCATTAGAAAGATTATGTCTAAGTCCACAATGTGGTTTTGCTTCTTGTGAAATTGGAAATAAACTTACAGAAGAAGAACAATGGGCTAAATTAAAACTTGTAAAAGAAGTAGCTGAAGAAGTTTGGCAATAATATATATCAAGTTGATCACACAATTTATAGGAATCTACAGTAATGTGTCCAACTATTATCGAGACGCAATGAGTCTCGATTTGTAAAGGTAAATCGATTTTGATTGTACATATGAAAAGTGCTCGATTGAGCACTTTTTGAATGAATTGAACAAATGTTTTTTTCCAAATCCAATACGAAACCCAAAGGCGTATTCTACATTCTCTTGTTGGTGAATTGATATGATAACCTTTTCTCCAGAATGAGAATAGTAAGTATTCTCCATGTTTAGTTTAGCGAGTGGAGCTTCTTCAGCTTCAAGAGAAATGCACCAATTGGCTCTAGAGGCAAAATCGTTTTGGATATCTTCCACAAATCTCCACATGGATTCTGTATTTACTACACTTTGATCTGGACAGATGTAATCGTCTTTTTCTGGAATCCAAGAATTTAGAGGTTGTCCCTTTTTGTTTTTCTTTGTTGAATCTTTTCTGTATCTACCAGATAAACTCAAATTTGTAAAATCTTCTAAGTTTCTAAGACCCCATGGTAATAAACAAAGAAATGTTGGTGAATCACCTTCCGAAAGGAAATCGAAGGGATGATACAATCCGAGTCCCCATTGGTTTCCCCACCAGTCTTTTAGTAGTTCGGGATTCGAATCAAATTGACTGCCATCTTTTTCTCCTTCATAAACTTGCCCATCATGATGAATCCACGGGAGGAGCCACCGATTTCATTTCTGCTGCTTTGATTATTGCAGATAAAACCGATGTAAGAAGAAATCGAGTTCGAACAAAGGCAAAAGCCAGTTTCGATATTCATGATCGTGTAAACTATGCAGTAACAAAAAATGAATTAATTGTAGATCCAAAAAAGAAACAGATTATCCTGGATTTAGAAATAGACGAAACGATCTGCACAATGTATGAGTATTTCGATATATTCTTAGGACGAATGCTGATGTGCAGAAAAGCTTGCGAATTATTAGGCGTTTCGTTTCGCTTAATGGTAAATGGAAGCAAAACTTTGTAATATCTATAGGCACCTATCGAAAGGATAAGTGCCTTTTCATTGTCTTAAAATAAGTCATGATAAGAAGACATGGTTTTTCTTATATAGTATGGAATATAATATATTTGTATACGAATTGAAATAAAAGGAGACATTTGAATGATCTTATATTTTACAGGAACTGGAAACTCTAGATACTTAGCCATGTTTCTATCGCAATTATTAAAAGATGAATGTATAAATTCAGCGGACTATATGAAAAAGAACGAAGCAGGTTTATTTAAAAGTGAAAAACCATATGTTTTTGTCTTTCCAACCTATGCCTATAGAATGCCACATATCTTTGAAGACTTTATTAAAAGAAGTCATTTTGAAGGAAGTAAAAAGGCCTACTTTATCATGAGCTGTGGTGCCGATACAGGAAATGCCATCAAATACATAAAACATTTATGTCAGGAAAAAGACATGGAGTTTATGGGATTGGAAGTTGTTGTTATGCCAGATAATTACATTGTGATGTATGCGAGAACTTCCGAAAAAGAAGTACCTGCCATCATTGAAAAAGCGAGTTATCAGATTATGAAAGTTTCTTCTACGATCCATGAACATAAGAAGTGTAATGACCTTTCTATTTCTATAGTCGACAAAATCAAAAGTGGAAAGATAAACGATTTATTCTATAAATTCTTTGTACATGCCGATAAATTTTATACCACCGATGCGTGTATCTCTTGTGGTATATGTGAACAAAACTGTCCATTGAATAATATAAAACTAGTAGAAGGAAAACCAATTTGGTCAGATTCTTGTACACACTGTTTAGCCTGTATCTGTTCGTGTCCTAAAAAAGCTATTGAATATGGAAATGGTACAAAGAAAAGAGCTCGCTATTATCTTTCAAAAGAGCAGGCAAACGAATTAATAAAAAATTACAACAAGAGATAAAATATCATATCTTTTATGATTTAAGTTTCTTTACTATTGAAAGACGAATGAAATAGGAGAATAAAAGAATGATTTGGAATGCGAAGAATGGTTCTGTAAGGATTGGAAATACAGAAATGAGCTACGTTTCTTTTGGAAGTGGAAACAAAAATTTAATTCTTTTACCAGGATTATCCGATGGATTATCGACAGTAAAAGGGAAAGCGCTTCTATTGGCTTATCCTTATAAGATGTTTTTTAAAGAATATACCGTATATATGTTCAGTCGTAAAAATGATTTGCCTGCACAATATTCCATTCAAGAGATGGCAAAGGATCAAGCAATAGCTATGAAAAAACTAGGTATTCATAAAGCTTCCGTACTAGGTGTATCCCAAGGAGGCATGATTGCTCAATATTTGGCAATAGAACATGCAGAATTGATTGAAAAACTAGTGATTGCCGTATCAGCACCAAGTGTCAACGATACGTTTCAAGCGATTGTTAGCACATGGATCGAATACGCAAACCAGGGAAATTATAAACAACTGATGATAGATACAGCAGAAAATAGCTATTCTCAAGCATACCTAAACCGATATAGAAAGATGTATCCTGTTTTAGGATTCATTGGTAAACCAAAGACCTATCATCGATTTTTAGTCAATGCACGAGCGATATTACATTTTGATTGTACGAATGCCCTTTCCACCATAACTTGTCCAACTCTTATCATTGGAGGAAAAAGAGATAAAATCGTTGGTCCAGCTGCTTCTTATGAACTTCATAATCAAATTAAGAATAGCGAATTATATATGTATGAACAGTTTGGGCATGCTGCTTATGAAGAAGCAAAGGATTTCAACAAACGAGTTTTTGATTTCTTAACAAAATAAAAAGATCGGTACTTAGTATCGATCTTATTCTTTTCTAGAACCAATGGCTTCCCCCATTTTAACAATGGTTTCAATATTCTCCTCTGAATTCTTAAAGATGTCTGCATCTGGATTCAAATATCCTGGTTCAATCAATAGTAGAATAGAAGAACCACCAAATTCAAAGTATCCTTTTTCTTCGCTACGTTTTACTTCCTGAGGACCGTGAAGATTTGTGATACGTCCCACCAGCATCGCTCCTACTTCCATCATTAAGACATCACCAAAGCTACTATGGATAACTGTATATTCTCTAGTGTTTTCTTGATAAATGGATCTAGCTGCAGCCGCTCTTGGATTTACGGTGTGATATACACCCTTTAAACGAATGTTTTCTCCTTTTGTTCCACTTACTGGATAACTGTAACGGTGATAGTCATCAACCGATAATCGAAATAACAATCCCCATCCTCCACAGTATTGTTTCGCTAAAGATTCGTTTCGTAATAAAGTTTTTAAGGTATAATCACACCCTTTAATCTTAAATGTTGAATCTTTTTCTAGTGGGAAGATCGAAAGCTTTCCATCACTTGGGGCAATCAGACGATTTGGATTGGTATCGATTGTTCGTTTTCCCGGTGTAATCTTTCGAGTAAAGAAATCATTAAATGAATGATATTTACGATTTGGATAATCGCTTAAATCTAAATGATTGTTTTTGACAAATCCACTGACTAAAAACTTAGAAATCCCACTGTCCAAAAATTTACCTGCTATATGACTAATAGCAGGAGCAATTAATATTTTTAATACAACTTTTCCTAAAGATGAATTGTATAACCATTCTATCGATTTTCCTTCGCCATCGTAAACTTCAACGGCTCTTCCATCTCTTAATCTCGCAAGCATTAATCTAGCTCCATTTCTGCTAATGGACTTTCTGGTTCGGCTTGTGGAGGCAAGTGATATTTAGAGAACAGCAATATACAACATGCGATAATGGCAACAATACTAACTAAAATACCCAATTGAGTATTTGTTGGTTTCTTAAGCTTGAAATCAATAATAAATAGAAATCCTATTGCGAGCATCAATATTCGTAAGATCCAAAGGAAGATACCTTGTGATAATACGAAGCTTGTTAAGATTGTTAATGGAAGGATTACCGCAATTGATGTAATTGGTAAACCATGATATACTTTTTCCTCGTTTGTTGGATGAAAATGATTGTTTGATTCCAATACATTGAAATAAGCAAGTCGAATAACACCGCAGATTCCATAGAAACAAAGAATGATAATATCATAGAATTGTTGCATTCCAATCAAGTAACAAATCAAAATAGGGAAGATCCCAAAGCTGATGACATCGACTAAAGAATCTAGCTGAATTCCATATAATTTCTCATCGCTTGTACGATTCTTCTTGCTTCTTGCGACTTTACCATCAAAGGCATCAAATAATCCAGCGATAGCTAATAAAAAAACGGCGGTTCTAAAATGTCTTTGCATCGCGTATGTAGCTCCAATAACCGAAGAAATCAGGCTGCAGAAAGTTAATATAACCGTGTAATCATAAAATCCAATCATGTTACTCCTCTTTTCCTTTTGTAGAATAATATATTAAATATAATTTTTATAAAAAGTCAGACAATTTTATTTCATACCATTTAAAGGAAAGTGTCAATGTTTTTAAGTAATAAGGATGCGAAAAAATCATACATTTTGTAAAATTTAAAACAATAAGGGAGATATATGCACTTTTAAACAAAAAAAAAGTAGATTTTCTGCTATTAAAATAATACTCTTATAGTAGAGAAAAACATATGGAAAAAATCCTTAAACAGAATTTTATATGTATATCAATAACAGATGAGGATTGAGAAATTCTGCGATATAATTCCGTAAGAGTTTAATTTAAGTGTAGTTTTCGCAATTATTTAGGGGGGTAAATAAAAATGAGAAAAATCTTGAAAGTGTTTTTTACATGGATGTTTGCACTTATGATGTGTGCATGTACGAGTCAAAATGCAAATATCCAATGGTTGAGTGGTGATGGCAATGTAGCCGGAGAACTTAAGACAGTGGAAATTGATTGGGTAGATGGAAGTGTTGAAGTAAAATATGGAAAATCTAAAGAAGTATCCATTACAGAAAAATCAAATTTTCCTTTAGAAGATGATCAAAAAGTACATTGGGGTATGGCTGGAACAACTCTTAAAATTGAATATTTAGTCGATAAAAAAGTAGAGATTTCTAATCCTTTGGAAAAGACACTTGTTGTAGAAATTCCTAAAGGCTTAAATATGGATTCGGTAAAAATTGAAGGTGCTTCTTGTTTAGTAACTTGTTTGGTAAATGCAGAAAATATAACTATTGATACAGCTTATGGTGATATAGAGTTAGACATTGAAAAGAGTTCTAAAGTGGCGATTAACTCCGCTTCTGGTAATTTACTTCTTTCCATGAAAGAATTCGCTGAAGTCAAAGCAGCAACTGCATCTGGAAATGTAACGGCTGAAATTCCTACAGATTATAACTTTACCGCAACTGTTGAAACGGCAAGTGGTAAAGTAAACGATGAATTAAAAATGAAAAAAGACGGTAAGACATATACAAACGGAACCGGAGAATCAAATATTAAAATTGATACAGCTTCTGGAAATATCGACTTCAAAGCTCATCACGAAACTGCCAGAAATCTAACTTATAAATAAATCTCAACGAACTAATAGAGTGGATGTATTTCCACTCTTTTCTTATACATTTAATTAACTATAAAAAATGTATAATTAACAGAATTAGAGAAATAATCAACTCGATAAATGTTGAAAATAGACACAATATTGTTGAAATCTGTGATACTATAAGAATAGATTTCAAGATGAGGATTATATATGGACACTAAAAGTAAAATAATTTGTGGAGTAGTAGCTCTAGCCGTAGCTGGTGGAGGTATTTTTTGGTATACAAATACAAATAAATCATCTAGCTCGGTAACACCAGAAGAAATGGCATATTCAAAAACATTTACATTAACTAAAGGAGATTTAGAATCTGTAGTTGATGTAGATGGTGTAGTTGTATCTGCTGTAGAAACAGAAGTAACTACGGAAAATACAGGTAAAGTAGTGAAACTAAATGTTAAAGTAGGAGACAAAGTCAAAAAAGGAGATGTCATTTGTGTCCTAGATAGTAAAGACATTGATCGACAAATCAAGGATTTACAAGAAGGAAATAGCTCCGGAGGAAGTGCAGTTTCTAAAAGTGCTCAAAAAAGAGTAGCCAGAGCTAAAGAAGCGCTTCAAAAAGCACAAAACCGTTTTAAAACTAGATACAGTACTGACGGAAAAACGTATACAGATTTTGGAATTGAAAATAAATACAATAAGCTTCAAGAAACATTGGACAAGACAAGTAATGCTTTTACAGGATACGATGCTTGGGTAGAAAATACACAGGCAGTAGAAAAAGCACAAAGAGAATATGATAAAGCGAAAAAAGACTTAGAAATTAATATTGTATGGAAAGGTACCACAACAAAAGTTTCTTTTGATGGCTTGAAAAGAAAACTTAAAGATGCAGAAGAAGATTGGGACAAAAAGGCAGATGCATACTATGATAATCCAACAACTGAAAATAAAAAAGAGTATGATGATGCTACAGATTATTTAGAGATGTTGGAAGATCTTTTGATAGATGCTGAATCCTCTATTAAAGATAAAGAAACAGCTTTAGACAATGCATTAATGGCATTAAACGAAACTGAAAAATCTGAAGAATATCAAAGAATAAAAAAAGCATATGACGATGCATCAAAAGCAGCTACAGAATATGAAACATCAGTGTATGAACCATATTCGAAACTTAAAGAGAGTGTACAAACCGCTCAAGATGCTTATGATGAAGCAAAGGAATCTGCTAGTAGTTCCGCTAGCTCATCTGCAAGTGAAAAGGAATCAGAATTAGAAAAACTTCAAGAACAAAAAGATGCTTGTACGCTTCGTGCTGAAAGTGAAGGAGAAATTACCCAATTAAATGTTAAATTGGGTTCTATTCCAAAGGGAAGTATTGCATTGATTCAATCAACAGATAAATTGATTTTTGAAGTGAGTATTCCAGAAGAATCTATCAATAAAGTCAGCAAGGGATTAATGGTTTCGGTTACAGCTGCTTCTATTGATGTTCCTGTTACTGGTAAGTTAACACAAATCTCTTCGACAACAGGAGTCACTTCGACTGGTTCTGAAGGTGGGGGAGACCCATCTGGTGGAGCTGGATATAAAGCGCAAATCACATTAGACCAACCAGGTGGATTACACATTGGATCAAAAGCACACGGAAGTATTATCCTTTCTTCAAAGAAAGATGTATTTGTTGTACCTAACGAAGCGGTTGGAAATGATGAAGGATTAACTTATATCCGTGCTGTTCAACCAGATGGATCTTATAAGAAGATTCCTGTAACGGTAGGAGATTCAAACGAAACAATGGTTGAAATTAGTGGTGATGATTTAGTAGAAGGTATTGAAATTTTATCAGATGCATACTATGAAGATTTAATTTCTACTGAAAAACAAAAATTTGAGGAAGAAGAACAGTGAGAAAGCCAATAATTGAACTTCACGGTATTGTGAAGACTTACAACATCGGTATGGAAAATGAATTGGAAATCCTTCATGGAATTGATTTAAACATATACGAAGGTGAACTTGTCGCAATCGTTGGAGAAAGTGGTAGTGGGAAAAGTACTTTGATGAATATCATCGGTGCTTTGGACCATCAAACAAAAGGAACATATCATTTGGATGGTGTGGATGTAAATACATTAAGTAAAGATGAAATGAGTGAAATTCGAAACAAAAAAATCGGATTTGTCTTCCAAAACTTCAACTTAATTCCAAGAATGTCCGCATTAAGCAATGTCGAACTTCCAATGTTGTATGCAGGTGTTCCTAAGAACAGAAGAACAGAAAAGGCGACTAAATTATTAGAGATGGTAGGTATGGGAAAACGTGCAGATCACGATCCAAGTCGTCTATCTGGAGGACAGAAACAAAGAGTTGCGATTGCCCGTTCTTTGGTAAATGATCCATCTATTATTCTAGCCGATGAACCAACAGGAGCTTTGGATAAAGAAACAAGTTATCAAGTTTTGGATATTTTTAAGGAATTGAACAAAGAAGGAAAAACTATTGTTTTGATTACCCACTCCCAAGAAATCGCTATGGAGTGTCAAAGAAGAGTTACCATTCTAGATGGTAGAATCATCAATGACACGGGAAGTGAGAGTGATGCAGTATGAAATTAAGCGAAAACTTTAAGCTTGCCTTTATTGCCCTATTGTCCAATAAAATAAGGACTATGATGACCATGCTAGGTATTATTATTGGGATTGCATCGGTAATCTGCATTGTAAATACCGGGGATGCTCAGGATAAAAAAACCGCAAAAGAAAACGAAAAATATGGAGCTGGTCAACTTTCTGTAATGGTACAACCAAAAGATGAGTCAGCTAGTTTTGATGCAAAACTGGACAGTATTACATTAGAACAAATAGACCAATACAAAGAAAAGTTCGCAGACCTATGCCAAGGTATTTCTTATTTTCAAAACGTTGATCAAACTTCAGTTAAAAAGGGAAATACAAAGATTGAACTAAGTATGTATGCAGTAAATGAAGACTATCAACCTTTGTCTGCATATCCTCTACTTGAAGGACGAAATATCGATAGAAAAGACATCGAGAAAAAACACTATGTTTGTTTGGTTACTGATTATTTTGTGAAAAAGTATTACCATTCTACAAATTTAAAAAAGGCAATCGGGAAAAAAATAACAGTTTCTATTGCACAGGCTCAAAAAGAATTTGAAATCATTGGAATTATAAAAGAGGATGAATTTACAGAAAAATATAATGCTCCGACAGAATTTATGTTTCCTATCTCCATCTATGATTCTATAAAAGGTGTTTCCAGCCCGATACAAAATATAAGTATCAAGCCGAAAGATGGAGTGAATACAGAATTATTTGAAACGACTTCAACTGCTTTTTGGAAATCAACATTTTCATCGAGCAAAACATCAAAGATAGAAGCTTATTCCGGAACTAAATATTCTAAATCAATGGAAAAACAAGCCCAACAGGCAAAGCTTACTATGGGAGCGGTTGGGGCCATTTCCTTATTAGTAGGTGGTATCGGCGTTATGAATATCATGATGGTTTCGGTTACGGAACGAACTCGAGAAATTGGAATTCGTATGGCTCTAGGTGCTAAGAATCGAGAAATTCTAGAACAGTTTATTATTGAGGCCATGGCAATCTGTCTGATAGGTGGTATTATTGGAATCGTGATTGGTTCTATTGCAGGAATGGCTATTTCTAATGCCCTATATGAAATGAGTGTATACCCATCCATATATATCATAGTTATTGCCCTTGGATTTTCTATGGCAGTCGGTGTATTCTTTGGATTCTATCCAGCAAAAAGAGCGAGTGACCTAGATCCAATCGAAGCTTTACGTTATGAATAAGTTAAATCAGTAAGAGAAATCTTGCTGATTTTTCTTTTGACACGTATATATATAAATGTTACACTTTACTAGATTTTCAAGACAGAGAAGTATTGTCAAAGTCTTTGGAAAGCAACGCTTAAGGACCACTTCAAAAGAAGTCAAGGCCATACGGACAGCCGGGTCCGCTGCCGAATTGATTGAGTTAAAAGCTCAGTTTTATAAGTTGGTTACTATAAACCACAATTGTACAAATCATGTACAGACTTGTGAAATGTCAATATGAGTAGTAAAAGTGGGATTGCATAATAGACTCTGACAAAAATGTTCTCTATAAATAGGCACTGTGAAGACATAGTGTTTTTATATGGATTCGAATCACAAGTTCTGGATGGACTTGTGATTTTTTTCTTGGAGGAAAAGTTATGAAAGATTGTAGAGCTCCTTTTAAAGGATTGATGAATTTGAAACTAGACTCGTTTAATTCATTAAAGACACCTTGTTATGTATTAGATGAGAAACAATTAAAGAAGAATGGAGAAATCTTGAAAGGGGTACAAGATAGAACGGGATGTAAGATCCTGCTTGCCCAAAAAGCATTTTCTAACTATGATATGTATCCTGTATTAGAACCCTATCTAGCAGGAAGTGAAGCGAGTGGACTTTTTGAAGCCCGATTAGGAAAAGAAGAAATGCCAAACAAAGAGGTACATGTATTCTGTGGTGCGTATCGGGAAGACGAAATGGATGAACTATTAAAATATGCCGATCATATTGTATTCAATTCGCCATATCAAATTAAAAAGTTCGGGAAAAAAGCCAAACAAGCGGGGAAATCGATTGGATTACGTATCAATCCAGAATGCTCAACGCAGGATGGGCATGAAATCTATGATCCTTGTGCACCTGGTTCCAGATTAGGGACAACAAGAGAACAATGGAATCAAATGATGGATGAAGAAACCATTTCCTTATTAGATGGACTGCATTTTCATACTCTTTGCGAACAAAATAGCGATGCCTTACAAACTACATTAGAAGCCGTTGAAAAGAAATTTGGAGATGTTCTTCCAAAAATGAAATGGTTAAATATGGGAGGCGGACATCACATTACACGAGAAGATTATGACATTGACTGTTTAGAAAAATGCATAAAAAAAGCTATAGATATGTGGCAAGTCGAAGTGTATCTAGAACCAGGAGAAGCCTGTGCACTAAATGCCGGTTATCTTTTTACTCGCGTCTTAGATGTTCTAAAAAATGGAAATACTTCTTTAGCTATTTTGGATATGAGTGCAGCCTGTCACACACCCGATGTGATTGAAATGCCATACAAACCACCTCTATACAACGCTGCGGAAGAAAATGAAAAAGCCTATACCATTCGTTTGGGCGGACCGACTTGTTTAGCAGGAGATGTGATTGGTGATTATAGTTTTGATCAAGAATTAGAACGCAATCAGCTGTTAATCTTTGGCGATATGGCAATTTATAGTACATGTAAGAACAACACTTTTAATGGCATGCCATTACCATCCATTCTTTGTCTTAAAGAAGATGGAAGTATAGAAACACTAAAAGAATTTGACTATTCAAATTTTAAATGTCGATTGGGTTCTAAGTAGGGTCTTATAAAATGCTTGAAGTTTGGGATGCATACAATGAATCTTTTGAAAAGATAGAAAACATCCAGCTAATTCGTAAACAGCCGATCCCAGAAGGAATGTACCATTTAGTATCCGACATCATCGTACAACATCAAGATGGAACGTATCTTCTTATGCAAAGAGATTGGCAAAAAAGATTTGGTGGTTTATGGGAATTGAGTGCAGGAGGCGCCGCTCTACAAAATGAGACGGCTTTACAATGTGCGAAACGGGAACTAAAAGAAGAAACAGGTATTGTTTCGCAAGATTTTTCGGAAATTGGAAGACATATGGATAAAGAACACCAGACTTTATATGTGATTTTTCTATGCCATACAGATGTTTCAAAAGATTCTATTTCTTTACAAGAAGGAGAAACAATAGATTATAGATGGGAGAATCTAAAGACTATCATCCATAATAAAGATGTGATATCTTTACGATCTATAGAAATATTAAAAAAGGCTATTGTACAAAATAAAGTACAATAGTCTTTGTCTTTTTAGCGAATATAGACATCATTCATCAAAGCACCTTTGGAAAGGTCTTCATCCTTATAACTGTCTCGTAAATAATCGGACAATTGTTGCTGGTTAATAAAACCTTCGGCATAATCTTCTAAAATCTCTAAACGATAGTTATCAAAAACTGCTTCTCTAAATGCCTTTTCCATTGAGATTCCTTTTTCCATCAAAACACTCATCGTATTCACAATTTTTGAAATTTCTTTTAAGTAAATAACCGAGATTTTATCTCGAGTACGCGTATCAATTTTTCCATGTTCTCCCTCATAATAGATCTGTGATAAAGGAAAAGAAGACAGAATCGTGTATGTAAACTGGTTTTCTTTTAATTCAATTAAATTCGTATTCATAATATATTCCTCACGCCTATATTTATACCATAAATTTAGAATTATGCATATTTTCGATAATAGAAGAAGGCGAGTATTGACGAAAGGAAACACAATGCCATTAAGAAATAATAAGAAGTTGAAATACTTGAAGTAGCTGTAATTGAACCACAGATCATAGGAATAAATGTCATTCCCAGGGCATACACAGCTTGAAAAAATCCCATTGCGGTCGATTTCTTTTCTACTGGAACTCCCTTCATTGCTTCACTGGTAAGATAAGAATATAAGAATCCTGTAGATAATCCAGGTAGTAATTGTAAAAGGTAGATTGTGTATACAGAACTACACTGTGGTACCAACAAGCAATACAATCCAGTTGTAAAGAATACCGTTGGTACAAACACTCGAGGTCCTAGATTTGTACAATACTTAGTCGAAGCAAGCTTTGCACAAAGAACAGCCGCAAACATATATATAATGGTAGAAAGCCCCACCATAAAAGAAGAAGCGCCCATATCTTTAATAATTTGTGTTGTATAAGACATGGTTGTGGACATTTGAACACCTTGCTGAATAATCGCAAATAAAGAGAACACAATTAAATTTGGTCTTAAACACACTTTTAATAACTCTTTGATTGTGATCTTTTTTTCTTCAACAGGTACGCTTTCTAAAGTTGTTGCTATAAAAGCCGCAATACAGCCAGAAATTACACTAAATAAACAAGTGATTCGCATGCCAACTATATCGTAGGTCAAAGTACTTGTAATAAAACCAAGCAGCATACCTAAATTGTTGCACATGGTTAAACGGGCTGTGGCAGATTGCTGATTTTCAAAATAGCTCAAATAAAGAATCATAAAAGAAATCCACATGGCACTGGCCAGTCCAGAAAAAAGATTTCCAATCAGGAATCCATAAGAATTATAGAAAAGGAACCGGAAAATAGAAGCACAGCCACTTGTTAATGCACCAATGATAATTAACGTTTTATGACGATTCTTTAAATCTGCCAATAACCCAACAGGTAAGCGCAACAACATTTGCGAAATTCCATAGGTACCGATAATAATGCCAATAAAGCTGGAAGATACTTGAATGCTTGTTAAGAATGGAGTCTGGTAAGGAATGTATACATATTGGGCAAACCAGAAAAAAACTACAATGACTAATATTTTTTGTGCATTTTTATTCATAAAAGAGCCTCTCTTTTCTTTTCTATTGTATAGGAAGAGATGTAAGATTTCTATTTTAAAGGAAAAAAGAAAAGACCTATCGTTGAATAGGTCGTGATCTTTATTGTAAGGCAGGTGTCCAATATTCTTGGGAATAGATATCTGTGATTTTATAAGTGATTCGAGTTTTTTCTGTTAAGTAAACATCAGATACTTTTAATTTATCCGTTTTTACTGTAATCGCATTTCCTAAACGATAGCTACTTTGATATTGACCATTATAGTCATAGTAATCGCAAATGAATTCTAAAACGTCTCCATCTTGAAGTTCTCTATCTACTTTGGATACTGTTTCTGTTTCCATATTGTCATAGTTTCGAATAGAACCGGCAATGTATCCCGATGGATTGTCTTGGTCAAAGACGATTAATAAATCAACTCGTTCACCATTTAAGATAGCTGGGACGTATCCTTTGTAGCTGTAATTATCATCGGAAAAATACACTGTACTTGCGTGATAATACGCAACCGGTTGTTCGTTGATTGCTAACCAGGTTGGTTCGCTTTCACCAACTAGATTTCCATTTTTATCAAATTCAAAGGTATTATCACAACCTAAATCGATAAATCCAGAACCATCATCGACAAATGTATTCTTTTCTAATTCAGTCACCAAAGACCATTGTTCTTCCGATAGAGATAGGATAGGTTTTCCATTCTTTTCTTTCCAAACCAATTGGCTTGCATCAAATTGATTTTCCGCAATATATTGTGTAGTTTCTTCTTCATCTAGAGTCATTCCACTTCGATCTCTACCAGACAACATTGAATAGAATAAGCTTTGCAGAATCTGAGCTGTCTCATCTTGATTACTTGTTCCTGAAGAGATTGGTTGTCCAAATAGACTGGAATATGGATTTCCTGTATTTCCGTTTTCCTGCGCCACAGTTTGTCCAGCAATTTGTAAGGAAGCATAATCTTTTAATACACTGTTGAATTCTTTTTCTAAACCAATATCGTTATTGATCTGGGTTGCGACACTTACATTGCTTGGCTTCTTATTAGGGAAATAGATGGATAAACCATACGCATTAGACATATTGCTGGAAGTGCGATTGTATTTAATGCTTGATAATAAAGCCTGTGCTAAAGATTTAGATTCCTTGGTATCCATTTTCTTTAAGAAATCAACGAAGTCACATTGATCAATCTTGGATTGATTGAATTCACGTGTATTGTGTCTTGCTTGTGCAATGCTCTTATAATCGTTCTTTTGAATTCTTTCGGAAGTTGCTTTGGACCAGTTTTTTAATGGGGAAGGAACAAGTGCATCAAACTCAGCCAAGTCCACAATGGATAAGGTTGTTCCTTGTCTACCCACACGTCTAGCACATTCTTCTACGTAGCTGTCAATGATATTCTTTCCAATGGATAAAGTATCCATAGAAGGATTTTTCACATATTTTTCCAACCAAGGAGTATAGTACCATCCAATACCTGGTTCTACTTCTTCGGAAGCAATCATGTAGTCAGCGTGTTCTTTTAACATCGAAGCCGTTTCGGCTGTCGCCATTAAACAAGCATCAAATCCAATGAAATCAAATTTTGTACCTGCATTTTTTAGAGCTTGATTCATTTTGGATAAAGTCATCGAACCGCTTCTTTGATAGTTTTGGTCGTATCCATATCCATTGATAGAACCTGAACCATGATCCCACATAATCAAATCGTATCGGTTAGCTGGAAATTTTTTTGTCGCATATTTAATGAATTCGGTTAATGTGTTTGGATCGGTCATAGATTTAGCACCCATGTTGGATTCCAATGTCATTAATTGTCCATCCTTGACCTGATAAATCTGATTCACTTGATTGCTGATACCACGAATTTGCCATTTCGCACAACCACCTGTATAAATAACCAAATTAACCTGATCACTTGAAGCCGCTTTAGCCATTTCTTTTAGGTCGTTTGTGGCCATTCCGCTTCTAGATTCCAAATCGGTACCACACATATAAACCATGATCGTTGTTTGATCTTTTTTATTTCCTTTGATCGTTGTGTATTTGTCTCTTGCCCCATTTGCCACATTAACATCCACTTGAGCGGTTGTGGTTGGTTCCGAGAAATCCATGTCCTGGGCAACAGGAATGGAAAGTTGCGGTTGACTTTGGGAACTCGATTGAGCTGGAGAAGAATCATCGGAGAATAAACCAGATAACATTCCGCCTCCTCCACCAAAAATCAGTGCTAAAATAATTAAAATGATGGTAAATGGAGAACCTCCTCCACCTTCTGGTCCACGTCCAGAAGAACCTTTACGTTTACCAACTGGACCACCGCCTAAGCTCTCGCCTCTACGAAAAACTCCTTGCGATGTACCTGATATATGTTTCTCTCTTCCTCTAGGTCGATTATCCATAATAAGAACCTCCTTATTCTTTTTAAAAAATTATATCATACTTAAAAAGACTGAGAATCAAGATTTATCCTCTCAAAGGAATATCTTCCATTCCTTCCTATATCTTTGTATACTATATCTGTTTAAAAGAAGAGGAACAGTATGGAAATACCAGTAATATTACGTGATGAGATCACTAGAATTGCAGAAGAGCATAAACAAAATCAATTAAAGATGACCGCAAAAAATATAACTGAAAAGTATAAAAATGAGAGTGGACAGGGAAAACATTTGGTTTCTACAAATTTAGAAGCTCTTGTATATGCAGTGGTTCGTATGCCCGCTACTTTTAGTGCCGTCAGTGATGCATTGAACTATGCTCTGGAATCTTTTGAAGAAGATATCTACACGGTTCTGGATGTAGGTGCTGGTACAGGTGCAGCAAGTTGGGCTGTTCGTAATGCGTTAGGGGAAGATTTGTCGTTTACTTGTCTGGAAAGAGAAGATGCGATGCTTAAACAAGGAAAACAGCTAGGAAAACTAGATCCAATTCTTTCGGAAGCTGCATGGATCAAAAAAGATCTATCAACCGAAGAAATTCAAGAAAAAGCCGATTTAGTGGTAGTTTCTTATGCTCTGAATGAATTAAGCCAACCGGCACGAATCCGTGCTTTAGAAAAATTGTGGAAGGCCACAAATAAATTGTTGATTATTATTGAACCAGGAACGGTCGTTGGTTCTTCACAAATACGATTTGCGAAAGACTATTTTGTGAATTTGGGAGGGCACATTGTGGCTCCTTGTCCTAGTAATGATCCTTGTCCGATGGCGCAAGAAGACTGGTGTCATTTCACCACCCGAATTCCTAGAAGCAAGCTTCACAAAGCTTTAAAAGAGGGAGATGTTCCGTACGAAGATGAAAAGTTCTCTTTTATTGCGGTATCAAAAATAAAAGTGCAATCTGGTACAGCTCGTGTGCTTCGTCATCCCATCAAAGAGGCTGGTAAAATTACGTTACAATTGTGTACAAAAGAAGGAATTCTTCAAAAAACGGTGACAAAAAAAGACAAAAGTTTATTTAAACAGGCACGTAAGGCTTCTTCGGGAGACGCCTTCGAATACTAGTTGACAATTTGTATCCGAGTGATAGAATGATTTCAGACAAAGAGGTCATTTATGCGTAGGCATAAGTGGCCTTTTTTGTTTGTGCAAAATATTATTTGAGGAGGGAAAAGAAAATGAATGGTATTACTATGATGATCATTGCGATCATTGTATTGGTTGGTGCATACCTTTTCTATGGACGCTACCTAGAAAAGAAATGGGGAATTGATCCAAATGCGAAAACACCAGCTTATGAGCTAGAAGATGGTGTCGACTATGTTCCAGCCGATACAAACGTTGTCTTTGGACATCAATTCGCATCGATTGCTGGAGCCGGACCTATTAATGGACCTATTCAAGCCGCTATGTTTGGATGGTTACCGGTATTGTTGTGGATCTTAATTGGTGGTGTATTTTTTGGAGCGGTACAAGACTTCTCGGCTATGTATGCATCCGTTAAGAACAAAGGAAAAACGATTGGATTTATTATTGAAGAATACATTGGAAAAATGGGAAAGAAATTATTCCTAGCCTTCTGCTGGTTGTTCTGTATCCTGGTTATTGCTGCCTTTGCCGATGTTGTAGCCGGAACTTTTAATGGATTCCAAGTGGATGAAGCCG
This sequence comes from Bacillota bacterium, assembly GCA_018065105.1. Lineage (GTDB taxonomy): Bacteria > Bacillota_I > Bacilli_A > Erysipelotrichales > Erysipelotrichaceae > Floccifex. The sequence goes on from JAGHTX010000213.1 coordinate 18,119, forward strand.
GAAAAGTAATTGGAAATATTGAAGCGAATGGTGCAGTTGCGACAACTTCTATTATCTTCATTTTAGAAGCGGTTATTTTGGGATTCTTCCTAAAATATTCAAAATTTAATAAGTGGATCAATACTGCTTTTGCGATTGTTCTATTGGTAGCAGCCATTGCGATTGGTTTATCGATGCCAATTTATGTGGCTCGATCAACTTGGCACTTAATCATTTTTGCTTATATTCTTATTGCCTGTGTTGTTCCTGTTTGGGCCTTATTACAACCACGTGATTATTTAAATAGTTATTTATTAG
>JAGHTX010000212.1 GCA_018065105.1 Bacillota bacterium
ACACCATCGATAGAGATTGCTTTTTCCATTTGAATAATGTGATCTCGCATAAAGTTGATACGATAAGGATCGTGGATGGTTCCATCTTCTTCTAAGACATCCTTGGCACCTAATCCATTTTCTACGATCATGATTGGTAATTGATAACGATCCCAGATCTTATTTAATTGAATACGAAGTCCTACAGGGTCAATGGTCCATCCCCAGTCACTCGCTTTTAGATACGGATTCGCTAAACCTTCCATTTGATTTCCATCGGTTACTTCTTTTCCATCAATGACAGCAGCAGCTGTAAAAGAGTGGTAATAAGAGTGCGAATAGAAGTCTACTGTTCCTTCTTTTAAGATTTCATCATCACCAGGAAGTTTGATTAGTTCAATTCCTTTGCGTTCTAATTCTTTTACTTTATAAGAAGGATAATATCCACGACATTGTACATCCCCATAGAACCAGCACACTTCTCTTTCTTTATCGATGCAGGCCATAACATCTTCTGGATTGCATGTGTATGGATAGAATCCCTGTTGGGCAATCATCAGTCCAATTTTAAAGTTTGGATTGATCTTGTGTCCGGCAATGACTGCCTTGGCTGATCCAATAAAGGTATGATAGACTCCTTGTTCATACGCTTGTAAGTCAGTACGATTGTTGTGTACGCCAGAAATCATAAAGACCATGTTCATATTGATTTCATTGATGGTTAACCAATATGTGACTAAATCTTTATAATATTCAAAAACGGTAATCGCATAGCGTTCGTATTGATCGACAACATAACGATCGGCCCATCCATTCATTTCGTTCGCAAATTTAATTGGCAGATCAAAGTGACAGATAGTTACTAATGGTTCGATTCCCAATTCTTTACATAGTTTGAAGATGTTTTCGTAGAATTTTAGTCCTTCTTCATTTGGTGTTTCATCATCTCCGTTTGGAAAGATTCTTGTCCAGTTAATGGACATACGGAACATATTAAATCCCATTTCTTTAAATAGGTGAATGTCTTCTTCCCAGTGATTATAAAAATCCGTTGCCTTATGAGATGGATAGTAAATTCCATCCTTAATAATAACTTTGGCACCCTTTGGTACTTCTCCAAAGGCTACAATTTGTTCTTCTTTTCCATCGATCTCATAAATTAATTTTCTAGGAATTTTGTTCAATCCATCTCCTCCGGTCACAACATCATTTAACGCCAGTCCTTTACCACCCGAGATGTATCCACCTTCATATTGGTTAGCAGCGGTTGCTCCTCCCCAGAAAAATCCTTTTGGAAAACTCATAGTATTTACCTCCTAAAAAAGGAGCATCAAAAGATACTCCTACATTGTATTATTCGATATCTTCTCCGTTAGATTCGTATACTTTCTTCATGTAGTAGAATGATTTTTTCTTAGAACGGCTTAAGTCACCATTTCCATCGTCATCCATATTTACATAAATGAATCCGTAACGTTTACGCATTTCTCCTGTTCCTGCAGAAACTAGGTCAATGTGTCCCCAAGGAGTGTATCCAAATAGATCAACACCATCGATTTCGATTGCTTGTTTCATGGCTTTGATGTGTGTACGCATGTAGTCAATACGATAATCGTCATTGATAGATCCATCTTCTTCGACTGTATCTAAGGCACCTAAACCATTTTCTACGATGATCATTGGTAATTGATAACGATCCCAGATTTGGTTAAGAGTAATTCTTAATCCTGTTGGGTCAATTGGCCATCCCCATTCAGAAGCTTTTAAGTATGGGTTCTTTAATCCACGCATTTGGTTTCCATCTGTCATGTTACCAACTTCGCGGTCCAATGTTTCTTTACAAGCCATTGGGAATGAGTTGTAGTATGAGAATGAATAGAAGTCAACAACACCTTCTTTTAATACTTCGTCGTCTCCTTCTTCTTTTTTGATTACGATTCCATCGCGTTCTAATTGTTTAACTTTGTATGAAGGATAGTATCCACGGCATTGTACGTCACCATATAACCATTTTAAGTCACGTGCTCCTTCAACTTCAGCCATAACATCTTCTGGGTTACATGAATATGGGTAAGATCCCATTTGTGCGATCATAAGACCAATTTTGTTTGTAGGGTCTACTTCGTGTCCAATTACTACAGCGCGAGCCGAACAGATAAATAAGTTCCAACGAGCTTGTTCCGCATTTTGTTGGTTCGAAATGTGATCGTGTACACCATTCATCATGAAGTTAGTGTTGATGTTGATTTCGTTAATAGTTAACCAGTAGTGTACTAAACCTTTGAATCTTTCGAAACATGTACGAGCATAACGAGTAAACGCATCTACAGTGTGACGAGATACCATACCATCGTATTCGTTAGCTAAGTGTAATGGACAGTCGAAGTGGTAGATAGTTACTAATGGTTCGATTCCATATTTTTGGCATTCTTTGAAGATATTGATATAGAATTGAATACCTTCTTCGTTTGGTGTTTCATCGTCTCCATTTGGATAGATACGAGTCCAGTTAATAGATAAACGGAAACATTTCATACCCATTTCTGCGAATAGAGCGATGTCTTCTTTCCAGTGGTGATAGAAGTCAGTGGCTACGTGGCTTGGATAATAAGTATCTGGGTCTACGATAGCTTTTGCCCCACCTGGTACTTCTGCGTGTGAACCAAAGATTTCTTTTCTTGATCCATCTGGCATTTCAACGATAAATTTACGAGGAATTCCGTGAATTCCGTCTCCTCCTGTTAATGTGTCCGCAACAGCTAATCCTTTACCACCTGATAGGTATCCACCTTCATATTGGTTGGCAGCGGTTGCCCCACCCCATAAAAATCCCTTTGGGAATGGCATAATAAAGAATCCTCCTTTTAATAGTTGTCTTACTAACAATTATTATACAATCTTTTGAAAGTGCTTTCAAAGAAAAAACACAGATTTCCCTGTGTTATCTGAATACAAATAAAACGGGCAAGATTACCCAGAAAATATAGCCAAGTGCCATATGTACAAAGTGTTTTCCTTTAGAGAAAATTGCGACATATTCTCTTAATGTAGCACTTGGCCAATAATAGGCAGCTACCTTTCCACCAAATCCTGTACATTTAAACTTTAGTTTTGAGGCAAAATATAAACAGCGATAAACATGATAATTGCTGGAAACTAAAGCGGTTTTATGCGAACCTTCTCTAGATTCAATGATTTGTTTCGAGTTTATTAAATTTTCCATTGTCGTTTTTGACTCGTCTTCTAATACAATGGCTTCTTCGGGAATCCCTTTTTCGAGTAAGTATTCTTTCATAGCCTGGGCTTCGGAAATGGATTCATCACTTCCCTTTCCCCCACTGGGAATAATCACAGTCTTTTTCTTACATTTTTGATAGATTTCAATGGCCTTATCAACACGATTGGATAAAAGCTTTGTCATTTTGTTTCCATCGATCAAACCGCATCCATGAATAATAACATAGTCAAAATCCATCCTGTGTGGCATAAATTGAATAAACAACATATAAACCACAAAGGTAAGAATATGAAAGCTGAAGTAAATAGCACTGAGCGAAACGAACATAAAAAACCAGCTAAAGTGATTGTATAAAGGAGAATCAAAAAAGCCAAAAACATCCCCGATTGTCACAAATTCTCCTATACCAATAAAGATTCCTAATAATAAAGATAGCGCATTGGCTAGACTAAAGGATTCTTTTCTTAAGATTTTTAATCCGTTAAGAAACAATAGTAAGGGAGTTAAAAGTACGAGAATAAAACAGAGAAAAACTAGAACCATCATAGCCCAAACGTTTTCATCGCCTAAAAATCCGGTCATAAAGAAGGCACTGAAGAAAAGTGCCACCATCAAAAAGAAACTGGTTCTTAATTTTTGTGGTCCGAGAAAAAAGGATAGAAGAAAGATGGTCCAGGATCCTATAAAGAAAGGTGCAATAATTTGAATATTTTCAAGTATCGAATTCACATTCATACTGGATAATCCCTTCCAACTTTGTTTTTCTTTTGTTCATAGAACATAGGGGTTGTATTAAAATCTTTATAACTTCCTTTACTGTCTCCCGATACAACAGAATTGTTAATATACTAGCTTACAATACAATACGATGCAGCTGCTGCAAGTAAAATTCCTAAAATGATCCCTAACATTATTTTTTCCCCTGTCTTTTCTTTACTAAATTGAACATGTTTTTCGATTGCGTAAGTTCTAGATTTTTTCTAGTGCTGCTAGAAAATCCCATTCCCATTAGAGTAAGAGCAACAATCCCTCCTATTTCCAGGAATAAAGCTTTCATCGCATCTTCTCCTTCTAAAAAGAGCATGCATAATAGAGCGCTTGGTACAACCAATACTAAGAAAGCAATAATCATAGAAACAATTTTCTTGGCGTTGTCGTGTTCTACGGCACCTATAATTTTTCCGGTTTGTCCATTGATTAAGTACGTATAAGGTTTTTCTCTATTATGGAAAGATAAGAACCATACTGGTAAAAGTGCATATTGTGCTTTTGTGACTTTTACGTCTGTTTTTTCTCGAATCACGGAGATATTTGATTCCGGAACACTTTTCTCAATTTCTTTATAGGCTAAAGCTCTAGCTCTAGATCGTGCTAGAGTATCGAGCTGTTCGGCTTGCAGATCCAAAGAATCGGCATAGAATCCAGTTAAGTATCCAATATGGAAATCTTTTAAGTCATCTAGATGATATGGTTCCAATCTTTGAGAACTTTCATCGGCCAATTGTTGAGAGGCATCAAGTGTTATTTTATTAAAATTCGTGTGCGCTTTACGATAATAATAGGAAGTGACGGTGTTTTTTCCTGATTTATGACTTCCTTTTAAGACCATGGAAGTATCGTAGTGTACATCCATCAACCAGAATGGAATATAGATACCTCGCATACACTCTGTTTGAAATGCTTTGATTTCCTTGGTCGCAAAAAAACTTTTAGCGATTTGTTCACGCACACTTTTCTCCGCTTTTTCTTTGGAAACAATGAACGGTAAGATATATTTTGGTTTTAAATTTTTTTGAACACGATCGAAGATAACGGTAGGTTGACCACAGAAGGAACAGAAGGTAGAAGCTTCGACTCCATTTACCTGAATTTCCCCTCCACAGGATGTACATGTGTATACATTTAATCCCATATACGCATCGTCCACATCGTATCCAGAATCTATTAATTCTTGTGTATCTAGCTTATTCATTTTTTCTTCTTTGACGATCACATCTTTGACATCAAAAGCGGTTTCGCAATATTCACAAACAACTTTTTGACTGTTTTCATCAAAATTTAGGGCAGCTAGACAATTTGGACATTTTATAATCATGCTCTTTCTCTTTCTAAATAATCTATGACTTCTTCCAGGCTGGTATAATACCCGGCTAATTGTTTCTTGTGCCAATCGCTTGGCTCTTTCATATCTGGAATACAGATTACTTTTATATTGCCATTTACACTGGCTTCAATACCCACTTCACTGTCTTCTAAAACAATTGCTTCTTCTGGTAATACATTCAATCTTTCACAACACTTTAGGAAAACTTCGGGATTTGGCTTTCCTATGTTTACTTCATCTCCGCATAGAACATAATCGAAGTATTCTATAAGAGTTTTTGGCAATATCGCATCCACTTTGGAACGCAAGGAACTGGTTGCGATGCATGTTTTATATCCATTTTCTCTTAAGTAATTTAATAATTCATAAAGTCCTGGTTTTATTGGTAATTCTTGAGACAGTGTATGAATCAATCGTTTGGCAAGTTCTTCGCTGACACCTTGATAATCATAATCTTCTCCATACCATCCTTTATAAATGTCTCTAGCTCCTTGTCGAGTACGTCCTAAAAGATTTATATACATATCTCTAGTAAAAGTATATCCTTTTTGTTCTAAAATATCTTTGACAATGCGAAAGGTTACATTTTCACTATCGATCATTAAACCGTCCATATCAAATAATATAGCTTTAATCATTTTACATTCCTTTTCCTATTGTACAATTATAATTGAAAATAGGTAGCCAATACAAATAAAAGTCCTACGAAATAGACGATTAGAAAGAATTTCTTTTTTGTTGGTACCATTTTGAAGTCACTAAAGTCATTTGGATTGATGTAGAGATCGACTTTGTCTCCTTCATCAAAATCCCATTCGTGTTTGTAGGAGTTTGGGTGTATATGACGGGTCCAGCCTTTGTAGGTATAGGAAAAAGTTGGACAATAGACACGATACATTTCTCCTTTTTTATTTTTACGACCAATATGCGAATCAATGGATGTGACTGTTCCTTCTACTTTGTCATACTTTTCATAAAAGGCTTCCAGACTAAATTGATAGATCTTATATACAAAAACGGTCCAAAGAATAAAGAGAATTAATGTTAGTAAAAGTATTTTCATAATTCTATTTTACAACAAAAAAGAACGGTTTCCCGTTCTAAATTCTATTTTGAATTTCTGGATGTTTATCTAAGAAAGCTTGAATTTCTGCATTGGATAAATCTTTGATGGCTGAGTTGTAGTAAGACATATTTTGTTTCGCGCTGTCATTACGATCTTCGAAAAAATCGATTTTTCCATTGACCATACTAAACAATTGTATAACGTATCCCTT
>JAGHTX010000173.1 GCA_018065105.1 Bacillota bacterium
GAAGGATTTACACAAGAAGAAATTGAAAAGATTTTTTATAAGAATGTTCTTCGTGTATATAAGGAAGTATTAAAATAATCGGGATTCTAAAAATCGCTAAAAATCTCGATTTTTTACTTGCACATTCATTTAAACCATGTTATTATCAAATGGCTCAATGAGTGTGTCAACGACCTGAATACAATTGGAGCAGTACTCAAGAGGCCGAAGAGGTGCCCCTGCTAAGGGTATAGGTCGGGAAACTGGCGCGAGAGTTCGAATCTCTCCTGCTCCGCCATCTTTTATATAACTAATGGTCCAGTGGTGTAGTGGTTAACATGCCTCCCTGTCACGGAGGAGATCGTGGGTTCGAGTCCCATCTGGACCGCCATTTTTTTTTGTCTAAAAAGACCTGTGAGATTGTTCACAGGTCTTTATTTCATTATTACAGGTGCATATATCCAGGGAGATAGTACTTGATGTGTTATAAATATTTGCGAGTAATCAATTTTTAATACTTTATTTAGACAAGTACAAACTTCTTTTGTGTATGCTTCTAAGTATTCTTTATCTAAATAGGCATTGATACAAAGATTTATATACGCATTCGTTTTTTCTTTACTTCCTCCAAAATACAAGTCACATTGATCCACGATTTCTATCATGAATTTTTCTTCACTTTTTCCTGGCAACATTACAATTTTAGGACTTAAGTCTTTTACGATTTCTTCCTTTTGTTCATAACTAACGGCACATGATACACGAATTTGTAGATAAGGCATACTGCTTCCTCCTATTTTCTACCATTATAATGAAAAATAAAAAAACTCCGAATCATCGGAGTACATTTTTTAAGTGGGGCGGCTGACGCGATTCGAACGCGCGAATGACGGTGCCACAAACCGCTGAGTTAACCACTTCTCCACAACCGCCATAAATCAATTGTGTGGCATTTCATCAATTGCCTATTTATAATAGTCGAAAAAGTTTTAATTGTAAAGGAAAAAATTAAAAAAATTATTTTTTTTAATTTTGCACCTTTTTGTCGTATTAAATAATATGAACTATAAAGAACCAAGAATTATGGAAATGAAAGAGGAAGAACGCCCTCGAGAAAAAGCGTTACGATTTGGTTTTGGAGTCCTGTCCGATGAAGAACTCTTGGCTATACTTCTACAAAGTGGAAATAAACACAATTTAGTGTTTGATATGGCCAGAGCAGTTCTTCAAAAAAGCGAAGGACTCTCCAGATTGTTTGATCTTAGTGTAAATGAACTTATGGAAATTCCAGGCATTAAGGAGGCAAAGGCATTGAATATTATGGCAAGCGTGGAATTAAGTAAGCGAGTATTGCGCAATTTAAAGTATAGGGAATCTCTTACAAGCGCGAAAGCTATTTTTGATTGGTTTCAATTTGAGATAGGCTTTGAGAAACAAGAACAATTTGTCACTATTTTTCTAGATATTAGAGGACGCATTATTACACACAAGACAATGTTCAAAGGAACTTTGACAGAAAGCTCTGCGCATCCCCGAGACATTTATAAGGAGGCATTTTTGTGCAATGCACATTCTATTATTTGTGTACATAACCATCCTTCCGGAGATCCCACTCCCTCTAACTCCGATATTTACTTTACCCAGCAACTGTGTGAAGTTGGAGAAATGATGGGAATTCAATTGCTGGATCACGTGATCGTAGGAAGAAATAACTGGTTTTCCTTTAAACAACAACGATATCTAGATTGAAAGAAGTTTAAATTCTCGGTATAATACTATAGATTCGGGGGTATAGTATGGGGAAACTAAATAAACTTCAACGAATTTTGGTGATACTAATTTGTTTTGTATTAGGATTTGGAACAGCTATGTTCGGATTACGACAAAATTCTTTATCCAATCCAGGTTATAGTGCTTGGACATATATTAAATACGGATTGTTTGAATATCCATTAACTTCTGCCCGCAATGTCTTCTCGGATATCTCAAATTTATGGCATGTGTATGCAGATAATGAGTATCTAAATGAACAATTGGCTCAACAAAGAAGTTATAAAACTTTATACGAAGAAGAAAAAAATAAAAACCAAGAATTGGAAAGCTTATTAGAAGTACAAAACGCATTAGAAGATGCAAAGTATGTATCGGCTACTGTATTGGAACGTTCGTCTAAATCTTGGAATCAAACAATCACAATTTCGGCCGGTTCTTCAAGCGGTGTTGAAAAGAATATGCTGGTCGCAACGAGTGATGGAGCTGTAGGTCTAGTTGAAGAAGTACAATCTTCTACAAGTATAGTTCGTTTATTTACAACGGAAACAATGACAAACGATATTGCGGTAAAAATGTCTATGGAAGATGGAACAAGCGTGGAAGGTGTATTGGAATCTTACGATGCCAAACGTAATGCATATAAAGTGTATCTTTTGAACGAAACAGAAACCGTAGCTATTGGGCAAAACGTCGCTACTTCTGGTAAAGGTGGAAACTATCCAAGTGGAATTTTTGTTGGAACCGTTGTTGATATTAAAATGAACGATGATGCGATTGTATCAACTGTATATGTAAAACCAGCAACAAATATTTCAGGATTTGACTATTGCCTTGTGATTGGAAGCGGGGTAGCTCAATAATGAAGCTTCGTAACGCATTCCTAATTATGATTCTTTTAGCGCTTTTAGATGAATTGTTCGCTTTATGGGGGGCCATGGATTTTACCTATCAAAGTTTTGGATGGGTACCATATCTAGCCTTCTCTGGAATGTATTTAATCTTCTTCCGTTGGGATTGGAAAACTCAATTGTATCTAGGAGCTTTTATCGGATTGATTTATGACTTCTGTTTTGGCGGAAGCTTTCCGGTAAACTTTATCTTATATCCACTGTTATTGGTCGAAATGAGTATCTTAAAAGGATTTATTCAAGGAGATAGAGTCTATCGTATTTTAACAGGTTGCTTTTCTGTATTTCTATTAGAAGTGATTCCTGTATTAATTGCGGTATCTTTCAAACAGTTACACATTTCATTGGTACGATGGTTTGTACACCAGGTGGTATTAACTGTACTAGTCAATGGTGTGTTTATGATCCTGATTGATGGCTTTGTTCGAGATATCGAAAATAGAAATGAAAATAAAGTAAGTTAGGAAATGAGATTTCTCATTTCCTTTTCTAATGTGTTAGAATAATAAATACAGAAATTAGGTGAATACAACAATGAATAAATTAATGATCTTAGATGGTAACTCTATGTTGTTTAGAGCGTACTACGCAACTTTATACACACATCGAATGTCGACAAGTGAAGGACTTCCTACAAGTGCCGTTTATGGATTTGTACTTATGCTGAACAAGGCGATAGAGGTTGTAAAACCGGATGCGATTTTAGTAGCATGGGATGCTGATAAAAAGACATTCCGTCATGAAAAATACGATGCATACAAAGGGACAAGAAAGCCTTTGGACGAAGATCTTAAGCTGCAATTTCCAATCATTCGTGAATTTCTGGATGCGGCTGGAATTATGCGATACGAAATCTCTGGATACGAGGCAGATGATATCATCGGAAGTATGGCAAAATCGAATCCAACGCTTCAAACAACGATTTTGTCTAGCGACCGTGACTTGTTACAGTTGATTGATTCGACTACACATGCCCTTATGATGAAAAAAGGGATTACAGATATGGAATTGATGAACGAAGAAACGTTCAAAGAAAAATATGGATTGGAACCAATTCAAATGATCGACCTAAAAGGGTTGATGGGAGATGCCAGCGATAATATCCCTGGAGTTGCCGGAATTGGAGAAAAAACAGGAGTCAAATTGTTAGCACAATATCACACTGTAGAAGGTGTATATGAAAATATTGATGCGATTAAAGGAAAACTAAAAGAAAAGTTAGTTGCCGGAAAAGAGTCTGCGCTAATGTCGAAAGACTTAGCAACAATTTATACAAAAATGGATTTACCATTTACTGCGCAAGATTGTGCTTTTACAGGATACAAAGATAGCGTGAACGATTTCTTCTTAAAATACGAAATGAAATCATTGATGATTCAAACCGAAAAAGAAGAAAGTCACGAAAGAGAATGCAAGAAAGTTTCAACTTGGCCAATTCAGGAAGAAAACCCAATCCTTCTTTGTGTTTGCGATACAAAGAGCTATTTGGAACAAACCCTATATGGATTCATGGGAATTGATCAAGATAATATCTACTTTGAAAGTGTAGAAGATGCTCTAGAAGATAAAAATATTAAAAAGGTTTTAAAAGAAAGTTGCATTTATACATGGGATGCCAAGGAAATGATGCATGCTCTAGATTCATATGGATTTCCTCTTCCTAAAAAAGTTGAGGATATGCACATTGCTTCTTTCCTAACACATTCTAATGCGAAAGACACAGATGCTCTATTATCAGCTTTGGAAATTTCAGTGTGTGAAACTTTCCATGAATTATCAAAGAAGAAAAAAGATGAAGACGATAAAGAGCGGGCTATTAAAGTCTATGCAGATTTTATCGAAGGTCTTTCTTTAAAAAGGGAAGATATATACAAACAATTGGAACAAGAAGAATGCACAGACTTATACAACAATATTGAAATGCCATTGGTACCTATTCTTTTTGAAATGGAAAGAGAAGGAATTCACATTGATGAGGATATCCTGGATCAAATTGGCAATCAGGTAAAAGATAAAATTGAAGAAATTGCGAATAAAATTTATCAACAGGCGGGTATGGTATTTAACATCAATTCTCCAAAACAATTGGGAAATGTGTTATTTGATGAATTGAATCTAACTGGTGGAGGAAAGAAGCGTTCCACTTCTGCCGAAGTATTAGAAAAATTAAAAGGAACGCACCCAATTATTGATTTACTATTAGAGTATAGAAAGTATGCGAAGATTTCTTCTACGTATATTGATGGCTTGAAGAAACACATTCAAAAGGACCAAAAAATTCATACTTGTTTCAATCAGACAATGACCCAAACAGGTCGTTTGTCTTCCAGCGAACCTAACCTTCAAAACATCAGTGTTCGTGATGAGGAAGGAAAAGAAATTCGTAAGGCATTTACGGCTCCAGAAGGATATTATTTAGTATCTGCGGATTATTCGCAAATTGAACTTCGTATGTTAGCCCATATGGCTCAAGAATCCCATATGATGGAAGCCTTTAAAGAAGGTGTCGATGTTCATACAAAGACTGCAACTTTAATCTTTAATGTGGACAAAGAAGCGGTAGATGAACGTATGCGTCGTATTGCCAAAACAGTAAACTTTGGGATTGTATATGGACAAACAGAACATGGTTTAAGTCAACAATTAAAGATTACTCGTAAAGAAGCTACTGAATTTATGAATAGTTATTTTGAAAACTATCCAAACATTAGTGAATATATGGATTCTTTAGTGGAATATTGTAAAGAAAATGGTTATGTAAAGACCATCTTTAACCGTCGTCGTATGATTCCGGAAATCAACGATAAAAACTTTATGACTAGAGAGTTTGGAAAACGTGCGGCCATGAATGCTCCAATTCAAGGTAGTGCAGCAGATTTGATCAAAATTGCGATGATCAAAGTAAAAGAAGCTATGGAAAAAGCTCAAGTGGAAAGTAAGATGTTACTTCAAATTCACGATGAATTGATCTTCTTAGTTCCAGAAAAAGAATTGGAACAAATGATTTCTCTAGTAAAAGAAGCCATGGAGCACGCAGTTGAATTAAGTGTTCCATTGTCTACAAGTGTAGCGTATGGAAAACGCTGGTATGAGGCAAAATAATGCCAGAAGGACCAGAGGTACAAACTGTTATTTCAACACTAGAAAGACAGATTAAAGGCGCTAGAATCGAAGATGTTGAAGTTCGATACGAAAAATGTGTTGAACCGAATATAACAGATTTTAAAAGAGTAATTGGACAATCCTTTCTAGAGTTTTCACGTATTGGTAAATATTTGATTTTTACGATGGAAGATTTTCAAATGGTTGTGCATCTTCGTATGGAAGGCAAATTCTATATATTGGATTCTAGGCCAGAAGCTAAAACCTGGAAACATATTCACGTTATCTTTCGATTAGAGGATGGAAGGTATTTGTGTTATCATGATACCCGCAAGTTTGGACGATTGGGTTTATATGACAAAATGGAAGATTTCTCCAAGCTGCCACCTTTAGTAAATGTAGGCTATGATGTTTTAGATCAAAGAGCTACGGGTAGATATTTCTATGAACAAATCCATCATTCGCAAAGAACACTGAAAGCGGCTCTGCTGGATCAATCTATCCTGGCTGGAATTGGAAACATCTATGCCAACGAAATCTGCTTTAGTGCAGGATTGGATCCAAGAAGTCGTTGTACTCGTATTTCAAAAAAAGATTGCGAGCAAATTGTTTTTCATGCGAAAAGGATTTTAAATGGAGCCATTAAAGCAGGAGGAACAACCATTCGTTCCTATACTTCTTCCTTAGGTGTAACCGGATTGTTTCAATTAAAGTTAAAAGTACATGCCAGAGAGGGAGAACCTTGTTTGGTTTGTGGAACACCAATTAAGAAGATTGTGGTAAATACACGAGGTACATATTTATGTCAACAATGTCAAAAAAGAAAATAATAGGATTAACGGGTTCAATGGGAGCGGGCAAAAGCCAGGTTTCTTACTTTATTCAAAAAGAATTTCCCGTATTAGATTGTGATCGTGTCAATGCGCAATTAATTGAACCAGGTCATGAAGGATTTGAGATATTAAAAGAAAAAGGATTGATTCATGTTTTAGCTGATGGACAAATGGATAAAGCGAAATTGGCAAAAGATATGTTTACCGATCCAGAAATAAAAAAGGAAGTCGAAGGGATACTTCATCCATTAATTTTTAAAAAAGTGGAAGAATGGGTGGAAAGTCAAACCAGTGAGATGGTGTTTGTCGAAGTTCCATTACTCTTCGAAATACATAGTGAAAGTCATTACGATGAAATATGGTGTGTGGTGGCAAGTGAAGAAGTCTCACTATATCGCTTAGAAGCGTACCGCCATATTTCCAAAGAAGAAGCGAAAAGAAGATGGGCCAACCAGTGGTCTGTTTCTGATAAAATCAAGAAAAGTGACGTTGTGATTGAGAACAATGGAACTTTAGAAGAATTGGAAGAAAAAGTAAAAGAATTATTAAGAAAGGAGTAGTTATGGATTTAAAAGGAACTTGCCAAATTGTAAAAATGAATTCCTTTAGTGAAGAAGACCAATCGTATTTGCACCTGTTGTATTATCCGTTAATACATAGCGAAGCCATTTTGGTTTATGAGATTTTACTTTCTTTGGCAAATAAAAAAGAAAAATACGACCATACCTTCTTAATCAATTTAACCTTCTTTCCTGAAGCTAAATTTGAACGCGCTCGTAAAATGTTAGAAAATTTTAATTTATTAATGACCTATTATGAGCCAACTACTAAAAATTGGGTATATCAATTGTATCCGCCACTCAATGCACAAGAGTTTTTAACGCACGATACGTTCTCTCGTTTATTTCTAAAAGAAATGGGCTCGAAACATTTTGATCGTATGAAGGTGCTGTTCCATACAGATTTTATGGACACAACCAACATGGTGAATGTTTCTAGCTCTTTAGATTTATCAAAATTAGACAGTTGGGATGATTCGAATGAAGCGTTGTATAAAACACTTCGTCCCAAAACCGAAGATGTATTAAGAAAATACCCATTTGATTTTGATCGCTTTTTGGATGGAATGGATCGAACATTTCCACAACGTATTCGCAGTTCGCAGAATCTCGAACGCATTGCCCAACTAGCCAGTATTTATGGTGTAGATGAAAAGAAGATGCGTGGTTTTGTGACTCGTTCTTTAGAAGACAATAAATCAAGAATCAATTTTGCGAAACTTAGAGAGTTTGTGATGCGTTCTCGTAATACTTTTGAACAACGAGACAGTCATTCAATGGCACCGGTAAATTATTTTTCTATGAAACAGAAAAATGCACCTGTTAGTCAGAGTGATAAAGCCATTATTGAAAAATTATGTACCGAGTATCAAATGCCATATGAGGTAGTAAATGTGTTAATTGATTATGTCTTATCGCGTACCAATCAACAGTTTCCAAAAGCGTATGTAGAAAAGGTGGCTTCCACTTGGGTGCGCTTGGGTGTGGATAGCGAAGCAAAGGCATTGGAACAAACAAAAAATACATATTCTTTTACAGAAAACGGAACTACGGTACAATTACCAAATTGGTTTGATGCAAAAGAAGAGGATGAAAAAGAAAGTCGAGAAGATTTATTAGCTCGAGCTTTAGCGGCTCAGGCAGAGGAGGAATAATATATGAACAACTTTAAATTTAATATTCAATTGACTCCTCAGCAAGTGGCGTATCGTAAACAGCTAGTCGAAAGATTGTATAACAACGGATATGTTCAAAAGTTTTTAAATGAGAATCATCTAGATATAGAATTTGTGGAAAAAAATACAAGCTATTTAGAAGACTGGATCGATAATTTAGAACGTTGTAAAGGATGCCATGGACTTACTTTCTGTCGTCAAAATGTCACTGGACTTCGTCAGGATTTATTTATCGATGACTACAACTGCATTGGAGTTAAATATCGTCCATGTCGTTATCAACAACAATTGAATAAGGATATTGATCACGAAAAAAACTATCGTCTTTCGCATTTAGCAACTAAGGACTATTTAGTTGATTTTAAGAATATTCATTTGGAACATGAAACGCCAGAATATCTAAAGGTGTATATTCAGGTAAAAGATTCCATTGATGAACAAAAAGGAATTTACTTATGCGGAAATCCTGGGGTTGGTAAAAGTTATTTAATGATGTGTGTTGCCAATAAATTAGCCAAACAAGGCAAACGTGTATCGTTTGTAAAAGTGCCACAGTTAATCAGTGATTTAAAGGCGTGTTTTAATGAATATGACTATCAAAGAGATGTTCTGAACGACTTATATTATAGCGATGTTTTAATCTTAGATGATATTGGTAGTGAGAGCGTTTCTAAGTGGTCAAGAGATACCATTCTTTTCCCAATTTTAGATTTTAGAATGGAAAGAAAGTTGAAAACATACTTTACTTCTAACCTTCCATTAACACAATTAGAAGTAAAATATGCGACTTGTGAGAAGAATAAAGATGATGTTGCAGCGATTCGTATTACAGAAAGAATTCGCTCGTTAACAGATGAAGTAAAATTATCTGGAAATTCCAGACGATAATACGGTTTTACTTTTCAAATTTGTGAAAAAGGTATAAAATATAGACTAGTAAAGAACTACAAGGAGGAAATTAAAATGTTAGTATCTGCTGCTGAAATGATCAACAAAGCTCATGAAGGTCACTATGCCGTTCCACAATACAATATTAACAACATGGAATGGATCGTATCTATCTTAAAAGGATGCGAAGAAACAAAATCACCAGTTATCTTAGGTGTTTCTGAAGGTGCTGCTAAGTACATGCAAGGATTCAAAAACGTTGTTGCGATGGTTACTCAAATCCACGACAACATGGGAATCACTGTACCAGTTGCTCTTCACTTAGACCACGGTTCATACGAAGGTGCTAAAGCTTGTATCGAAGCTGGATTCACTTCAATTATGTTCGACGGATCTCACTTCCCATTCGAAGAAAACTTAGCAAAATCAAAAGAATTAATCGAATTAGCTCACTCACTTGGAAAATCAATCGAATGTGAAGTTGGTGGAATCGGTGGAGAAGAAGACGGTGTCGTTTCTGCTGGTGAATTAGCTGACCCTGCTGAATGTGCTACAATCGCTAACTTAGGTGTAGACTTCTTAGCTGCTGGTATCGGAAATATCCACGGTAAATATCCTGCTAACTGGGCTGGATTAAGCTTTGACCAATTAGAAAAAATCCAAGCTTCTACAAACGGTAAACCATTAGTATTACACGGTGGTTCAGGAATCCCATCTGAACAAGTTAAAAAAGCTATCTCTATGGGTGTTTCAAAAGTTAACGTTAACACAGAATTACAATTAGAATTCGCTGCTGCTACACGTGCTTATGTTGAAGCTGGTAAAGACCAACAAGGTAAAGGTTACGACCCACGTAAATTATTAAAAGCTGGATCTGACGCTATCGTTGCTAAAGTTAAAGCTATGAACACAGACTTCTTCGGATGTGCTGGAAAAGCTTAATTAATAACTTATAAACGAAATCTTTAAGGTGAGTTTCTAACTCACCTTTTTTGTTGTATACTTTTTTTATGAAACCAGTATTATTTTTTGATGTAGATGGAACTTTAGTAGATACCAAAAAGAATGAAGTTCCTAAAAGTGCAATAGATGCGATAAAACACTTACAATCATTAGGGTATTTATGTTGCGTTGCAACCGGTAGAATCTATACAAACTTTCAAAAGAACGTAGCGTATAATGTTCTAAAATGGGATGGTTATGTTTGTGGAAATGGATTACAAGTCGTGGATGGAGAAGGGAATTATTTATTAAACGATGCATATACACCAGAACTTGTGAACAAAATACATGAGATAGTCAAAGAGAAAAAACATACATGTTGTATATTTACCGATGAAGCCATTCAAATGTTAGATAAGCCCAATCAGGATGCAATAGATGCTTTGGCTTTTTTAAACGAAAAAGTTCCAGAAACGATTGAATATGACAATCGTGTTGTTCGTACCATGATGATTTTTGCGCCTACGGGCTATAATTATAAGATTTATGACCAACAAGAAGAGGTAACTGCGATTCCTTCATATGTTTCCTATTGCGATTTGGTATTATCATCCGTATCTAAATCCAAAGGAATTAAAGTATTCTTAGAAAATACAGGGAATCATGAATACATTGCCTTCGGGGATAGTATGAATGATTATGATATGTTGGAAAATGCAGATGTTTCCATTGCGATGGGACAAGCGCCAGAACAAATAAAAAAACTAGTCGATTATGTGAGTGATCCAGTCGATCAGGAAGGACTGGCAAACGCCATTAAAAGATGGATTCTAAAGGAAGCAATATAACTAGAGAGAAGTGTTCTTCTCTTTTTTCTTTACAATTCGAATATTAGCCCTTAAAATTATCATTGGAATCTTGTATGAAATAGTGTAAACTATACAAGCAACCTTGGAGGGATAGTATGGAAGAAGTAATAAAAATCGAAGGAGGACATCGCTTATCTGGAACGGTACGTATTAGCGGTTCTAAAAATGCGACTGTAGCTCTTATTCCAGCTTGTGTTTTAGGAAATAAACCAATCACAATGTATGGAATTCCAAACATTTCCGATGTTGAGTCATTAATTGTACTTTTAAAAGAATTAGGTGTAAGTGTTGAAAATAAAGGGGACGACACTTTATATATAGATCCTTCAAATATGAAGAATATTCCAATGGTATCTGCAGCTGTACAAAAGCTAAGAGCTTCGTATTATTTTATGGGAGCTTTACTTGGAAAATATGGACACGCAGAAATTAAAATGCCAGGAGGATGTTATTTAGGACCACGTCCTATCGACTTGCACTTAAAAGGATTTGAAGCTTTAGGTGCTACTGTAAATTATGAAAATGGTTGTTACGTATTAGACGCAAAAGAATTAAGAGGAACAAATATCTTCTTAGATATTTCCAGCGTAGGAGCAACAATCAACATTATGATGGCAGCGGTGTATGCAAAGGGACGTACAATTATCGAAAATGCGGCTCGTGAACCGGAAATTATTGATATTGCGACTTTATTAAATAAAATGGGTGCGAAGATCCGTGGTATGGGTACAAGTACCATTCGTATTGATGGTGTAGAAGAATTAGGTGGATGTTTCCACGAAATCATTCCAGACCGTATTGAAGCAGCTACTTATGTATTAATGGCAGCAGCGATGGCGGATGATATGACGATTGAAAATATCATTCCTACACACTTAGATGCGATTTTAATCAAATTAGATCAAATCGGAATTAATATGGAAGTTGGTAGTGACTTTGTACGAATCTTCAAGAGTGAAGGTCCATTAAAGCCAACAGAAATCTTAACAAAACCATATCCAGGTTTTGCGACAGATGTTCAACAACCGTTTACTGCTTTATTAACACAATGCAATGGTGTTTCAACGGTTACCGAAACAATCTACAAAGAACGTTTCAAACACTGTGATGAGTTGAAACGCATGGGTGCTAATATCGATGTACACCAACCTAGTGCCTTTATTCAAGGAAAAACAGACCTTCATGGGGCAAAAGTTACGGCTACCGATTTACGTTGTGGAGCTGGATTGGTTGTTGCTGCATTAATGGCAGAAGGAGTAACTGAAATTCATGATATCTATCACATTGAACGTGGATATGATAATTTGGATGGAAAATTAGCATCGTTAGGTGCAAAAATGTGGCGTGAGAAAGTTTAGAGAAATCTAAACTTTTTTTATGAAAACAAAAAAAGAAGCGATATATCGCTTCTTAGTCTTTAATTTGACAAGTTTTGTGGAAGAAAAAATATCCGATTAAGAACATTACGCTGATTGCTGCAACCCCAAGATTTTGATGACCAGTAATCTGGGTAATGAATCCCATTAAGAATGTTCCTAGAAAACTAGCACCTTTTCCACAGATATCGAAGATTCCAAAATATTCCCCACTGCTTTCTTCTGGAATGATCTTTGCATAATATGAACGAGATAAGGCTTGAATTCCTCCTTGGAAACATCCTACGGCTACCGCTAATAACCAGAATTCCCATTGTTTGTCTAATTGTACGGCATACAATGCGATTAAGAAATAAGCTATAATACAAACTTTAATTAAGCTTTCTGAATTCTTGGTCTTTGATAGAGTAGCAAAAATCAAGCTGGCTGGGAAAGCTACGATTTGAGTAACCAATAGTGCTAATAATAAACCAGTTGTATCCAATCCAAGAGAGGTTCCATAAGCGGTTGCCATATCGATGATTGTGTATACACCATCAATAAAGAAGAAGAACGCTAATAAGAATAAGAATACTTTCTTTCTTTGTTTGGCTTCTCCAAGAGTTTGTGCTAAACGAGCAAAGGTTTGACGAACTGCATGTGGTTGTCTTTCCACAAAATATTTTTGTTTGTAGCTGCTAACAAGTGGTAGGGTAAAGGCTATCCACCATACCGCATTTAATAAGAAAGCGATAATCATAGCGGTTGTCATTGTCATTCCGATTTTGTCATAGAATAAGATGAACACTAAACTGATGATAAATGGAATAACACTTCCGATATATCCCCAAGCATATCCTTTTGTGGAAACCATATCCATTCTTTCGTCGGTTGTTACGTCATTGATCATTGCATCGTAGAAAATCAATGATAATGAATAGGCTACTTTCGCTGCAACATATAAGGCTAAGAAACCTAACCATGAATTTGGAATCCAGAAACACGCTAATCCAATGGCTCCGCATAATGCAGAAGCTAGGAAGATTTTTTTCTTTTGTCCTTTATAATCGGCGAATGTTCCTAAGATAGGACCAGCTAACGCAACGATTAGAGTAGAGATACTAGCCGCATATGACCAGTAACTCAAGTAGTCACTTTCAGCGATACCTTGTGCTTTGGAAATGGAGTTAAAATAGATAGGAATAATAGTTGTAACTAATAGAATAAACGCACTATTTCCAACATCGTATAAAACCCATTTAAATTCCAAAGAGGTTAATTTATTTTCTTTCATAAAACTCCTCTTTTCTAATTTTTATAATAGCATGAACTAAAATACATTTCATTATTACATCTTTATGAATTGCGAATGTTTTCAATATTTTAAGAAAAATACGGGTTAAAAGATAGAAAAAACAATGGCAGAATCCACGAAAAAAAACACGTTTTTTTCTTGTGTTATCGTCTCTAACATGTTAATATTATCGAGCAGGTTTAAGCCTGTTCTCTGCTTCTAGAATAAGAAGCCAAAGTCCAAAGGGAGGTGTACAGTATGAAAAAATACGAAATCATGTACATTATCAACGCATCTTTAGATGAAGAAGCTTTTGCGAAAGTTCAAGACCGTTTACACGGAACTGTAACTAACAATGGTGGATCAATCGACAAAGTTGACGATTGGGGAATCAAAGATTTTGCGTATGAAATCGATCACATGACTAAAGGGCACTATGTTGTAATCAACGTAACTGCTAACAATGAAGGAATTTTTGAATTCCAACGTCGTTCTCGTATTGACAACAATGTAGTACGTATCATGGTTGTTAAAACAGAAGGCGAAAAATAAGAGGCTAACTTATGATTAATAAGGTTGTCTTAGTGGGTCGTCTTACAAGAGATCCTGAATTAAGAAAAACACCAAATGGAGCAAGTGTTGTATCGTATACAATTGCTTGTGACCGCCGCATTAAAACGCCTGGTCAACCAGATGCTGATTTTATTAGCTGCGTTGCATGGAATAAAACAGCTGATATTATGGCGCAATATTTACACAAAGGATCACTAATTGGTGTTGAAGGACGTATTCAAACACGCAGCTACGATAATCAACAAGGACAAAGAGTATATGTTACAGAAGTAGTAACAGAAAATTTCTCGTTCTTGGAATCAAAAAATGCACAATCACAAGGTGGTTATGCAAACCAAGGAGGATATAACCAAGGATATGGTCAACAAAATAGTTACCAACAACCTAGTTATTCACAACCTTCTTACGCACAACCAAGCTATTCACAACCTCAAATGGGAAACAGTGGTTTTGGAAGTGACTATGATTCGAATGATACACTAGATATTGCTAGTGATGACTTACCATTCTAGAAAGGATAACAACATGGCATTCAGAAAACAACGTATGGGTCGTAAAAAAGTTTGTTATTTCACAAAAAACAAAATCAAAGAAATCGACTACAAAGATGTTGAATTATTAAAACGTTTTATTAACGCTAACGGAAAAATTATTCCTAGACGTGTAACAGGAACTCGTGCTAAATATCAAAGAATGTTAGCTACAGCTATCAAACGTGCTCGTCAAATGGCTTTATTGCCTTACGTAGTAGATTAATTTGAAGTAACAAATACATAGAACGAACTTACTTGGGTGAGTTCGTTTTTATTATAAATATAGGAGACAAAGAAAATGAAAGT
>JAGHTX010000183.1 GCA_018065105.1 Bacillota bacterium
CTATGTGAAAAAGATGCAGAACTTGGAGGACAAATTCATGCAGCTTGTGTTCCTATTGGAAAACAAGATCTTACTAAAGTTGTTCAATTTATGTCACATCGTATCGAAGATGTGGATGTTCGTTTAAATCGCACAGTCACTAAAGAAATGATTGAAACAGAATTTAAAGATTACGAAATCATTGCCAGTGTTGGCGCAAAACCAAATACAATTCCTGCCTTCCATTCTTTCAAACAAACACTCACTGCCGATGACATTTTATTAGGAAAAGGCTTCCCAGGAAGAAAAATTGTGATTATTGGTGGTGGAAGTGTAGGATGTGAATTGGCAGACTACTTAGCTCCACTAGTAAATGACCGTTTTATCCGAAATCGTGACATCACGATCTTAGAAATGGCTCCAGAAATTATGATGAGTGAAACCGGACCTGGTAGAAGTATTTTAGTTCTTCGTATGCAGGATAAAGGTATTCACATTGAATGTGGTGCCAAAGTGACCAAAGTGGATGCTTCTACAATCACTTACGAACAAAAAGGAGAAGAATATATTATCGATGATGCAGATACACTTGTCTTTGCGAATGGATATCATGTGGATCCTTCTTTTGAAGAAATGTTAAAAGAAACAGGTAACACATATCATTTAATTGGCGATGGTCACAAAGTCGGAAACATTCGTGATGCGATTAGCGAAGCCTGGCTGATCACAAAAGAAATCTAAAAAAAATATGTGGTAGATATTTCTACCACATTTTTTATTCTGTTTCAGATGCCGGTACAATTGGCACTGGGTCTGGGGTTGGAGTCGGTGTTGGCGTTGGTGTTGGTGTCGGATTTACAACTTCTCCTCCACCAGGCGTTTCTGTTCCACCACCTGGATTATCATTTCCTCCTCCTGGATTATCCGTTCCTGTACCCGGATTATCGTTTCCTCCTCCCGGATTATCCGTTCCACTATCTCCTCCACCAGTTTCTGAGCCAGATGGAGGTCTTACACCACCATGGGATGTAGAACCATTTGGACGTGTGATAACACCCGTATTATAATCGTAATCTCCTTCGAAATAGTCTGGAAGTTCCGCTCCTCGGTTGTTTCCATACCAACTCCAAGAAGCTTTATCCGTTTCTTTTAACTCATCTTGGATATCTCTACCCTTGAATAAGTAATTTGTATAATAATCCGAACTTTGAGCAATCTTTGTTTCAAATTCATCGTATCCAAACTGTTCAATTAAAGTGTCTTCTTTTCCAAATAAGTTTGTTCCAAATCCTAAACGATCGGATTCAAATTCAACACCTAAGCTTGCCAAAGTAGTTGGATAAAGATCGTATGTACAAATCTTTCTTGCATCTGTTCTTTCTGGTTGAATAGCTGGATTGATAATTGTGTAATATCCTTTACGAATATAATCTGCCTCATCTTTATCCGCAAACCAGTTTGTATCCATTGTCGTGTGGTCTCCCGCAATCACGATTGTCGTATTATCATACCAGTCTTGTTGTTGAATCCATTCTACAAATTCAGCTGTATGTCTTGCGGAGCATCCAATAACGTTTGAATAGCTTTCATCGTATAAATATTGACATTCATGACACATATATCCGTCTGGGAAGTGTGTATCACAAGTTAATAATGTTAAGTTAAATGGTGCTTCTTCTTCATTTAAGCGTTCTAACTCTTGTTTGGCAAATTTAAATAGTTTCTTATCTTCAAATCCCCACCATACACCATAATCTTCGGGAACGTATCCATTCTCACGAGCGTAGTTTAAATCAAAGAAATCGTAATCTCCGTGTTGTGCCAAATAATTTTCACGACCACCGAAGGCAATATCGGAACCACACATAAATTCGTTTGTATATCCTCCAGCTTTTAGAATATCTCCAATCGATGTTGCGTTTGGTAAGAAATCACCTTCCGTAACATTGTTTTTAATATTCCAATCCAGATTCAGCGGTGTACCGCAAGTTTGTCCTACGATACCACCAACGGTCCAAGAAGCTAAGTTTGATACATAATATCCATTATCTGTAGGATCTCCCCCATTAAAAGTTAGGTTTTCATTTTGAAGCTGTGTTAATTCTGGAATATAGTCAATTTCTGTTAATCCACCAGTTTCCTGTCCTTCATAAGTAACTTCCATGGATTCCAAGAAAATATATACTAAATTTCTTCTTTTTTCTGGGAACTTGATGTTTACGTTTTTCGCATCCACGTAATAATTTTCATATACATCCGTAGAATTTGATGTACTTTCTAAGAATTCAGTAATACGCATGCTGGAGAAAAGTTGTGCAGCTCCAAACGCAAACAAACATAAACTTACGACAAAGGAAGCAATTTTTGCCTTTTTTCCAAATTGAACAGTTTTAGGTAACTTATCTCTGAAAAAGTACAATAGAATCATGGCAAATGTCACAATACATGGAATAGGTAAGCACTCAGCCATAAATCCATTCAAGAAACCAGTGTCAGATCCTTCTTTTGGTGCAAGGGCTACATACATTAATTGTGCGAAAGAAACATTCGAATAATATTTAGTATACCATTGTGAAGCTGTGATTAATAATAATCCCAAAAACAACAATAAAAACGTACAAACTAATGATAATCTTCCCCAAATCTTCGATTGTTTACCTATTTTTTTCATAGTTATCCTGTGCCCCTTTTCACTATTACATCTACTTTACCAAAAATAGTGGTATTTCGCTAGTTTTAGTAAATCTAGATAGCTCAATCTTACCTAGTTATATCACATTTCGCAAATAAAAACCAAGATGGAAACCATCTTGGCTATTGTAGTATTTTACTTATTTAATGCTTTTTTAATAGCTGGAGCAATGGAACAAGCTGCATCGTAGTAAGGAATCTTTGTAGCTTGGAAAGCGTGATATAAGTCAGATTTTCCTGGCCATACAGTTCCAATTACGTTGTTTTCTTGATCCATTTGGTGATACCAGTTACCGTAAGTGTGGTCTAATACTTTTTCATCTAAGTATTTTACGAAATCATAGTAATCGTTTTGATATTTTTCTTTTCCAGTTAAACGAATTAATACAGAAGCTGTATTAATGGCTTCAGCTAATGTCCAGTGCATACGATCGTGAACGACTGGTTTTCCATTCCAATCTGTTGTGTAACAGATTCCAGGAGCACCATCTGCATTCCATGCATCGGCGATAGCTTGGTTAAATAAGTTTTCTGCTTTTTCAATATAAGGTTTTCCTTCTGCTGCATCTCCATAAGTTGAACTAGCCCATTGACAAATTAAACGTGACCATTCAATTCCATGTCCAGGAGTTGCTCCATATGGTTTAAATGGATCGTCTGGTTTATCTGCATTACATTCTAAATCTGCTACCCAATCTGAGCTGTAGTGTTCAGGAATACGCCAGTTATTATTTTCTGCCCATACTAATACTTGATCAATAATGCGTCCGGCACGTACACGATATTTTTCGTCACCAGTTACATCACTAGCTGCCAAGAAAGCTTCTACTGTGTGCATATTGGCATTTAATCCACGATATGAATCCAATTCTGTAAATTCTGTATTCCAAGTATCACAAGATAATCCTTCTTCTTCATTCCAGAAACGTAAATCATAAGTTGCCAATGCTTCATCTAATAATTCTTGAGCTCCTGGGCGTCCTGCAAGTACACCACTTGAAGCAGCTAAGATAACGAATGCATGTGCGTAACATTGTTTAGTAGGAAGGATATTTCCATCTTTATCAAGACCAGCGTACCAACCACCGTTTACATCATCGTGTAGTTCTGTACGTAATCCTTTTAATGCAGCATCTGCTAATTCTTCACTACCAGCGTGTCCTAAGAAAGTTCCAATTGAATAAACGTGTGCCATACGAGATGTAATCCAAGTTTCACGATTTCTTTCTTTCCAAGGAGTTCCATCATCACCTAAATAATAAGAACCTCCATTAGGAGATGGGAATTGGTGACCAAATTTTAGAATTCCTTCTCCAACCGATTCTAAAAAGGCTTTGTTTTCCTCTGTTCCATATTGATATTTCTTTTCCATAAATAATTCTCCTATTGCCTGTAAGCGCTTTCTCCTATTATTTTCACATACTAAAAATATATTATCTAGTGACAATTATCATTTTTTTATAAATTCATGGATTGCTCAATTCTTATCTCATGATATAATGATAAAGCTTTTAGAATAGGAGGAATCCATATGGAATTTTTACAACTAAAAGAAGAAGAATTTATGGAGTTTGCCGATACACATCCTTTACGCAATATGTGGCAAACCAAGGAAATGGCTGAAACACGAAGAATTCGTGGATTTGATATTTATTATGTAGGAGTAAAAGAAAATGGGAAGATCATTGCCGGGTCGATGATTTCAACCATTCCACTATTTATGGGATATAAATATGCACAAGCTCTACGTGGATATTTAATTGACTTCAACAACTTTGAATTGTTCGATTTCTTCCACAATCATTTAGTAGAATTTTTAAAAGAAAAAAAATGTATGAAGCTTCGCATTGACCCATATCTAGAATACTGTCAAAGAGATTTGGATGGAAATGCCGTAGAAGGTGGCTTCAACAACCAACCTGTTGTGGACCATTTAGCTGCATTAGGATACAAACACAACGGATTTACCCGTGGAATTGATTTAGGTGTTGAACCAAGATGGATGTATACCATTCCATATAAGGGATTACAACCCGACGAATTGATCAAAACTTTTGAAAGAAATTGTCAAAGAAGTATCAAGAATACAGAAAAGTTCAACGTAACCGTGCGTGAATTAAAACGTGAAGATTTACACTTATTCATGGATGTTATGAAACACACAGAAGAACGTCGTGAATTTGAAGGTCGTGACGAAACATACTACACCATGATGTACGATGTTTATTCTAAAAATGACAACATCAAATTCTTATACTGTGAAGAAAATCTAGTCGATTACTTAGGTATCTTAAACAAAGATCTTGCGGCTCAACAAAAAATCGAAGCCGATGCGCTAAAACGATTAGAAAGCCAAAACAGTAAGAAGATGCGTAATAAATTAAACGAAGCACAGAATCAAATCCAACAATTAAATAAAAAAATTGCAGATATTGAAAAGCTTCGTGCCGAAAAAGGTGATGTCATCGTTCTATCTTCTGGAGTTTTCTTTACTTACGGAAGAGAAACCATTTGTTTGATGAGTGGTGTATACGATGAGTACATGCAGTTCGCTTCTCCATTTGCGATGCACTGGAAAATGATGAAAGAAGGAATTGCCAAAGGGCAAGATCGTTACAACCTTTATGGAATTTCGGGAATCTTCGAAAAAGAAGCCAATGACTATGGTGTATATCTATTCAAGAAAGAATGGAACGGAGAAGTTAACGAACTATTAGGAGAGTTTGACTACATCTTCAATCCATTTATGAACAGCGTATACAACACATTACGTTCAATCAAACACAAGATCAAAGGATAAGAAAAGACGAGAACATCTCGTCTTTTTATATTTTATCTTGTTGAGGCATCTTAGATAAGAACAGATATGTAAAGTACATACAAATAGGTACCGTTAATACATATGCCACCGGTTGGGCTTCCTGGATACCCGCTAATCCTCTTAACCTTGCCAAAACCAGTAAGGTAGGAATAAAGATTACCCCGTTTCGCAAGCTGGAAGCAACACTTGCCATCAGTCTTTGTCCTGTACTTTGATAAGCCATCTCCACCATCATCGTTAATGGTAATGAAACGGAAGTGATGCATTGAAGTCGTAAAGCGCGAATCGCATATTCAATGACAACCGGATCATCTCTAAATATCTGTACCAAACTTCCTGCTTTGAGATAAACCGGAATCGCAATACAAGTAAGTAAAGCCATCGCTCCAATTAATGTAAACCAGAATGCCTGTCGTACACGAGAATATTTACCCGCTCCATAGTTAAAGCTAGATACGGGCTGGAATCCTTGTCCCATTCCAATCGCAACAGATACGACAAAGAAGCTAATTCTTGAACAAATACTCATGGCGGCAATGGCTTCATCTCCATAAACCGAGGCACAACCATTTAAAGCCATCGTTGAAATACTTGCCAGAGCCTGTCGTAAAAGACTTGGGAATCCACATGTGGCAATAATGTAATACGTATGAATGTGTTTATCCGCATATTTCAAAGAAATCTTTGTCTGGGTACGATTGGTTAAGAACATGTACATCAAAATAGAGAAACTAATGATTTGAGACACACAAGTGGAAAGTCCCGCACCCGCAATTCCCATATTCATTCCAAACATAAAAATCGCATCCCCGAAAATATTCAAAATCGAACCCGTCATCAAGCCAACGGTTCCTAATTTAGCTCTTCCTTCGTAACGAAGAAGATTGTTTAGAGTTAGCGAAGAAGTTAAGAAAGGAGCTGCGATAATGATAAAAGAAATATACATTTTCGCATAAGGAACAATCGTTTCCGTACTTCCTAACATACGAACCAGTGGATCTAAGAACAAAAAGCTTAGAAGCGCAATCACCAATCCCAGCGCAAAAGAAAAGAAGAATCCAGTCGAAGTGTATCGTGTCGCACCGTCTAAATTTTTTGCACCAAGCTTTCTAGACATAACACTTCCGGCTCCTTGCCCACACATAAATCCTACAGCTTGTAAGATAGCCATATATCCAAACACAATTCCTACCGCACCACTGGCGGAAGTCCCTAATTGTCCTACAAAGGCAGTATCTACCATATTATAGATGTTCGTTACCAACATACTTAGAATTGTTGGAATGGATAGACCAATAACTAATTTTGGAACAGGGGTTCCAATCATTTTTGTATATTGTTTATTTGTTTCCATGGACTTATTTTAACACAAAATAAAAAGAGAATGATTAAACATTCTCCGAAACTGTCTCATAAGGCCATTGCATCATGCCACCAAAGTTATGAACATCTTGATACCCTAGATTTGTTAATTTTCTACAAGCCGCCATCGCTCTTTGTCCGCTGCGACAATGTACTAAATATAAAGCTTCTTTATTGGGAATCACTTCTTGTGCTCTTTCTTCGATTTCATTTAATGGAAGTAAAATAGATCCAGGAATGTGACACTCTTTATATTCCTCTTGTTCACGAACATCTAAAACAATGGCTTCTGGATTGGTATCCATAATCTTTTTAGCTTCTTCTGGTTTCATCATTTCAATCATAGCTCGTCTCCTAACATTTACTCTCACAAGCAGTACTTGTTTCTTTTAATATCTTAAAAAACTTTTCAAATTGAGATTTCATATCTTGTTTCATTTCTTCACTTAATTCCATATATCCATCACTTTGTAGAGAACTTTGTCCTTCCATTTTATAAATTGGTTTTCCCTCTAAAACAATCACAAAGTTAGGGGCATAAATTCTTTTCTCTCCTGTAGAAATCTCTTCTTCCTGCTCATTCGTTAGCGTATAATCATCCAAAACGGATGCTAGTTTTTCTAATAGTTGGTAATAGGCTTCGCTTCCTTTTTCCTCTACTTGTACCTGATTGTTGCCATCCATTGTTAAAGTATCTCGGATTTTTTCTACATCGACATAATACACACGGGAAATCTTGTTTTCTTTAGCACTTTCTAAAAACGTTGGTAATACACTGCGACACCATGGACAAGAAGGAAAGCCAAAATAAATGATCAATGAATCTTTATTTTCCATTTTTTCTAATACTTCTTCGGCATTTGAAATCACCATGGGATTGTCTTCTGGTATGGATATTTCACGAATGGTATTTCCATCTTTTTCACGAATGGTTCCATTTATTGTTTCATATTCCTGTTTAAAAAGTTGAGCATCGTTTAATGGCTGAGAATTTGTACATCCTATCAACAATAAAGATGCGAGCACTATAGTCAATATTCTTTTGATCATAAAATACCTTTCTTTTTCAGAAATGATACACCTTTCCACTAAAAAAGAAAACTAATGTTTTCTTTTTAGACTTCTTAGATAATTTTTTCTTTCTTCCGGGATTACACGAGACTCAATGGCTTTTTGAATCGATTTGTTGTGGGTCCATGGATCCAAGATATGCGATTCAATCACCGGAATGGTGGTATTCCATTGTTTGGTTAGAGCCGTTGCCATATACCAGGCAATCATCATGTTCACATAATATTCTTCACTATGTACCTTACATACCCATTCTAAATATTCTTCTTTAAAGTCTTCATCCAAAAAGTAGCCCATCAGCAAACCCATGCCAAAACGACATGTATACGTATGATTTGATTTCATCCATTCTTGAATCTTGTCTAACAGGACATCTTTGTGTTTCTTAAATATTTTTGGATTCATGGTATCACAGACTGCCCAGTTATCCACATACGGTAAGAAATTCTCTAATTCCTGTATCACGACATCATACTCTTTGATTAAGCTAATCAAAATCCCATGTAACATGTTTTCGTCATAATATGTATGGGGTAAACTATGCAAGAATTCTTGATATTCCCCTTTTTTATATAACGATTTGGCAATTTCACGAATCTTTGGAACGCGAACCCCAATAAAGAGCTCTCTGGATACATTCGGTGTTAAATTGGCTTGGAAAATCGCATATTTTTTATCTTGATTTTCAAATAATATTCTCTGTATTTCTGTCATAATCAACTTTCTAAAAATCTTTTTACTTCGGTATTAAAAGCTACGTATTCCTTATTGGCAATAAAATGATCCCCTTCTAAGATACATAGCTTGGAATTTGGTAAACATTGCGCAATCAATCGGGTATGCTTATCCTGGATCATATCATGATTTCCAGCCATAACCAGCGTAGGAATTTGAATCTGGCTCAATTGTTTCTTGGTGAAACGCGGTTCATGAACCATGAGTGCATAAAAGTCCTTTTTCTTAGAATTCTTATTAAAAAGGCACATCCAGTAATATTCCAATTCCAACGGAATCTGGATACTCTTTTTTACTCCTGCCGGATACATATTGGCACCGCTCAAGATCATTTTCTCTATTTTTTCTGGATGATTTAACGCTAAGGTTAAGGCAATATTTCCACCATCGGAAAAACCGAGCACATGCGCTTTTTCAATTCCCTGTTCTTCCATAAAATCGTATACATCTTCCCCAAATTGAGCGATTGTAAATGGTTTAGAGCCTCTTTCACTCATTCCATGGCCTCTAGAATCTAGAGCTATGACCCGGTAATATTGGGAAAAGTATTCAATCTGATGCACAAAATAAGTATGATCTTCTCCATTACCGTGAAGGAGAATCAAGGGAAAGCCTTTTCCTTTTTCTTCGTAATGTAATCGTATATCTAACATTGTATATTCTTCCTTTTGTAGATTTATTCTATCGCAAAGAAAAAGTGTTCCACAAGTCTTCTTTTCCAATCCAGTACTTTTTCACACAAGTATCAAAACGATTCGCATCGCTGTATTTTTCACAGGTATAATGCGTATAATACAGCACTTTATCAAGACATACATAGTGCGTTGGAAAATAGTCCAAACAAACATTATGTTGTTCCACCTGTACAGACATCTTTCGTAATTGATCTAGATAGGTATCTAACAATTCCTCTTTTTGTAGAAGAGAATACGCACTTTCTCCATCTAAATATTCTGCAACGAGTAATCCCTTTTCGAAATCTACATCTATCAACTTTGGCATAGGAATCCCCTGTTTCAACAGGAATTCATAATCTTTTACTATTTTCTCAATTTCACCATGTACTTCTTTTAACATATACAAAGTTTCCCCATGAATGACTACATATAGATATCCATTATTGCGATATCCAAAATTTCGTAAAATTGTGTATTTCTCTTTATTAACTCTTATGATTTCTCTTTTCTTTCGCATATTACCATTCCTTCTTTTTTAAAATACTAACAATATCTGCAAATTGTATCCATAAAGAAGGGATGACATGCATATATGAATATACAAAATGAAAAAGCCTAGAGTTTATCTAGACTTAAGATTAATTACCATACATTCTGTGGAAGCTTGAAATCCACATGCTTCATAAAGTTTTCTTCCAGCTTGTGTAGAGTCCAAACTAATTTCGGTTAATCCATTGCGAATTGCCCAATCCATTAAGTATTCTACCATTTCTCTTCCTATACCTTGTTTACGATATTCCTTTCGGGTATAAACGTTCATCAAATGCCCACGTTTTCCCGATGGATGATCAAAGGTAGGCATCATATATAATTTACATAAGGTAGCACAGCCTGCAATCTTTTCTTCCACCAAAGAAAAGATGGTGATTTGATCATCGGACAAGAAATGAATTCGACTATTCTCAATAAAAGAAGGATCATACGCATAATCTTCCGGTAAATTGTTTACTTCTTTCAACATTTCCAGGCGAATGCCCATACAATCGTTTAAATCTTCTCTTGTACATACGTGTATCATTCTTTATTTCCTCTTTTATACCAATCTTCTCTTGTCAAGAGATACACTTTTGTGTATTCATTAACAGGATCCGCGTATTCTTCTATAAATTGAAATCCATTGGCTTCAGCGGTTGCATAGGAACCCACATTTGTATATTTCATATACGAATAGATTTCATGAAATGGTGTACTCTCGAACACCCATTCTAATACTTTGTGCGAACATTCTTTGGCAATTCCCTGTCTCCAGTATTTTTTATTTACATGATATCCGATTTCCGGCTTGATGGTTCCATGAATCATCTGCATCGTAATTCCAATATCTCCAATCACTTCTTTTGTCTCTTTTAATTCAATCGCCCACAATCCAAAGCCAAAGGTCTTATATCGATCATAGTTTCTTTGCATCCATCCTTGTACTTCTTCTTTTGAAAAGGGGTGTGGATAATGCTGCATGGTTTGAACATCACTAAATATTTCATAAAGCGAATCAAAATCTTCTGGTTTGTATTCGCGAATAATGCATCTTTTCGTTTCTAACATATAAACTGCCTCCTTGTTTTATAACTGTTCAAAGCATCGAACTCCTTTATTTTTTAACCAAACAAAGAGTCCTATACTTAATCCAATAAAGAAAATCATCCAGATCAGTAAGTATATTACACTAAATTGATAACCAATTATAAAATATAAACCAGCCATCACTAAAATGAATATCACATTGATCAACATGGTAAACAACACACCCAGGCTTTGTTTGATGACGTTGATTTCATCTACCCAGGTTAGATTCGGTTTTATTAAGTTAATTACCAATCCAACACAAGAATTGACAACTATAAAAGCCACAGGAATTAATAGAGTCATTCCCATCATGAATACATTTAGCTTTGCGACAAATAGGAAACAGATCCACGCAAAGAAGAAAGGGATTCCCGATACATACCATTGTACTTTAAGCTTAGCCAATAAAACTTGCCAAGTATCAACGGGTAACGACTTTAGAATCCAGATATTCTTTCCTTCTAGAGAAATAGATGGTGCTGTGATATCAATCATTCCTATAGCCATACAAGTACTTGCGATAAAAGCTAAAGATTCTATATTTTCCATTTTGAATACTTCTTTTAGTATTTCCATTGCGTATTGTCCTTTAAAAAGAAAGACAATCCCAAGAATCACTAATACTAAACTTCCCAGCCCGCAATTCAACATATAGTTTGCGCTCGATGTAAAACGACCAAATTCTTTGGTTAATAGAGCCTGGGATACACTTTTTTGTACAGTGTTTTTTACCTTTTTGGTACTCACTACGCGAATCTTGCTCTTTTGTACCAAAGTAAAGAAATTGTGTTCAAGTATTAGATAAGATAGTATGGTCAAACCCATGGAAAGCATTGTGACAATGCACATCGAACCAATATCTCCAGTACCTGCTTTTCCAAAGATTATTAGAGGAACAATGCCTTGTACACCTTTGGCTAATAATTCTGGATTACTCAAGATTTCTTCCATAGAATTTACCGCTTTGAAGTATACATAATAATAAGCTGCAATAAAACCTAAAGAAGCCAATACCTTAATTGCGCTTCGATTCTTTGTGTGGGCGGCAATTTGAGCCACACCATAGCCCAAGACGCAGGATAAGACAAAGACAATTAAAGAAATATTGACTAACATCACAATAGGTCCAAGACTTATTCCATAATGAATCGCATGGATCAATATAGCTGGAATAAAGACTACCCCACTATACATCAATCCCATTAAATACACACTGACCAATCGGCTGCACAAAATCGTTCTAGCAGGAATGGGAAAGACCATCAACATTTCATTGTCTTTGGCCTGATACAACGAAGCATACGTATTAAATACCGACCCAAAGATACCTAAAACAATGGCAATCAAAGCCATGTACACAAAATATAGCCAATCTAGACCTAAAGAACAGAATGGAACGCATAATAGATTAGAGAGTCCTGTAAAGATACCGCCTAATATACCGATCATGACCATTCCAAAACCAACAATGGATAAGATTGTAGAAGTTTTTGATTTCTTTTTTCCATTCTTTTTATTGATAAAGAAACTTGCGTTAATTTCCATCAACTGTTTCTTAACTAATAAGCGCAACATAATCTTACTCCTCAAGTTCTAAGAATACTTCTTCCAGAGAAGCGTCTCCTTTTACTTCTTCCATGGTTCCAGAAACAATTAGATTTCCATTTTTAATGATGGCAATTTTATCACATAGTTTTTCGGCTACTTCTAATACGTGGGTAGAAAAGAAGATTGCACCACCCTGGTGGCAGAATTCTTTCATCATCTCTTTTAATAAGTGACTTGCCTTTGGGTCCAATCCAACAAAGGGCTCATCCATAATGATTAACTTGGGTTCATGGATCCAGGCACTAATAATAGTCAACTTCTGTTTCATACCATGGGAATACGAGGAAATTGAATCGTTTAAAGCGGCACTCAATTCTAAGATCTCTGCGTATTTTTGGATACGAACTTTTCTTTCTTCTATTCCGACTTTAAAAATATCGGCTACAAAGTTTAGATACTGCATGCCTGTCATAAATTCATAAAGATCGGGATTGTCTGGAATATAAGCAATTTCATTTTTACAAATAAGAGGTTCTTTTTTAATGGAATGCCCATGGATAAAGATTTCTCCTTGTTCAAATTCGAGGATTCCCACAACCGACTTTAATGTGGTTGTCTTTCCAGCGCCATTGTGTCCTATAAATCCATAAATTTCTTTTGGTGCAATGTGCAAACTTAAGTCGTTTACAGCTTTTTTATTCTCATATGTCTTTGATAAATGTTCAATTCGTAACATAATCCAGTCTCCTTTTTAATGTTGATTTAAGAATATCTTTTTTCAAAAATCTTATGCAAATGTACACGGTTAAGATGCCGGTTTCTAAAGATAAGATGCATGGATAGAAAAAGCCGCTTACCGCAACTTCCTTATTACTTTTTCAATTTTACAGCGGTTCCATAAGCGATGATTTCCGCTGCTCCATTCATAATCGAACTAGATCCGTAACGAATGTTGATAATGGCATCGGCTCCTAAGCTTTCCGCTTCATCCACCATTCTTTTTGTCGCAATTTGACGCGCTTCTTTTAACATGTCGGTATATCCGGATAATTCTCCACCCACGATGGTTTTGAATCCTGCACCAATATCTTTTCCAATGTTCTTTGATTGAACAGTTTGTCCTTTCACAATTCCTAATGCCTCTGTAATTTCATATCCTGGCACATAATCAATATTTACTAGCTTCATCTATTTCTCCTTTTTTGATTTCATCAATTCTACTTTTTAACACAAACGGTATAACCATTACTGGAAACATAATACATACCACAATGAAAATCCAGAGTACCCATGGAATCGGTTCTACTAATTGTGCATACAGTAAGACAAATCCTAATACTATAAATAAGCTGCAAAATCCCAGAGCCGAATAAATGGATGCCCGAATCTTCTTTGAATGTTCTTCTTCAATTGTTCGCATGGTGAATCCTTCTTTATTCAAAACATTCATACGTTGAAAGCACTCGTCAATATCCACATTGTCGATATCGCTTCCGGAATCCAGCAAAGTCTTGCACAACCTTTTTACACTCGCATACTTTTTTTCTTCTTGTTCAATCTTATGCATGCGATCTTCCATGCAGGCATGTAGTGAAAATTCTTTATTGAACAGTTGTTCCAATTCTTTGATAGAAACACCCAGTTCCCGTAAAAACTTAATGGTTTTTAAGCGCTGGATATCTTCTTCGTTATATTCTCGATATCCATTCTCATCGTTACGTTTCGGGTGAATCAGATTATGTTCTTCATAATAGCGAATACTCTTTTTGGTAAGCCCAACGATACTTTCTACATCATTTATTAACATGTTTTGCTCCTTTCATGCTTGTTTTAAGCCTTCACCCAAGGGGAATGTCAATAAAATTATACTAAAAATGAGGAATTTCTTCCTCAAATTACAAAATTATGTATCCAACACCAAATTTCGTGCTGATAAAATCTTTTAAATCGTACTTTTCTAATTTCTTTCGTAAACGATTCACATTCACGGATAATGTATTCTCATCCACAAAACAATCGGTTTGCCACAAAGCTTCCATCAGTTTTTCTCGACTGACAACGCTGCCAGCTTCTTTCATTAATATATAAAGAATACGATACTCATTTTTGGACAGTTCGATTGTATGGCTTTGATACAAAAGCGAATTGCTGGAAGTATCTAGTAAAACTCCATTGTGTTCTAATACCGGTTTCTTATCCTGCATGCCGTAGCTTCTTCTTAACATAGCTTGGATCTTTGCGATAAGCACACTTTGGTCAAAAGGTTTGGCAATAAAATCATCCGCTCCCATATTGATAGCCATGATGATGTTCATATTGTCCGAAGTGGAAGAGATGAACACAATGGGAACACTACTCACCTTTCGGATTTGTTGGGTCCAGTAATGCCCATTCATATAAGGTAAGGAAATATCCATTAATACAAGATGTGGCTGATATTTAGAAAACTGACTCATAACCTGTTGAAAGTCGGTAATGGTTTGGGCATCCATCCCCCAACTTTTGATACAAGTCTCAATGGCTTGAGAGATGCCTAGATCATCTTCAACAATCAGAATCTTATATTCCATGA
Organism: Bacillota bacterium; assembly: GCA_018065105.1. GTDB lineage: Bacteria > Bacillota_I > Bacilli_A > Erysipelotrichales > Erysipelotrichaceae > Floccifex. The sequence goes on from JAGHTX010000183.1 coordinate 15,080, forward strand.
CTATTTCCTCCTATCTTTAGTGACTTACAATTTTATAGTATGTGTTGGAAGTGATTTTGTACACTACAACATAAATAATTGTGCAAATTAAGCAGCTGATAGCTGTCATACTGATCAATAGTTTTAAATCCAATATTCCAAACAACAATAAGATTTTTTGAATCATCGGGAAGGCAAAGACTAAATGTACAACAGCTAAAGCGATTGGGAAAATAAAGATTGTCAACATTTGTGAGTTAATACTCTTCTTAATATCCTCTTTCTTCATTCCTACCTTCTGCATAATATTGAAACGAGCTTCATCTTCATACCCTTCACAAATTTGTTTGTAGTAAATGATAAGTACAGCCGAAATTAAGAACACAAAGCTTAATAAACTTCCTAAGTAGAAGAAAGTTCCATACAATCCAATATAGTCACTTCTTCCTTGTTCTTTTGTGTCTGTAAAGAGTCTCTCTCCAGGTACGATATTATTAAACATGTAATCGTTCATTTCTTGATCTAAAAGTGCATCCGCTTCTTTGTCAAGTTTCCAGTTCAAACAAAAATGCCAGCAGCGTTCCAACATGTCCTCTCCCTTATCGTTTGTGATAGAAGGCATTTGATTTACCACTAAATAAATAGAAGGTACTATATCCGAAACGGCATCTCCCCCAAGAACAACATCTTCTTCTTGTTCAATGATTTCGATGACCTTATACTCTTTATTTCCCATGGTGATTGTCTTTCCTAAATCATCCGTACGTAAAGAATAGCTTAAACATTCATCATCCTTTAATGTAATATTTTTTCCTGTGTGTTGATTGTATTCATCAATAGATACAAAACGAATGTAACATAATTTATCCAAAGAAGAATAACCATTTACCGCATTGTAGTCAATCTCAATGTAGTCTTTTGACAAACGAGCTCCAGGGAGGCTGGTCGTAATTTCTTCTACAACATCACTGTATTCCACATTTTTTTCTTTTAGCGTATCCATGATATAAGAACGCAATTCATCTACTTTTGTCGTATCTGTCCCTTGGAAGTCATACTGAACCATATAATCTCTAGGATAACGATGTTCCATCGCTGCTCTTGAACCAAAGTACATACAAGATGTAGTAGAAATAGTTACCAAGACCATCGTCATCAATATACAAATGGATGCAAGTCCTGCTCCGTTTCGTTTCATACGATAAACAAGCTGCGAAATAGATACAAAATGTTTCTTATTATAATAATAGTTCTTGTTCTTTTGAAGAAGCTTACACATAAGAACCGAACCAGATATCATTAATAAATAGGTTGCGATAATAACCAATACAACCGCAACAAAGAATAGGAACAACGCAGAAATTGGATCTCGAATGGTAATCGCAATGATGTACGCAAACCCTAAGATCACAACGCCAGCAATGCCTAATAACCAGTTCGCTTTTGGATTCTTTTCTCCAAAAGTATCTGCACGAACAAGTTCAATCGGATTACTGAAGGTAATAGATACCATAGTTTTCAAGAAAATAATTCCATGAATAAAAGTATAAACCACAATTGTCGTAAGCACGCTGCCCCAACTGATGGACATATGAAATCCAACTTCATTCTCCATCATATTCATTAGAAGAAGTTCACTTCCCTTAGAAAGTAGTATTCCAGCTAGGATTCCTCCTGTTAAAGAAATAACCAAGCTGATAATGGTTTCCCAGAAAAGTATTCTCCCAATATTCTTTTTGTTCATTCCTAAAATGTTATATAAACCAAATTCTTTTTTTCTTCTTCGAATTAGGAAAGAATTGGTATAAATTAGAAAAATGCCTGAAAAAATTAGAATAACGACAAATCCAAGAGCTAAAACAGTTTGTGCCGATTCTCCTCCATGGGTATGTGACAACAAGTCACCGGTTGCCAAATAATTTAGGATATAGAATACAGCACTCATGCAAGCACAAGTTAATAAATAAGGAATATACAACTGTTTGTTCTTGCGAATTCCTTCTTTTGCCAAGCGTGGATAAAATCCAAGTTTCATGTTACTCACCACCTTGTGCCAATAAAGTTAATGTGTCGCTAATCTTTTGATACATTTGTTCATTGGTCATATTTCCTTTATAAATTTGGTGGAAAACGACACCATCCTTAATAAATAACACTCTTGAAGCATGGCTAGCCGCCTTAGTCGAGTGAGTAACCATTAAAATGGTTTGTCCTAATTGATTAATTTCGCTAAATAAGTTCAACAATTCATCACTGGATTTTGAATCCAATGCACCTGTTGGTTCATCAGCTAAAATAATTTCTGGATTTGTGATCAAAGCTCTTGCGACAGCCGCTCTTTGTTTCTGACCACCCGATACTTCATATGGATATTTTTTTAGTAAGCTTGAAATCCCTAATCGTTTTGCGATAGGATCTAATCTTTTTTTCAAATTTTTGGGACTTTCTCCAGCTAAAACAAGTGGTAAATAAATGTTGTCTTCTAAAGAAAACGTATCTAATAAATTAAATTCCTGGAAGACAAAGCCTAAATGGTCTCGTCTAAATTCAACCATTTGACTGGATTTGATCTGACTAAAGGATTTACCTTCTAAGATAATATTTCCTTCGGTTGGCTTATCAAGGGCCGCTAAGATATTCAACAACGTTGTCTTACCACTACCGGATTCTCCCATAATGGCAATGTATTCTCCTTGTTCTACACTAAAATTTACATCTTTTAAAGCTTCGACACTGTTGTGTCCAAAGCGCGTCTTATATACTTTTTTTAATCCGTTTACTTCTAATAAACTCATAGAAAACACCTCTTTCTTTGCACGATTCTATGATAGAAGAAGTCTATATTTCATTCTATGTATTCTCCTTACACTTCACGATGTATTTCTTACATTTCTGTAAGATTTACTCAATCCCAATTTTTTTATCTAAAAATTGAATAAAGACACTCGTTCCTTTTCCAATTTCCGACTCAATCCAGATTTTGTGATGAAGATTATCGCATATTCGTTTAGACAGATATAAACCAATTCCACTGGCCTTTTGATCCATTCGTCCATTAAAACCTGTATAGCCTTTTTCAAACACACGAGAAAGATCACTGGAATCTATACCGATTCCTGTATCCTTAATTTCTAGAATGTTTCCATTTTGCGAAATAGTGATAGTTCCAGTACGTGTGTATTTTAAGGCATTGGATAACACCTGTTCTAGCACAAAAGCTAACCACTTTTCATCGCTTAACAAGAAATAAGATTCCAATTGGTAATCCAAAGACAGTTTTCGATTGATAAACTCACTCGAAAATTTACGTACTACCCCTTTCATTACTTTATCTAAATCTATTTTTTGAATGACATAGTCACTTGATTTAGAATCCAGACGTAAATAAGTGAGGACCATATTGGTGTATTGTTCAATGCGATTTAACTCCATCAAGGATTGTCGAGCAATCGGACTATCCTCATTTTGAAGATTTAAACGCATGGAAGAGATTGGTGTTTTGATCTGATGTACCCATAACGTGTAATAATCCATTTGATCCTGCTCTCTTCTTATTGCCTCGTTCTTTTGTTCCGAAAGCTTTTCTTGTAAGATTTCTATACTTCTTTGATATCCTTCTTCCGTTAAGGTTCTAGATTTTGGAAAATCGTCTTCCAGTTCCTTCCAATCTAGATATCGTCTTCTTTCTTGTAGAAAATCGACCGTTAGATATCCAAGAATTAAAGTTACCCATATCAAAAATGGATACATCAAAGCTTCTTGTGGTAAGTGAAATAAAAAGAAAATCAATTCTACACTTACAATTAAAAGAATATAAATATAGATATCTTTTTGTTTAAATCGTAAATACTTTAAGAATAAATTCATCGAATCACCCCTTCTAGTGCATATCATGGGACAGGATGTATATTTATCCTATATAATACACACATGAAATACTTTCAAACAAGCTGTAATCTTACGATTTTAACACCTCATGCATCGAAAAGCGTTATTCAATATGCCAGAGGAAAAGATTTAAAAATAAATGGTTGTTGTTTAAAGTTCAATACCTTTAAAGAGAAAGATGAAATATTTTATGTTTGCCAAAACTGTCGAATAGAACTTAAAAAAGTTACAGAGGCAGCACTGACTTCTTTCTATTTATTTTTAGATCAAGATAAAAACTTTCCATGGCCAGACTATCAGGGGAAAACATTTTATATTCAAGATTGTTTCCGTGATATGGAACACATCGAAATTCAAGAAGCCGTTCGTTCTATTCTAAGAAAAATGAACATTCACTATATTGAATCCGGTGTACAAGATATGTGTGGAACGATGTATTATCATGGGCAACGTACAGAAAACTGGAGTGAAGAAAAGAAAAAGGAATCCATGATTCCTTATGTACAACAATTTGATGATATTCTCGTGATTACCTATTGTAACCGTTGTCGAAAAGATATTCTTTTAGCGCAACACGAAGCGTATCATGTTTTAGAACTTATTTTTCCAGAGTAAAGTATTGTTTTCCCAATTCAATACTCTTTAGTACAAAGACCATATTTTTGACCAAGGTATGAATACAATTCATGCCTTTTTCATCGTTTTCCCCAATAACGTTGTTCCAACATAGACTTGAAACCACTGGCATACCAGAGATAGTAAAGTATCGATTTAATTGATCAAAAGTGGTAGAAGAGCCTGAACGAGCTGCTACACAAACACTAGCTCCTACCTTCATAGTTTTATCAAAGCTTGTACTATAGAATAAGCGGTCCAAGAAACTAACAGTGGCTCCATTGGCAGATCCAAAGTAAACAGGCGCACCAATAATCATTCCATCGGTTTCTCTAAATTTATTCGCCGTTTCATTGACTATATCCTCAAAAACGCACTTATTTTCTTTTTTACATTTCCCACATCCCATACATCCTGGAATGATTTGATTTCCCACTTGAACCACTTCACACTCTACATTTCTTGTTTCAAATTCTTGTATCATTGTTTGAAGAATTTTAGATGTTTGACCTTGGATATGCGGACTTCCATTGATCATTAAAACTTTCATAAAACTTGACTCCTTATAAAACTTATAGTATTTTTATTCCCATACATTGTACAATGTATGTAAGAAGAGTGTCTATCTTAAGGAGGTTATCTAATGGAAAACAATTATTTTACTCGTTCGTTCATTAAACCAGTTATTCAATCCTGGTTATCTACTTTATCTTTTGTGAAAGACTCTTCCAAAAAGAATCGTATGTTTATTGAATTCATCACGGATAACACCAACGACTGTAGTCCACTCGCAAATATTGGAATTATCCAATTTTATGATAAATCAATTGAAAAAAGAGAAGCTGGCGAATTCTATGGAGACTTAATGGAGCTTTCTGTCTACAAAAATGTACCAACACTTTGTAGTGCCACCTTATCCGAATACTTAACAAGCAGTTCTAAAAATCCAGATTTTTATCTTCATTTTGAGATGCACGATTTTGAATTCGTTATGGAACAATTGTCTTCTTTCTTCCATTTCATCTATAACACAAAATCTACACACAATCAGGACTTTTCCATTCCCGAAGATTCAGATTATATTCACAGTATCCTAATCTGTTGTACTGCGGGATTGACTTCTGGATATTTTGCAGCAATGCTTCAAAGCCGTATAGATGAACAATGTCCGGACTGTCGTATTGAAGTCAATTCATGTAACGTAGACTTCTTACAAGACTATGTCGACGATTACGAGCTTGTCTTATTAACACCTCAGGTTGCCTTTAAAGAAAAGGAATTACAGGAAAAATATGGAGAGAAGATTCAATTGATGGATAAACTTACCTTTGCCACTTTCAATATTGAATCTCTATTGGATCAGATTTATAAACGATAATAAAAGCTATGCGGCGCATAGCTTTATTTATTTGTAAAATATCTTTCCCATTGTTTTGTGTTTTTGTTGAATTCGTATTCAATGAGTTCTTGTAGAGAGAAGATACCATCTTCGTATTCGTACTTAAAAATAGCACAGTTTTTTAATCCTTTGTGGGCGATGATTTTATTATGTTCATCAAAATAGTGCGTGAAACGAGCACAAGCCGCTCCATGACTGACAACTAAAACAGTGCCTTCTTCTTTTTCCATGATTTCTGTCATCGTCGAAACAATACGTTGTACAAATTCTTCTTGTCCCTCTCCGCCAAAATTTTTAAAGAAATCACCAAAAGGACTTGGTGGATTTAAAAAAGAATCTTTTCCCTCAAATTGTCCAAAGTTCCATTCTTTTAAGCCTTTACAACGCGTATAAGGCATATCTGTCAACAATTCTAGAGTATCTACACATCGCTCACTCGTTGAACAATAGGCTGCATCAAAATGAATATCATTGTCTATGAAATATTGTTTCGCAATTTTTGCTTGTTCAATTCCTTGTTCGGTTAAAGGGGAATCGCACCAACCTTGATTCTTCTTTTGAACATTAAATAGCGTTTGTCCATGACGCATCATATATACTGTCTTTTTCATATCAGTGTCCTCCAAATACTTTAAACTCCATTTTGTTTAATTTATCATCCATTTCTTGAATCTCTTCTTTGGATAAAGAAATACTACCAGCTTGAAAGTTAGATGCCAATCTTTCGATTTTTCTGGAACCAGGAATCGGAATGACGTTTTCGTGTTTATTGATCATCCATGCCAACGAGATCTGCGCACTTGTGGCGTTGTGCTTTTTTCCAATCGCATTTACTACTTCCAGCAATTCATTGGTTTTTTTGATTCCTTCTTCCGTATATTGTGGCATATTAGAACGAAAATCTTGCTTGCTGGCATTGTCAAACTGTGATTTATCCTGATAGGCTCCGGTTAAGGCACCATTGGCCATTGGTGAAAAGGCAACATAGGTAATGCCTAACTCTTTACACGCCTCAATAATACCTTCATGCCATCTTGCCATCATGGAGTATCGATTTTCTACCGCTGTTACTGGACAAATCGCATGCGCTCTTCGTAAATATTCTTCGCTGGTCTCGGAAATTCCCCAGGCTTTGATTTTTCCTTCTTCAATCAATTCTTTCATCGTTTGGGCAACCACTTCAGGTTCCACTTTAGGATCCATACGATGCTGATAATAAAGATCAATACAATCTACCTGTAGTCTTTTTAGAGAACCTTCAATAGATGCTCGTATTTTTTCTGGGCTTGAATCAAATTCTAAATGGTCACCCATATGTGTGACACCAAATTTTGTACAAAGTACAATTTCATTTCTAAACTCTTTGATGGCTTCTCCAACAATCTCTTCGTTGTTGGCAATGCTTCCGTCTTCATAAATTCCTGTATAACATTCGGCTGTATCATAAAAGTCATATCCAATTTCATGTGCCTTTTTTAATACCTCAATGGCTTCTTCTTTAGGTGTGGCATATCCCGATGCATGTGATAATCCCATGCAGCCTAATCCTATGGGATTGACATACATATCGGTTTGTCCCAATCTTTTTTTGTTCATTTCCTAGTTCTCCTTTATTGGCTAAAGAATAGGATGTTTTCTTTGTTTTGTACAATACCAATTCCGAAAGGTGCTATAATATAAACGCATAGTAAACAAGGAGAAATTATGGAACTGAATCAACTGGAACAGCTTATATGTATCGCTCAAAGCGGAAGTCTTTCTAGTGCAGCCAAAGAATTATCGATTTCTCAACCCGCTCTGTCTCGTTCGATGCAGCGTTTGGAACAAGATTTTGGGATTGAGCTTTTTGACCACTACAAGAATAAGATTGTATTAAACAAAAACGGTGAGTTAGCCGTAGAACATGCGAAAAAAATACTTCAACAGGTTCAGTCTATGGTTGACGATGTCCGATTGATGTCTTCCATTTCTATCGCATCTTGTACCCCAGCTCCCATTTGGGATATTGAGCCTATGCTTCATAAACTTTATGGAAATATAAATATTGTTTCCAAGGTTTTGGATCAATATGATTTGGAAAATCTATTACTTTCCAATAAGGTCGATATGATTCTTACCCCTTTTGAAATTCAAAATCCAAACATTGTATCTGTTCCCTATCTAGATGAGCACTTGAGCTTATCCATTCCTGAAGAGCATCCTTTGAGTCATCGAAAAGAGGTTTCTTTCAAGGATTTAGAAGGGGAAACCATGCTTCTCTATTCAAACATTGGATTCTGGTACGATATGCATATCAAAACCATGCCAAAGACACACTTTATTACCCAAGAAAATCGAGAAGTGTTTAATCAAATAAAAAGTGCATCTACCTTCCCGGTATTCACTTCTAACTTAACCATAAAGCGTGAAGGTATTACTAAAAATCGTGTTATTATTCCCTTTACTGATACACAAGCACAGATGACATTCTATTTGGGAATACGAAAAAAAGATAAAAATACATATTCTTCTTTATTAAAAGAAGTGGAAAACTATTTTGACTATTAAAAGACTAAATTTTGTGTATAATATAGGTTGCTTAGGAGGTAAATTCTATGAAAGTATTAGTTGGATTAAGTGGTGGAGTGGATAGTGCAGTTGCTGCCTATTTATTAAAAGAGCAAGGATATGACGTAACTTGTTGTTTCATGCGGAACTGGGATAGTTTTGCGAATAACGATATTGCAGGAAATCCAACTATTTTAGATGATACTTGTCCACAGGAACAAGATTATCAAGATGCGCTAGCTGTTGCCAATCATTTAGGATTGCCTCTACAACGTGTGGATTATATTAAAGAATATTGGGATAACGTTTTCCAAACTTTCTTGGACGAATATGCCAAGGGTAGAACACCAAATCCAGATATTCTTTGTAACAAATATATAAAATTTGATGCGTTCTTTAAACGAGCTATGGACTTAGGTTTTGATATGGTTGCCACTGGACACTATGCGTCAACTAGTGTTGAAGATGGTTTCACATATATGACTCGTGCCAAGGATCAAAACAAAGACCAAACTTATTTCCTATGTCAGGTAGACAAATCGGCTATTGCCAAAACAATGTTCCCACTAGGAAATTTAGATAAACCAGAAGTAAGAAAAATCGCTGCCCAATTAAATTTAGAAAGTGTAGCGACAAAAAAAGACAGTACAGGTATCTGTTTCATCGGAGAAAGAAACTTCCGTCAATTCTTAAGTAACTATTTACCAAGTAAAGATGGAGACATTGTGGATATCGATACAGGAAAAGTCATTGCCCGTCATGTAGGTGTTTTATACTATACAATTGGACAAAGAAAAGGATTAAATATCGATCACGAAGCCGGTCCTTGGTTTGTGGTTGGTAAAGATGTCGAAAAGAACATTTTATTCGTATGTCACAATGACCACCGAGAATGGTTAATGTCTGATAGTTGTATTGTCAAGGGTGTAAACTGGTTAGTGAAAGATTTAAAAGAAATCCCAGAAGACTGTACTTGTAAATTTAGATATCGCCAAAAGGACCAAGATGTTCATTTAGAAATTCTAGATGAATCGACTGTCCGATTAACTTACCCTCAAAAAATTGCTTCTGTTACTTGTGGACAGGAAGCAGTACTTTACGATGGATACAAATGTATCGGTGGTGGAGTCATTGAAGAGGTATTTATTGGTCAAGAAGACTTAAATCAAAAGATTCTTTCTACATATCAGGAGAAGCTTCATGGAAATTAAAGCGAAATTGGAATACATCATATTTGAGAACGAACAGAACCACTATGTAGTTGGTTCTTTTTCTCAATTAGATACGTATCATATCTTTACGGGTGCTGGTATTATCGTAGATCCACAAGAAGATCAAGATTACACCTTAACAGGAGAATATGTAAAACATCCTCGTTTTGGTGAACAATTCCAAATTGTCAGTGCCATCAAAATATTGCCAACGCAGGAAAAAGCCATAATACATTTTTTAAGTGGCAATTCTTTCCCTGGCATTGGAAGACAAACCGCTCAAAACATTTATAACACTCTAGGGGATACTTGTCTGGAACAAATCTTAGAAGATAGTTCTTGTTTATATCAAGTTAAAAATCTTCCTCAAAAGAAGATCGAAGTCATTGAAGAAGGAATGAAGGAATATCAATCTTTTAATGAAACGTACATCCAATTGATGAAATATGGTCTAAATCCGCAAAAGATTTCCCTTCTAGAAAAAACATATAAGAATCCTTTGGAAATTATTGAGAATAACTGTTTCCAACCTTTATACGAGGTATATGGTTTTGGGTACAAAAGTGCTTGTAAAATTGCAGATATGCAGCAAATGCCTGGTAATGACGAAAGAAGATTGGATGCGTATTTGTATGAAACCATTCGACAATTGTGCATGGCAACAGGAAATACGTATATATCTTTGCCAACAATCATGGAACGTTGTCGAAATGTAGATATCAATTTTGTAAAGGAAAGTTTAAATCGTTTATCAAATCAAGAATCCATTCATGTGGAAGAAACTCGAATTTACCCATTTAATCTATACGATGATGAAAACATCATTGCGCACGAGATTTTCCATCATATCTTTCCGGTTGATGATGTGGATTCAGACATTTTGGATGCCAAGATTCGTGGTATTGAATTCGCAAATTCGATTAAATACGATGAACAACAGAAAAAAGCCATTCATGCCTTTTTTGATAATTCTTGTATGATTTTAAATGGAGGACCTGGTACCGGAAAAACAACAACGGTCCGTGGTATCTTGCAGATTTGTAAGGATATTTATCCAGATTGCCGCATCCAGCTTTGCGCCCCAACAGGAAGAGCGAGCAAAAGACTTGCACAACTTTCCGATGACGATAGTAAGACCATTCACTCATTATTGAAGTGGAATCTAGAAGATAATTCCTTTGGCGTAAGTGAACAGGAACCTTTGGATTGTGAATTTTTAATTGTGGATGAATTTAGTATGGTCGACACGCATTTATTTGCCCATTTATTATTAGGACTTCCAAAATATTGCCGTATTCTTTTGATTGGGGATGAAGACCAATTGGAAAGTGTAGGTCCAGGAAAAGTCTTTATTGACTTGATCCAAAGTGAAACCTTTCCACATATTCATTTAAATAAGATTTTTAGACAATCCAATGGATCGGGGATTGTTTCTCTTGCTCAACAGATTCGTGAGGAACAAACTTGTTTATATGAAGATGGAGTGAATATGATTGAGGTTTCTTCACAACAGAGCATGGAAGAAATCATTCGTTTAGCTCTAAACTTCAGTGATAAGGAATTGCAAGTCTTAGCCCCTATGTATAAAGGCATTGTAGGAATAGATAGTATCAACCA
>JAGHTX010000011.1 GCA_018065105.1 Bacillota bacterium
AAGACCAGGAAGAAGTAATGAGAAATGGTTAAATTTGATTCTAAGAAAGGTTAAATAATGATAGATGGTTTTTCCCTTATTGAAAAAGTAGAATATCCCAATAAAGGAATCAGCTACTTTTACCATAAGAACGATACAGTTGTGATAATAGATGAAGGTATTTGTGCTTATGCAGATACCTCTTTTCCTTATTCTCTTATCACCGATAAACAAAACCAATACATGAGCCGGTATTCTAAAGTATTCCGCTTTTTAATCGAAGATTTAGAATCTATTCCTAGCTTTTTAATTAATACAGATATTGAATATTCTATCTCTAATACAATAGATCGTAATGAAATAGCCGATGCTTCTCCATTAGAATTCTTATTCGAAAAGAACTTTACTGATGCCTATGGAATGTCTTCTTTAAAATACCTATGGAAAGAATATTGTATTTCCGATCAATCTGGAAATAACTATTTTCTAGACTATTTAATTCGCACCCATCATGGAGACATTGCCGTAGAAGAAAATGGGATTCACTATCACCATCCTCAATTGATTGGAGTTTCCAGATACCGGAATCAACTCAACAAACAAAATACTTGTGCCCTATGGGGCATTAAATTATATCGTTTTTCTACTGAAGACTGTCAATTTGAACAACGCATTGTCGATGACATCAAAAGCTTCTTTGGAGAAAACACAGAATCTTTTATCGAAAATGGAATATTAGCTGATAGAGGATTTAAATTATACGACCACCAGGAAATCACCTTAGAAGAAATTAAGAAACAAAGAGAACAAGGAATAAAATCTTTCTTAATTGTCTTTCCTACAGCCACTGGTAAATCAAAAATTATAGAAGAAGATCTATTCGAATTTTCAAAAGAACACAAAGAACTAAAAGCTTTAGTCCTTGTTCCTACAAAAGAATTAGTAAACGACTGGAATGCAAGAGTAGAAAACTCATTATCAAATATAGATGTTATGGTATGTACATATTCACATATGTGCTTACACTACAACAAATATAACCAAGATTACTTTGATTATATTGTGATCGATGAAGCACACCATGCCGTAGCTCCTGTATTAAAACGAGTCATTCAATACTTTACTCCCAAATTCTTAGTAGGAATGACAGCTACTGATCAAAGACTAGATAATAAACGATTAGAAACTGTCTTTGGAAATTATTCTACAACTCT
>JAGHTX010000089.1 GCA_018065105.1 Bacillota bacterium
CGTCCTGCCGATTGGGCACCAGCTACCATAATGTATTTTTCTTTTTGTCCAGCTACGGCTTTTTGTACCACAAGGGTATTTGTCGAAGTGACCAGAGATTCTACTTCCAGTTCACATTCCACGTTTAAATATTTTTCGATTCCTTCTTTGGTTAGAATATCGGCATTTCCTAATTTGTATCCTTTGTTGGATATTCCTTCAATCTCATATCCTTCACTTTGAAGTTTTTTGATTGCTTTCCAAATGGCAGCTCGAGAAACATTGAGCTGTTGGGCCATTTCTTCTCCCGAAAGGTAATCGGTATGGTTTTCTAATAGCTTTAATACTTCTTGTTTTGCGCTCATAATTCATTCCACCTTTATTCAAAATTATAACACTTTTCTATATAATAGGTATTAGAAATGGAGAATACTTTTGATTAAAAAAATAGGAATCTCTTTGTTGCTTCCTCTTATCCTGGGACTGGTTGTCTTTCTGAACTGGGATTCGATTACTTTAACGCGTCTTGGTTATAATGGACAAGCTCGTTCGTTTATTTTGGGATTGGAAGAAAAAGAGAAACAGGAATATTTAGAATTTGGAGATTCGATTGATTTTTCTTATTGGGACACAGTAGATAATGCCCATCACTATTATGACTACAATCTGGTCAAAGGTTTAGATAAAGAAAAAGTAGTTTCTCGAGTGGATACGTATTATAACCTGGCTAAACCATTAAAGGCTCTTGGTTATTCAAAGTCTTATTTTCGCAAACATTATAACGATTATACCGATGCCGAGATACAAGACTTAGTCAATTGTGAGATTACTAAAGAAGAAGTACAACCATATCTAAATGTGAAGAATCGTATTATTTCGCATATTTCTTATTATTTAGAATCGGGACTGGAACCCACACAAGCCGTTCTTGCCATCTCGTATCCAGGTATTTTTTCTTATACCGATACAATCTATACAATCTTGGAACCAGAAAGAACCGATATACTTGTACGTTTTGGCTTTTGTTTACCTGAAGGATATGAACCAGAAAACCTAGTAAGAACAAGTCTTCCGAGTGTGGAAGATCCTTACCTGCAAAAGGAAGTGGCCAACTCTTTGGAACAAATGGCAAAAGACATGGAAAAAGAAAATCTGCATTTGGGAATTCGCAGTGCCTATCGTTCTTACGATGAACAACAAAGCGTCTATGCTTATTATTTAGAAACAGAAGGGGAAGCATATGTACAAAGTTATGTTTCTTTACCTGGATTTAGTGAACATCAGACAGGACTGGCCGTGGACCTTACCAGTGTAAGTGTGATTAATGAGGAAGTCCAAACTTTTGGAGAAACAGAAGAATATCTATGGTGTATAAAGAATGCGTATAAGTATGGTTTTATCTTGCGTTATCCCGAAGACAAAACAAGTATTACAGGAGCTGCCAATGAACCTTGGCATTTCCGTTATGTGGGAAAAGAAATAGCTAAGGAAATGATGAAGAACAACTGGTCCTTAGAAGAATACATTTGGAATCATGGATTTACTTACTTAGTTGGATAATAGGAGGTTGTACATTATGAAACTTAGTAAAGATTTTTTATGGGGAGGAGCTACAGCGGACTTCCAATTTGAAGGAGGATGTTTTGAAGGTGGAAAAGGTCTAGGAACACACGATTTAGAAACCAATGGAAGTGTTCAAAATCCTAGAGCTATTACCTACAAGATGCCAGATGGTACGATCAAAAGAGCACGTAGTTCTTTTTTCAATCCAGAAAATATTGAAGAAGGAGGACAGCCTTGTTTAGTGGAAGGGCAATACTATCCTTCACATAAATCTGTAGATCACTATCATCATGTAGAAGAAGATATCGCATTACTTGCTGAAATGGGACACAATGTCTATCGTTTTTCCATTGCCTGGACTCGTATTTTCCCAACGGGAGAAGAAGAATGTCCAAATGAAGAAGGTTTAAAATTCTATGATCGTATCATGGGTGAATTAAAGAAGCATAATATGGAACCTTTGATTACAATTCATCATGATAACTTACCTGTGTATTTAGCAGAAAAATACAATGGTTGGGCAAGTCGTCATACCATTGATTGTTTCATCAAATACTGCAAGGTATTGTTTGAACGTTATGGAAAAGATTGTAAATACTGGTTAACTTTTAATGAAATCAATGCGGTAAAAGGATATGCAGCTTGTGGTACGTATACTTGTGAAGGACAAACACACTACAATGCAGCACATAATATGTTTGTAGCCAGTGCCAAAGCGGTTATCTTAGGGCATGAAATGATGCCAGGTTCTATGTTTGGAGCTATGTATGCTTCAAGTGCTCACTATCCTGCTACTTGTAAACCAGAAGATATTTGGGCACATATGAATCGTAGACGACAAACATATTTCTTTATTGATGTTATGGCTAGAGGATATTATCCTTCGTATACAGAATCTTTATACCAACAAAGAGGAGTAAAGAAGATCTTTAGTGAACCAGAAGATGAACAAATCTTAAAAGAAGGAACGTTAGACTTTATTTCTTTTAGTTACTATCGTTCCAATACAGTTTCTAAGGATACACCAATTGGTACAGTAGGAGGAGATCCTAACCCTTATCTAGAATCAACACCTTGGGGATGGCCAGTGGATCCTTTAGGATTACGATATGTATTAAATGAATACTACGATCGTTATCAAAAGCCATTGTTTATTGTCGAAAATGGATTAGGAGCTGTTGATGAATTAGTGGATGGTACAGTTAACGATGACTATCGTATCAATTATTTAAAAGATCATTTAAAAGCGATGATAGAAGCAATCGTAATTGATAAGGTTCCTTGTTTAGGATACACAATGTGGGCTCCTATTGATCTAGTTTCTTTATCTACTGGAGAAATGAAAAAGCGTTATGGATTTATCTATGTAGATATGGACGATTATGGAAATGGTACGTTAAAACGTTATAAAAAGAAATCTTTTGACTGGTTTAAAAAGGTCATTGAAACCCAGGGAGAAATCTTATTTGAAGACTAAGACAAGTGATAAAAGCTTGTCTTTTTTTTATGAAAACTTTTACCTGCATGACAAATAATACAGAAAGAATAGAATGAGGGTAGAAAGCGAGGCAAGTATATGTACTATTATTCTTATGCCGAAACAAAACGTT
>JAGHTX010000058.1 GCA_018065105.1 Bacillota bacterium
GATACGGTTGCACCAACTATTTCGAATGTGGTAGTTTCTAATATTAGTTCTGAAGGATACACAGTGACTTGTAAAGTAACAGACAATATTGGAGTTGAAAAGGTCGTATTCCCATCTTGGACTTCTCAAAATGGTCAGGATGATATTCAACCAAACTGGCAATACAATTCAGATGCCTATGGAACAATCAATTCAAATGGGAATGTAACCTATAGAGTCAATGTATCTGATCATAATTATGAAACTGGCTGTGAATACAATACACATATTTACGCTTATGATGAGGTTGGTAATGTATCTAGTACACCAGCTCCAGTAACATTCGTTCCATTTGGGGATAATAAGATTGCTGGATACTCACTTTCTCTATCTGGGGATATTGGGGTGAACTTCTATATGACCTTCTCGCCACAAACTATTGCAAACGCACAATCAAAGATTCGCTTTATTCTACCAAATGGTACGATTCAAGATACCTATGTAAAAGACGCACAAAGAGAGGAAGATTACTATATTTTCCCATGTCGAGTTTCGGCTAAAGATATGACAAAAACGATTACAGCCGAACTTTTAGACGGAGAAGGAAACGCAATCAAGACGTTTAAATACACAGTTGAAGAATACGCAGATTATTTAATAAGTCATGCTTCTTCTTACGATGCAAAATCCATAAATATCGCAAAGGCTATGATGACATATGGAAAATATGTTCAACAGTATTTTGGATATAACACAAGTAATGTACCTAAAAATGTGAATTCATTAGCGAATGTGGATTTATCACAATACCAGGCTATTATTAATGATAAAAACAATCAGATAAATTTTGTGGGTGCACAATTGTTATTGACATCCAAACCTGGTCTACAATTGTACTTTACTGGGGATGCTCAGTTTAAAGTAAATGGGGAAAGCGTTGAAGTATCCAAATCTGGAAAGTATACAGTTGTAACCATTCCATCCATTGCGTCTATGGACGAATTGTTTATGATTACAGCACCAAACTTTGCGATGCGATATGGAATCTTTAGCTATGGATATCACGCATTAAGTCAATCGACAAACACTTCGTTAAAGAATTTGGTCAAAGCTATGTATGCTTATCACCAAGCCTTATACAACTAAGAGGACATTGTCCTCTTTTTTTGTGGTAAAATAGAAACAGTGAGGAAATGCTTATGAAACGATCAACACAAATAAAATTAGGACTGGGATTAACCGTGGTATTAACTTTGTCACAAGTATTAAATGAATTGGAATACAAAACGGCTTTTGATCCCAAAAAGAAAATAGATTTAGGAAAAAACAGCGAAGACCAGCAGAAACAAATTGAAGAAGGAATTGCGCTCATTCAGGATAAGAAACAAAAGTTTGAAATCACCAATGAGCATGGTGATGTATTAAAAGCGACTTTTGTACCAGCGAAAGAAGGTTCCAAGAAGTATGTTGTCTTAAGTCATGGATATCGTAATTCGGGATTGAATGAGTTTGGTTTGTTCTTGCCATTCTATTATGAACAAAATGTTAACTTATTGATTGTTGACCACCAGGCACATGGAGAAAGTGAAGGAAAGAATATTACTTTTGGTTCTAGAGAGCACGTAGATTTAGAATTATGGATCCAGCATTTAGTGGATTCTTATGGAGAAGATATTCAAATCTATCTACATGGAATATCGATGGGAGCTACCACTGTGTTGTGTACAGTCAATAATATTCCTTCGAATGTTAAAGGAATTCTTGCCGATTGTGGATATGCCAGTGCTCAGGATC
The DNA here is from genome assembly GCA_018065105.1 of Bacillota bacterium. Taxonomy (GTDB): domain Bacteria; phylum Bacillota_I; class Bacilli_A; order Erysipelotrichales; family Erysipelotrichaceae; genus Floccifex. The sequence continues at coordinate 1,774 of JAGHTX010000058.1, forward strand.
AACTGGTACATACCATGAAACAAAATCACATTCCTCTTCCAAGAGCTTCGTATCATTTGATCAACTATAAATTAAAACGTAGATATCATGCGGATCTACAAGAAATCAATGCGAAAAAAGTGCTAAAGAGCACGGAAGTTCCAATTAAGATCATTCATGGGGAAAAGGATACTTTTGTACCAGTGCAAAATGCCTTAGATATTTATAATTCCATTCAAAGTGATAATAAAGAAATGATTATTATTGAAGGTGCTGAACATGCCAAGAGTTATATGGTAGACCCAGCTACCTATCAAGCTAAAATCAAAGAAATCTTAGAATACGAATAAGACATCGCCTAAGCGATGCCTTTTTTATTATTATAAGCACCAACTTTTCAAGAATTGGGCATTTACCATGAATAAAACATAGAGTTTCACAAACGAGTATATATAAAATGTTATAAACAAGTTGACTGTAAACATGTATAAGTAATATGATATAAACAAGTAGAGGAATAAACATGGATTATAATTTTTCAGAAGATTTAAAGGCGATTCGAGCATTATTGAACTTAACACAAAATGAATTAGCAGAAGCTGTAGGTGTGGGGCAGATTACCATTTCAAGAAGTGAAAGTAAAGTCACAAAACCTTCTATTCAATTATTAAAACAAGTGTATAGCTTTGCCTATAGAAAGAAAATCGAACTTAATAAGCTAAAACAGATGTTTTGGTTAGATAATATAAATACGGATCATAAATTATTATTTCATGGCTCTAAGAGTGGAATCGAAGGAGAAATATCTCCTACAAAGGGAAGAGCGAACAACGATTTTGGAAGAGGTTTTTATACAGGGGAAAACTATGAGCAATCTGTATCGTTTACTTCCAATTTTGAAAAATCTTGTATTTATTTTCTAGATTTTGATGAAAGTAATTTAGTTTGTAAAAAGTATAACGTAAACCAGGAATGGATGCTGACAATTGCGTATTATCGAGGTAGATTAAACCAATATAAGGACCATCCTGTCATCAAAAAAATGGTAGAGGATTCTAAAAACTGCGATTATATTATTGCGCCTATTGCCGATAATCGAATGTTTCAAATCATCAATTCTTTCATTGATGGGGAGATTACCGATGAACAATGTAAACATTGTTTAGCTGCCACAAATCTAGGAAATCAGTATATCTTAATTAGCGAGAAGGCAATCCGTCAAGTTAAGATGGTAGAACGCTGTTTTGTGTGCGATGAAGAAAGGGAGCATTATAAAAAGATACGTAGTCAAGATGTGAAAACAGGAGATGATAAAGTAAAATTAGCTCGCATTAAATATCGTGGACAAGGTTTGTATATCGATGAGATATTGAAGTAGAAGGGACTTAAGGTGTTTATGATGAAAAATATAGATAAAGATGGACTTCTATTGTGTGAACTGCAGGCTAGAACCTTTGAATTGTCTATAGAAAAGACGGATTCCAGTTCTGAAATATTCATTCGAAGATTTATTAATAGTGAAATTGTAAAAGAAATGGATAACATGGCAATTCTTGATTGGAATCTACAGCCTATGGACATATTAGAGAGAATTGAAGAAGAATACGGAGTTTCTACCTATGGTTCGACTAAATATTCAAAAAATGAAATGTATTGGATTGGTTATGTATATCGGTATTATGCATATACCTATGAGATCAGTTCTATCCAGGCCTATAAAATAATAAAGCCAAAAGAATTACGCTCCTTATATTTGCCATATCATACCTTAGATGTATCTCAGGCTATTGAAAGAATTTTGGAATCCAAGGGAATGCTTCTAAATGAAGAAGAACGTCTACAAAAACAATATGAAATTTATCGTGCGATTCGCATGGAAAATAAAAACTAGAGAGATATATACTCTCTAGTAATCAAAGTCAAAAGTAATGTGTACTTCTCCAGAAGATACGCATTTTTCTTTTCCGTCTTCGATAATGACTAATTCGAAGTTTGGATCGATATCTTTGGCAAATACTTTTTTCTTTCCTTCTTTTGAATTGATATATACTTCTTTTCCTAAAATCATACTGTGTGATTTATACGAATCGTAGTATTTCTTTTCTTTAAAGTTTTCATAATAGCCTAGGAAAGAATTGATAAAAGCGGCAGTTAATTTATTTCTTCCATCACGCATTTTTTCAGAAAGAATGGATCCGGCTACGTGTTGAATTTCTTGCGGAAATCCACCTTTTGGGGTATACATGTTTAATCCAATTCCCATAACGACATAATCCATCATACGAGTTTCCATATTGATCGATGCTTCGGTTAAGATACCCGATACCTTTTTCTTTTCCACAAATATATCGTTGATCCATTTGATTTCTGGTTTTATACCTAGACTTTCAATGGCTTCACAAGCGGCAACAGCTGCCATAGAAGTAATGTTGGTTGCTTCATAAGGCGTTGTATTTTCTGGTTTTAATAAAACGGATAGATACACACCGGTTTGTTCTGGGGAATAGAAAGTATGACCAGTTCTTCCGCGTCCTGCCGATTGGGCACCAGCTACCATAATGTATTTTTCTTTTTGTCCAGCTACGGCTTTTTGTACCACAAGGGTATTTGTCGAAGTGACCAGAGATTC
>JAGHTX010000223.1 GCA_018065105.1 Bacillota bacterium
ATGTATAGGAGGATGATTATGGAACAAAATAATATGCTCGCAATGATTTTAGCGGGTGGGCGTGGTTCTCGTCTATACGCATTAACTGACAAAATTGCGAAACCAGCCGTTTACTTTGGTGGAAAGTATCGTATTATCGACTTCCCACTTTCAAACTGTGCTAACTCAAACATCAATGTAGTTGGTGTATTAACACAGTACGAACCAGTTGTATTAAATGCTTACGCAGGTAAAGGACAACTTTGGGGATTAGACACAGCAGGTAGTGGTGTTTATGTATTACCACCAAGTGAAAAAGATGGAACAACTTTCGGTGTTTATAAAGGAACTGCTGATGCCATTACTCAAAATATCGATTTCATCGATAACGAAAACCCAGAATATGTATTAATCTTATCTGGTGACCACATTTACAAAATGGACTATGCTGACATGTTAGCAACTCACAAAGCTTGCGGTGCTGAATGTACAATCGCTGTAATGCCTGTACCATGGGAAGAAGCTTCTCGTTTCGGTATCATGTCAACTGATGAAACAGGACGTATCACTGAATTCGCTGAAAAACCAAAAGAACCTAAATCTAACTTAGCTTCTATGGGTATCTATATCTTCAACTGGAAGACATTAAGAAAAGCATTAATCGCTGACAAAGCTAAAGATCAATCTAAAGGTGAAACTAAACACGACTTCGGTCACGACATTATCCCTGCAATCTTAGAAGGTGGAAAATTATATTCTTACCGTTTCGAAGGATACTGGAAAGATGTTGGTACAGTTAGCTCATTATGGGAAGCTAATATGGACTTATTAGACAAACCAGATGAATTAAACTTAGACGATCCATCATGGAAGATCTATACAGAAGATGTTCCTGCATTACCTCACTATGTAGGTCCTACTGGAACTCTTGAAAACTCTTATGTTAACCAAGGTGCTATCATCAACGGTGCAGTTAAAAAATCTGTATTATTCCACAATGTAACAGTTGACGAAGGTGCAGAAGTTGTTGAATCTGTATTAATGCCAGGTGTACACGTATGTTCTGGTGCTAAAATCAAATACGCTATCATCGCTGATGGTGTAAAAGTTGAAGGTGATGTTATTGGTAAGAAAAATGATATCGCACTTATCTCTAAGAACGTAAAGAAAGGTGAATAGATTATGGCAAACGTATTAGGAATTATTTCATACAACGACTCTAATGTGTATGTTGAAGGACTTCAAGAAGAACGTCCAATTGCTGCGTTTAACTTCTTAGGACGTTATCGCTTAATCGACTTCCCAATTTCAAACATGACTAACTCAGGAATTGATGAAGTTCAAATTTATACAACAGGAAACATTCGTCCATTAATCAAACACATTGGTTCAGGACGTCAATACAATGTTAACTCAAAAAATGGTGATATCCGTTTATTACCTACTTATACTAAGAGCTCAAGAATTGCTCCAGATATTGAAGCATTCTCTCAAAGCTTAGAAGAAATCGAAGGAAACAAAAATGAATACGTAGTAGTTGCTCCAACTAATATGGTTTATATTTGTAACTACAACGATTTAGTAGCACAACACATCGAAAGTGGTGCTGATATCTCTATCTTAAGCAAAAAAGTATCTGGTGCTAACGAACAATATATCGGATGCCAAATCTTAGCTGCTGACAAAACTGATGTTAAAGGTATCGCTATCAACGATGGTGCTAAAAAATCAGCATTATTATCATTAGAAACTTATGTAATGAAGAAAGACTTATTAGTTCAAGCAATCAAAGATGCTAAAGCTACTTCTTCAATGTACTGGTTAAAAGACATTATTAATGATTACTGTGAAACTAAAGCTGTTAAAGCTATTCCACAACGTGGAAACGTTTACTGCATCTACAACTTAGAATCATATGTTAACGCTAACCTTGATATTTTAGATGCATCTAAGATGAAAGACTTCGCTAAACCAAGCTGGCCAATTTATACTCGTACTAAAGACTCTGCTCCAGCTATCTACTCAAAAACTGGATCTGCTGTAACAAGTTTAGTATCTAACGGTGCAAAAATCTCTGGTAAAGTTGTTGGTTCTGTAGTAGGACGTGGTGTAGTTATCGGTAAAGGTGCTATCGTTGAAAACTGTGTAATCATGCCAGAAGTTGAAATCGCTGATGGAGCAATCTTAAAGAATGTTGTTGTTGACAAATTCGCTAAGATCTCTAAGAAAACTGATATCGTATCTGAAGATGATCTTCCAGTATATATCGGTAGAGGAGAAAAAGTGTAATGGCTTCAATTTTATTCGTAGCTGGTGAAGGTCTTCCTTTCATCAAAACTGGTGGTTTAGCTGACGTTGTTGGATCACTTCCTCTCTCATTAACTGAAAGAGGACACGAAGTAAAAGTTGTAATGCCTTTATATAAGAAAATCGCAGACAAATTCTTAGATCAATTTGAATTAGTTGCAGAATATAGTGTATCAATTCACTATCAAGAAATCCCTGTTCGTTTGTTTACTCAAACAGTGAATAATGTTCAATTCTACTTTATTCAACACCAAGGATATTTTGAAAGAGATACATTATATGGATATAACGATGACGGAGAACGTTTCGGTTACTTCCAAAAAGCTGTAATCGAAATGTTAAACCAAGTTGATTACTGGCCAAATGTAATCCACTGTCATGACTGGCACACAGGAATGATTCCTTGCATGGTTAAAGAAACTCACTACCATGATCAACGTTATCGCGGAATCCGTTTCGTATATACAATTCACAATTTAGCATTCCAAGGAAACTTCGGAGTGGATATCTTAGATTCTTGTTTAGGATTACCTTACCACTTATTCGAAAATGGAAACGTTCGTTTCGACGGTGGAATTTCATTCATGAAATCAGGTATTCTTTATGCAGATAAAGTAACTACAGTATCTCCAAACTACGCACAAGAAATCTTAACTGAACAATATGGTGAACGTCTTGAAGCTGTATTGAACATGCGTAAATATGACCTTTGGGGAATTGTAAATGGTATCGACGTTGAATTATGGAATCCAAAAACTGACCCAGAAATTCCTTATCACTTCGACAAGGTAAACGTTGCTACTGAAAAAGTTAACTGTAAGTTAGCTCTTCAAAAAGAAATGGGATTAACTGAAGATCCTAATACAATGTTAGTCGGTGTAGTAAGCCGTTTAACAATCCAAAAAGGATTCTATCTAATGATGGAACAATTAGATGCAATTTGTGCAGCTAATATTCAATTAGTTATCTTAGGTAGTGGTGAAGCTGCTATCGAAACTAAGTTCACTCAATTAGAAGAAGGAAACAAAGGAAAAATCGCTTTCTATAGAGGATACAACGAAGCATTAGCTCACCGTATCTATGCAGGATGTGATTTATTCTTAATGCCAAGCTTATTTGAACCATGTGGATTAAGCCAATTATGTTCATTACGTTATGGAACTCTTCCACTAGTACGTGAAACAGGTGGTTTAAAAGACACTGTTCAACCATACAATCAATATGACAAAACTGGTAACGGATTTAGCTTTGCGAACTACAATTCACAAGAATTAGTTAACACTTTAAATCTTGCTTGTGATGTATATTACAACAAACCAGATGATTGGAACACATTACGTGATCACGCCTTAACTTCAGACGTATCATGGGATGCAAGTGCAACTATTTACAACAAATTGTACGAAGAATTATTACGTTAATTTTTCAATAAAACATAAACAATAAATTGTTGTGTTATTAGAAAAAATATCATAAAATATTAATTGAAGTTATATACTTAGGAGGAAATTTAATCATGAAACAAATTACTGTAACTGTTATCGATCCAGTTGGATTACACGCTCGTCCAGCAACTGTAGCTGTTAACGCTGCTAGCAAATTCAAATCAGAAATCAACGTTGCTTTCAAAGGACGTGAAGTAAACATGAAATCAATCATGGGTGTTATGAGCTTAGGAATCCCTACTCAATCAGAAATCACTATCAGCTGCAACGGTGAAGACGAAGAAGAAGCAGTAGCTGCTATCGCTGACGTATTAAAAGCACAAAACATCATCGCTTAATTTATTCTTGATTAGCACAAAATAAAGCCTCAAAAGAGGCTTTTTTTGATTTTCAGAAAAAAATATATTACATTTTTCACGAATCTTAATAAAGGCTTTGAAATCGTTTTCATTTTATTCTCTTAAGTGATATAATTATTCTAGTTATTAGGAGGATTTATTATGTCTTTAATTGAAGAAAAATATCAAAAGTGGGTCACTAAAGAAGACCTTGATCCATCTTTAAAAGCAGAATTATTAACAATGGACGAAACTGCTAAAGAAGATGCATTCTGGATGGATGTTGAATTTGGTACTGCTGGTATGCGTGGTAAATTAGGAGCAGGTACTAACCGTTTAAACATCTATACAATTCGTAAAGCTAACATCGGTTACGCAAAATACATTTGTGACCAACCTCAAGGAAAAGAAAGAGGAGTTGTTATCGCTTATGACAACCGTCACATGTCTTACAAATTTGCTTTAGAATCAGCTAAAGTATTAGCTAGCTTCGGAATCAAAGTATATGTATTCGAAAGCTTAAGACCAACACCTGAATGTTCATTTGCCGTACGTTACTTAAAATGTGCTGGTGGTATCATGATCACTGCATCTCACAACCCACCACAAGATAATGGTTATAAAGTATACGACGACACAGGATGCCAATTAATTCCTGAATGGGCAGCAAAAGTTGTTGACTATGTTAACCAAGTAGAAGATGAATTAGCTATCGCTGTTCCAACTATGGACGAAGTTTATGACTTAGTTGAATGGGTTGGAGAAGAAGTTGACGAAGCTTACTACAAAGAAATCATGGCTATCGAAATTAACCCAGGATTAAGAAAAGAAGATTTCAAAATCGTTTACTCTCCACAACACGGTGCAGATAATATGCCTGTTAGAACTTGCTTAAAACGTTTAGGATATGACATTGTTCCAGTATTATCACAATGTGCTCCAGATCCAGATTTCTCTAACACAAAAACTCCTAACCCTGAATTAGCACCTTCTTATGAAGAAGCTATCAAGTTAGCTAAGAAAGTTGATGCTGACGTTGTTGGTATCACAGACCCAGATGGTGACCGTGTTGGTATCGTTGCTAAACACAATGGTGAATACGTATTAATGTCTGGTAACCAATCAGCTGCTGTATATCTAGAATACATCTGCTCACAATTAAAAGAACAAGGTAAATTACCAGCTAACGCTGTAATGTATAATACAATCGTAACATCTGACTTAGGTGAATTAGTAGCTAGATACTATGGTGTAGATGTTGAAAAAACATTAACTGGATTCAAATTTATCGGGGATAAGATCCGTAAATATGAAGTAACTGGAGAAAAACAATTCATCTTCGGTTATGAAGAATCTTATGGATGTGTAGTTAAAGATTTCGTACGTGACAAAGACGGTGTTCAAGCTATCCTTTTAGCTGCTGAATGTGGAAACTACTACAAGAAACAAGGTAAAACTTTAATCGACGTATTAAATGACTTATATGCTCGTCACGGTGCATTCAAAGAAACTCAAATCGCTATTTCTAAAGCTGGTGCTGCAGGAAATGCTCGTATTAAAGAAATTATGTCTAACTTACGTTCAGACGCTCCAAAAGCTATCGGTGGATATGCTGTAGTAAGTGCTGAAGACTACCAAACTTCAATTAAGACAGCTAACGGTGTTGAATCAGTAATCGATTTACCAAAATCTAACGTATTAAAATACTACTTAGAAGATGGATCATGGATCGCTGCTCGTCCATCAGGAACTGAACCAAAAATCAAATTCTACTTCTCAATCAAAGGTGAAACAGTAGAAGAAGCTGCTGCTAAGACAGAAGTATTCCAAAAAGATATGATGGATATCGTTGGTGAATAATTTATAAATTCCAACAAAAAACATGGCTTAACCACAAAAGGTTAAGCCTTTTTTCATGCAATAAAAAAGGATAAGAATGAATCTTATCCTAAATTAGAAATGAAATGTTCGATTCGGTTACAAGCTTCGATGATGTGATCGATAGAGTATGCATAAGAAATACGGATAAATCCTTCTCCACTATCTCCAAACGCATTTCCTGGAACACAAGCAACTTTTTCTTCTTCCAACAAACGATTACAGAATGTTTCACTATCCAAACCAGTTGGTGTGATATTTGGGAATACATAGAATGTACCATGAGGCATGTTTGTTTTTAATCCCATACGATTTAATCGCTTAACTAGAAGATTACGACGATTTTCATAATCTTTTCTCATTCTTACTACATCATCGTATCCATTTTTTAAAGCTTCAATAGCTGCGTGTTGAGCCATGGTTGGAGCGGACATGATTACGTATTGGTGAACTTTCGTCATCATTCGGCTAAGGTATTTATTTGATAATATATATCCTAAACGCCATCCAGTCATCGCAAATGCTTTCGAGAATCCATTGACAACAATGATTTGATCTCGGATTTCAGGGAATTGTGCTAAAGACGCAAATTCTTGATCAAAACTTAGTTCTGCATAAATTTCATCACTGACAACATAGATATCCGATTCTTTGATGATAGGAACGATTTTTTCATAATCTTCCTTTGTCATAACTCCACCTGTTGGATTGGAAGGGAAGTTAATGATCATAGCTTTTGTTTTGTCTGTGATAACAGCCTTTAAATCTTCAGGCAACAATTTGAATTCGTTTTCTTCTGTTAATGTGATACTTTTCATCACACCACCCGCTAATTCAATAGTAGGTGCATAGGCTACATAGTTAGGATCTAAAACGATAACTTCATCACCAGGTTCTAGAATTGTACGCATAGCGATATCGATTCCTTCACTACCACCAACCGTTACTAAAACTTCTGTTTCTGGATCGTAAATTTGATTGTAGCGTTCCTTGTGGAATTTTGTGATTTCTTTACGCAATTCTAATAAACCACGATTGGCAGTGTAGTGTGTTTTCCCATTGTATAAAGAGTTGATCGCATAATCACTGATATGCCAAGGTGTATCAAAGTCAGGTTCACCTACCCCAAGGGAGATAACGCCTTTCATTGTACTAGCTAAGTCAAAGAATTTACGAATTCCACTTGGTTTCATATTGGCTACTTTATTTGAAATTGGCTTCATTATGGAGTCACCACCAATCTGTCTTCTTCGTTAATGCTTCTTTCGTCCATAACAATTCCACGTGTCTTGTATTCTTTTAATACGAATAAAGTTTTCGTAGAAAGAACATTTTCTACACAGGCAATTTTGTCGGAAACGAAACGAGCCACTTCGAACATAGTTTTTCCTTGTACTAAACAAAGGAAATCACAATCTCCACTTAATAAATACATAGTATCTACTTCAGGGTATTGAGCGATTGCGAAAGCTGTCTTGTCGTAACCTTGGTTACGGATAGGCGTACATCTTACTTCAATATAAGCTAATACTTTTTGATCACGTAAAGCTTTATTGTAATTTATAACGGTGTGGTATCCACAAATGATTTTATCATCTTCTAAATCTCTAACAGCTTTTTTCACTGTTTCTACATCTTCGTTTAAGATGTCCGCAAGGTCTTGAGATGTTAATCGAGCATCATTTTCTAATAAATCTAAAATTTGATTTTGATTCATAAAAAAACCTCCATATCCCTTATAATAGCACTTTTTAATTTTATTTGGAAATAATTAGTGAAATCTATTATTATATATAAGAGAGAAGGAATTATATGCAAAATTATAGATTCGTATCCATCGAACAAATTCATAATATAGACGAAGAAGTGTTTACGCTATTGGACGGTTTAAAACATAGAAGATTCTGTAAAGCCGAAGTATTAGACGATGCTGTTGTATGTGGACAAATTATTATCCCTTCTAAACAGGATGAGGAATATGATGATGCCGTAAATACAACGTTTGGTTTTTGTACGAGCAATGATGGTCTTTATATTATCAATGCTTCAGAAAATCTAAAGGCGCAGATTCATTGTATGAAGTTAAATGAATTTGAAGATCGATTTGGTGTTTTTACCTTATGTTCTATTATTTCTAACTTGATTAAAGGCGATTTCTACTTTCTTCAACAGGAAGAAGAATATTTAAAAGAATTGGAAGACGTCATTTATGGAGATAACGACCCTAACGATGACATTAAGATATTCGAAAAGCGAAAGAAAATGTCTGGATTCAAAAGATATTATGATCAGTTACTGGAAGCCTTAGAAGATATCCAGGAATTTTGTGTGGATGTAAAAATGGAAGAGGAAGAAGAAACCATTGGTCGTTTATATCGTAAAGTGGAACGTTTGGAAGCCTTAGCCAATTTAGTCGAAGATTATGCGAAACAATTATTGGATCTTCACGAATCCCGTGTTGCCAGTCGTCAAAATGACATCATGCAGTTTTTAACAGTGGTCACATCCATTATCTCGCCATTAACCTTAATTACTGGATGGTATGGGATGAACTTTGTGAACATGCCAGAACTAAGAACGGAAACAGGATATTTCATCGTAATAGGAATCTGTTTAGTCATTGTTTTGGCTGAAGTTGCCTATATGAAAAAACATAAATGGTTCTAAAGAATAGTTTTCTAAGAAGTCGAAAGACTTCTTTTAATTTTCTGTGAAAAAAGGTGTGATAAATGTATCATTTATTGACAAATTTAATTAATCTACCTATAATATCTATAGAATATTTTTAAAGGAGGATTTACTGAAAATGACAGTAAAAGTTGCAATCAATGGATTCGGACGTATCGGACGTTTAGCATTCCGTCAAATGTTCGACGCTGAAGGGTATGAAGTAGTTGCTATCAACGACTTAACAAGCCCAAAAATGTTAGCTCACTTATTAAAGTACGATTCAAGCCAAGGTACTTACAAATTAGCTGACAAAGTTGAAGCTGGAGAAAGCTCAATCACAGTAGATGGAAAAGAAATCACTATCTATGCAAAAGCTAACGCTGCTGAATTACCATGGGGTGAATTAGGAGTTGACGTAGTATTAGAATGTACAGGATTCTATACTTCAAAAGCTAAAGCATCTGCTCACATCGAAGCTGGTGCTCGTAAAGTAGTTATCTCTGCTCCAGCAGGAAACGATTTACCAACAATCGTTTACAACGTTAACCACGAAACATTAAAACCAGAAGATACAGTAATCTCTGCTGCTTCTTGTACAACAAACTGTTTAGCTCCAATGGCTAACGCATTAAACAAATTAGCTCCAATCCAATCAGGAATCATGACTACAGTTCACGCTTACACTGGTGACCAAATGACATTAGACGGACCACAACGTAAAGGTGATTTACGTCGTTCACGTGCTGCTGCAGTTAACATCGTACCTAACTCAACAGGTGCTGCAAAAGCTATCGGATTAGTTATCCCTGAATTAAACGGAAAATTAATCGGTTCTGCTCAACGTGTTCCAACTCCTACTGGATCAACAACTATCTTAGTTGCTGTAGTTAAAGGTGAAGTTACAGTTGACCAAATCAACGCTGCTATGAAAGCTGCTTCAACTGAATCATTCGGATACACTGAAGAAGAATTAGTATCTTCTGACGTTATCGGTATGCGTTATGGATCATTATTTGATGCTACTCAAACAATGGTAAAAGTTATGGAAGATGGAAACACTCAAGTTCAAGTAGTTTCTTGGTACGATAACGAAAACTCATACACTAGCCAAATGGTTCGTACAATCAAATTCTTCTCTGAATTAGCTTAATTCTTAGTAATTTGAAAGAGTTTAAGACATCCTTCGGGATGTCTTTTTTATTGTTTCAAAAATGAAAAAATGATAAAATTCCTATTGAGAAAAGAGGATATATCATGAAAAATATTATTGAAAAATGGAATAATACAAGTTTAATCTTGCGTATTCTATGTGGTATGGTAATTGGGGCAATTTTAGGATTTACTGCACCACAATTAACAGGAATTTCTATCATTGGTAGCTTATTTGTAGGCTCATTAAAAGCTATCGCGCCTGTACTTGTTGCAGTCTTAATTATGAGTTCTTTAGCGAACGCAAAAGAAGGACATAATGGAAATATGACAACTGTTGTATTCTTATATATGTTAAGTACAATTATTGGGGCTGTCGTAGCCGTAATGGGAAGTTTCTTATTTCCAATCACCATTACATTGAAATCAGCCGTTGAAGGATCTTCTCCTTCTGGACTTGTAGAAGTTGTACAGAACTTATTATCGAATTTGGTCGCAAATCCAATTCTATCTTCCGCAAACGGAAACTATTTAGGAATTTTATTTTGGTCTGTATTAATCGGTTTGTCTTTAAAAAAGGCAAGTCCTTCTACTAAGAAAGTATTATCCGATCTTTCAGAAGGTATTTCGAATACAGTACGCTGGGTAATCAGTTTAGCTCCATTTGGAATCTTTGGTTTGATTTTTGAAGCCGTATCAACAAGTGGAATTGAAATCTTTACTGAGTATGGAAAATTAGTCGCATTATTAGTTGGATGTATGTTATTCCAGGAATTTGTCACAAATGGAATTATTGTCGGAACATGTCTTCGTAGAAATCCATATCCATTGATTTCTCGTTGTGCTAGAGAAAGTGGACTAACAGCTTTCTTCACTCGTAGTTCGGCCGCAAATATTCCAGTGAATATGGAATTATGTAAAAAATTAGGACTTGATGAAGACAACTATTCCGTATCGATTCCTCTTGGTTCTGCAATCAATATGGATGGTGCTGCCATTACAATCACAATTATGACCTTAGCCGCTGCAAATACCCTAGGTATTCATGTAGACATTCCTACCGCAATCATCTTAAGTATTCTTTCTGCGATTTCAGCGTGTGGTGCTTCTGGTATTGCTGGCGGATCGTTATTATTGATTCCGGTTGCTTGTTCTTTATTTGGAATTCCAAATGACATTGCGATGCAAGTTGTAGGTGTTGGATTTATCATTGGGGTTATTCAAGACTCTTGTGAAACCGCTCTTAACTCGTCTTCCGATGTATTATTAACCGCAACAGCCGAATTCATGCAATGGCGCAAAAAAGGAAAAAAATTACCATTCTAACAGGCATCTTAGTGATGCCTTTTTTAGTGTTACACAAAAAAAAGAGGCAAAGCCTCTTAAATATACTATGAATCTTTTTTGTTGATATATGCGTTATATGTTTCTTTGGCAATACCTTGATATTTTCTAGAAATTGGAATATCGGTTCCTTTAACCGTAAAGGAATCTCTTTTA
>JAGHTX010000004.1 GCA_018065105.1 Bacillota bacterium
TGTCCTCCATCCTGATCAAACAACAAGGTTTCATCAATAGTCCAGTTTCCATCGATTTCATCGTTATCACTATGTGCCATAGCTTCTACATAACCACTTTGGGCAAACGAAGCCCAGAACATATGTAATTTATCATCTTTTGTACGGAATTAAAAAGGACCATCCGTAATATAATCGTTGTTGATTTCACGAGGAAAGTTCGCATTCTTTACCCAGGTTTTTCCTTGTGAAGCTCTAAAAAGAATTTTTGGCTCACCAATTGGTTTATTTAAATCTTCATTCAGTGCCACCACATTCATTTCTCCATCACTTACCTGTACCCATTCATGACAAAAGACCATATATGGATTTCCCTTCTTGTCCTGATAAAAAGTACCATCCAGACTTCTCCAGTCCTCTGGTGTCATTGTTTGTGGACCATGTGACTTATACGGTCCCAAAGGATGGTCGGCAATAAATAAAGCCGTTCCTAAAATGTCGGTACCCGCTTTTGATAAAGTGACAAACATATAAAACTTATTGTGATATACATGCACCTCAGGGGCCCAGTAACACTTATTTGCCCAGAAATCATCGGATTTATGTAGTACCTCAATCGGTTCTGACCAGTTTTCCAGGTCTTCACTCACATATGCATCCACACCTGTGGCATGATCTTCCCAACAAGTAAAACTTCTTGTTCCAAATAAATAATATTTACCTTCGTAAGGTAATACGAAAGGATCTCTTAATACGATGTCTTGTGTTTTCATACGTAAATGTCTCCATTTTTTCTTCTCTTATTATACTAAAATTTGTCATAGAACCAAACATTCCATTTTTCTAACCAATCTTTCCACTTATGAACACTTTATCCAACTAAAGCGTTAAAATCAAATCAGCTAAAAACTAACCTATCTACAAGTAAAAAATCTACAAATAAAGATCCATCATCACATCGATAAAAATAAAATAATATATATTTGATTTAGATTTTAGAAAGTAGACCTACCTTTAAAGTCCTACAGCTCAGGACTTTTTTTCATGGTTTGAAAAAGGAAGAACCTTTCGTTCTTCCTAATCCCAGAATTTTTGATTTCCAAAGAATAACTCGTAATAGTTCGCACACTCTTTTCGAGCAGCCATTAATTTACGAACATAGTACATGCTCGTAATCACAACCACAAATCCCAATCCCATCCAGATACAAGCGACCAACAGATCAAAACCAGAGGCATAGAACTGGTCCATATTTAAATTGACCAATCCTTCCATTGTAAAATACAACAAATCCCCAGGAATCAAAGGAATGATGGTTGGATATAAGAATACGGTAGAAGGTGTCTTTTTAAGTCCAGCCATAAAATAGGCATAGGCCGAAGCACACATAGCCGCAATACAAACATAGATAGAACGACTTTGCGTAAAAGACATCGCAATCAAGAACACGATACGAGTAACAGCCCCTCCTAATCCGGCATAAAATAAATACTCTTTCTTAATGTGGAATACCATCGCAAATCCCATACTTGCCAGGAAAGATAATACGACAAACAATACTGGATTCATCTTAAATACCTCCTAACACTAAAACGCTTGATACGATTCCGACAATGATCGCAAACGTTTCTAAGATTACTTTTAATAATTCAATAATTCCATTCATTTCGTTTCCACGAAGCAGGTTACGAATACTGTTTACTAACTGAATCCCAGGAATCAACATAAAACCATTGGTTAAAAGAATGGTGTAGTAATTATCACAAAGCCCAAAACTGTGATATAACTTTGCCAGACATCCAGCTACAAACATGCTGATCGCATTTTTTAATATAGAATTTAACCCCGGACCGGAAAGAATCATACCCAGTACAAACATAACAACGGTAGATACAGCAACACAGGCTACATCCTTAAAGGTTCCATTAAACATCATGCAGATACAACCTAAAGCCAGAATAAATCCAGCTACACTCATCCATACAGGATAATCCCATTCTAAATTTCCCGCTTCTTCTAATAAACTCATCAAAGTTTCTGGCTCTGTTTTTTGTTCACAAACACGAGTTGCCAGTGCATTGTAGCGATTTAGCTTTTCTACATGGATACCCGCTGGTTTGATACTAGTTTGATAGCCATACACTTCTCCATCTTTTCCAATGGCACCGATACGAATGATACTATTTAAGGAAAAAATACTTATATCGCTTAATTCATAGTTCTCACAGATCTGTCGCATCTTGTCATTGGCTCTTTCTTAAGTTCCACCATTGGAAAGGATTGCTTTTCCAAAGCGGCACACAAATTGAAAATATATTATGTTTCTTTCATATACGTCTTCTCCTATACAAATTTTAGAATATGACAAAGAAAAAAGCTAACACTTTTTCAAGTGCTAGCTAAACATTCGTCTACAATTTGTAACAAGCTTCAAACGCATCCCAAATGGCAGCCATTAAGTTTGCTGGTCTTTGTGCATCTCCTAAAAGAATTACATTTTCATCCTTGATTTCATTGTATAATGTTTGATCCGCATTGTATCCAACAGAAACAATCACGGTATCGGCTTCGATAGGTTTTACCATTCTACGAACACCTTGTAAAGCCTGACCAATGGCTCTATCTTTAATATTTGGTTGATTGTATGTTGTGATTTCCACAAATGCCTTACCATCTTCGTATTTTAAGACACGAGAGTTTTTTAAGATATCCACTTTGTAGTAATCCATCAAATCCGCTAAACAGTTATAGTTGGCAGCACTCAATCCTTCGACATTCATGATTGTTGGAAGTTGTTCCACCAAGGTAACTTTCTTATTCTTTCTAGCTAGATCATAGGCAAGTTCGCATCCTGTTAATCCACCACCAATGATCACAACGTTTTGATCTACGATGTTTTGATTGTTTAGAACATCAATCGCATATCTTACATTTGGTGCATCAAAACCAGGTGTATCCAATTTTCTTTCTTTAGCTCCTGTACAAACAAAGATCTTATCATATCCCGCTTTGTCTTCTGGTTTAAATTCTGTATTTAATTTAACATTAACACCTGTATCGACCATCTGTTTGCGATACCATTGAATTAACTTACGATCGTCGTCTTTAAAATCAAAGGCTGCTGCTGGAATAAATACACCACCTAGTTGGTCTGTTTTTTCATAAAGATCCACTTCATGTCCTCGTAAAGCACAAACACGAGCAGCTTCCATACCGGCAATACCACCACCTACTACAGCGACTTTTATAGGTGCATCTGTTTTTTCAATGTTGTAGTGATTTTCCATACCACAACGAGGATTTAGAGCACAAGAGATATCTTTGGTAGCCATCTTCTTAAAATCAATTTGGAAAATACGAGATAAACATCCAAAGTGACAAGAAATACATGGACGAACATCATCCAGTCTTCCTTCTTTAAATTTATTTCCTAAATCTGGATCGGCAAGTAATGGACGTCCCATTCCCATCATATCGATCTTTCCTTCCGCAATCGAAGTATCGGCTAGTTCTGGATCATCAAAACGACCGGCACAGATGACTGGAATGGAAACTTCTTTTTTAATTTCTGCAACATCGGCTAAGTTTAAAGCTTTTGGCATATATACTGGAGGATGTGGCCAATACCAGGCATCGTAAGTACCGTTGTCACAATCCAGCATATCATAACCAGCTTCTTCTAACATCTTAACAACTTTGCGACTTTCTTCCATTGTACGTCCTAGTTCTTCAAATTCTTCTCCAGGAACCGCACCACGGTTAAACGCTTTTGTTTTAGATACAACCGAATAACGTAGAGATACAGGGAAATCTTTTCCACAAGTTTTCTTAATTTCCTGCACGATTTCAATTGGGAATCGTAAACGATTTTCTAAAGATCCACCATATTCATCGGTTCTTTTATTAAAGGCCGAAATAGTAAACTGGTCTAATAGATATCCTTCGTGAACGGCATGGATTTCTACTCCATCAATACCGGCATCCTTAGCCGCTTTGGCTCCCATTCCAAACCATTTTACATAATCATGGATTTCTTCCACTGTCATTTCTCTTTGTACACCACGAGGATCCCAGACATTTGGTAAAGCACTTGGTGCCGGATCTCCTGGGTGCCCAGAACGACCAGATAAGGCAGAAATCATAATGAATACTTTACTTCCATATTTGTGTACACCATCAGCTAGATATTTCATGTTCTCGGTATACGATTCTAAATTGTTCATAATGCTAGGAAGTCCTGCACCTGGTGGAAGAGGTACCAAACCTGTAATAATCAATCCAGTTCCCCCTTTTGCTCTTTCAATGTAGTAATCCGCTCCATCTTTAGTATACGATCCATCTGGATTCATCAAACGAGGCGAGAATACTCCCATTGGCATCAAGGCGATACGATTAGGAATTTCTACATTTCCAATTTTCACTGGAGAAAATAAATGTTCATAGTGCGACATACATACACCACCTTTCTTCTTAATTTTTGTACGTATTTTATTAAGACAAGTATATAAGCAATTTGTAAGAGATACAATGAACCAACAGATTTAGACAAAAAATAAACAGAAAAAAACGGTACACAATGTGTACCGCAGGGATATTCAAATATTCTAGAAATCTACGTCTAAATCGTAGTAAACAGCTTTGAATAATTTAACCATTTCTTCTTGAGATGGTTGACGAGGGTTAGATCCTGTACAAGCATCTAAGATAGCGTTAGCAGCGATTTCTTCTACTTTAGCTAGGAATACATCTTCTGGAACGAATCCTTCTTCAGCATATAAAGCGTTAGCTCCATAGTGTTTGATACATTGAGGGATGTTTAAGTCGTCGTTCATTTGACGTAAGTAAGCAACTAATGCAGCTACTTTTTCTTCAGTAGTGTTTCCTTCTAAGTGCATGTAGTCTGCGATTACAGCGTAACGAGCAGCAGCTACTGGATCTTTAGCGTTGAATTGGATAACTTTTGGTAAGTACATAGCGTTAGCTGAACCGTGAACGATGTGAGCACCTTGTTCGATGAATGCAGCACCAGTTTTGTGAGCCATTGAGTGTACGATACCTAATAAAGCGTTAGAGAATGCTTGACCAGCTAAACATTGTGCATTGTGCATTGTTCCACGAGCAGCCATATCTCCATTGTAAGATTTAACTAAGTTTTCTTGGATCAATTCGATAGCGTGGATAGCTAGTGGGTCTGTGTAGTCACAGTTAGCAGTTGAAACGTAAGCTTCGATAGCGTGAGTCATTGCGTCCATACCAGTTTGAGCAACTAATTTAGCAGGCATAGTTTCAGCGATAGATGGATCAACGATAGCGATATCTGGTGTGATGTTAAAGTCAGCTAATGGGTATTTGATACCTTTGTCATAATCAGTGATTACTGAGAAAGCAGTTACTTCTGTAGCAGTTCCTGAAGTTGAAGGGATAGCTACGAATTTAGCTTTTTGACGTAATTCTGGAAGACCAAATGGAACGATCATTTGTTCGAAAGTGATTTCTGGATATTCGTATTTAATCCACATAGCTTTTGCAGCATCGATTGGAGATCCTCCACCCATTGCTACGATCCAGTCAGGTTCGAATTCTGCCATTACAGCAGCACCTTTCATAACTGTTGTTACAGATGGATCTGGTTCGATTCCTTCAAATAATTTAACTTCCATACC
>JAGHTX010000147.1 GCA_018065105.1 Bacillota bacterium
CAGGAAGAAGTAAATAAAAATCTGAAGAGCAAGGAAGGAAGACAATTGTGCAAAAACAGATGTGAACAGGTAGAAGGGGCCTTTGGAGTGATCAAGCAGGACATGAAATTTACACGATTCAGCAGAAAAGGACTGAAGAACGTTGAAATGGAATTTTATTTGGTCTGCCTCGGATTGAATTTTCGAAGATATCACCAATATCGGCTAAAAAATAATGATATAAATGCAGCTGACAATCTAATGTCATAAAAAAATGAAGACCTAAAAATTTTATAGATATATAAAATTCTTTTTAGTGCGCCAAAAAATCATCAAATACGATTATAAAAGTCAATAATCTCGGATTAAAATGAGATTATTATTTTGTTGAATCCGATAAATGATTATTTAGAAGAATAATGAAAAAAAGACGTCCAATTTTATTTGAACGTCTTAACTGTTACAGCCTCTACTTTTTATCTCATTTCTTTATCTTTTCTAAATTTAATTTGGCAATACTTTGCTCATGTACAATAGCAATCGAGAAAACAATTCCAACTACACAACAAGCACACGCAAAACATAAGGCGATAAGCCAATAGGAGAAAATGATTCGTCCAAAAAAGAAACCGACCAAAAAGCCAAATAGTGTTCCTAAAGCGTATATTTTTGCCTCATTTTTATTAACTTTCTTATAATGTAAAATGCCTCGCCATTCAATACCGATGACTTTTTCTGTAAAAATATTTTCTTTCACTTCCATCAGTACCGCTTGTTCAATTTTCGCAATAGAAGCATTTATGCTTGGATCCCAGTTTGAGTAAGTCAAGCGTAGTACATCTCGACTTGTTCCATCCAGTTTTCGTTCCATTCTAAGATTTCTTTTCTTAAAATAATCACTTACCAGCCTAAATACATATACGCCTATTAATCCATCCTTATTGAATAATCCGTAGACAATACCTTCGTTATCAAGAACATATTTCATTTCCGGGAAAGCTTCTTTAATATCGATTACGGTCTCAAAGCCACGAGCGATTTTCTTTTTAGAAATTGATTTGATCGTGATTCCATCCACATTTTTGCTCATAAACTTTTCCTCCCATTTTTCAGTCCGTATTCATATAAACATAGGATAACTTTTGTTGTCAATACATTCTCCACTTGTAAAAGAAGAATGAATCTTCTATAATCTAGTCATCATATGACTGACGGAAGTGGAAATAACCACAGGAAGTATGATCGTAGAAAGCCGACCGTCTGGGCAAGCATTTGTCTGGGCGTTTTTTATTGCCCAAAAGAAAGGAAAAATATGCGAAATTTTAAAACTTTGGTTTTGGCAATTATTGCCGGATTTGCGATTGGCATTGGAGGAGTTATCTACTTATCTTTAGAAAACAAGATAATAGGTGCCTTCATGTTTACCGTGGGATTGTATACAATCTGTGCTCACGGATTGAATTTATTTACTGGAAAAATTGGATATGTACTTCACAACAAGCCAAGTTATTTGATTGATTTATCACTCATCTGGTTAGGAAATTTAATAGGAACTTTTGTATCCGCACAAATAGTTCTTCAAACAAGGATTTTTAAAATCAATGAAGTTGCGCAAAAAATATGTGAAGTAAAATGTGCCGATTCTTTGATGAGCTTATTTATTTTGGGCATCTTTTGCGGATTCTTAATGTACGTAGCAGTAGACGGATACAAACGTCTTCAAAATCCAATCTTATTATTTATTTGTGTGGCAACTTTTATCCTTTGTGGATTTGAACACTGTATTGCCGATATGTTCTATTTTTCATTAGCCAATATGTGGAATATGAATACCGTAATTATGATACTTGTGATTACTTTAGGAAACACCGTAGGTTCCGTATTGATTCCACTTACTCAATTCATAAAAGACTAAAAGCCTCTTTTGAGGCTTTTTACTTTATATCATAAAATTTTAAGAATAAATTGTGACATTCATCCATCTTGTTCTGATTGCGGAAACGGTGTTCCACACCTTCAAAAGATACGAGTTCGATAATGTTGTTGTCACAGAATTCACATACCGCATCATAATTTACAATTTCATCTTCTTGTCCATGACACACCAAGATTTCTTCGGCAAAAGGAATGTAGTCTAGAACCTGTATATCTTCTCGTTTAATGTCTTCCACATATTGTTTGTTGATTTTTACTTTACGATCAAAACCAACTAGAATATCCTTTCCTTTTTCAATCTTCTTAAGTTCATCTTCGTTTAATACATTTTTTGTCAATACATCGTACATATTCACAGCTGGTGAACGAAGGGCAATCTTTTGAAAAGGATTTCCATGATTTTGAATATATCTTAATACTAGATATCCTCCAAAACTGTTTCCATAAGCATATATTTCTTCTATTTTCATTTCATTTTTTAAATATTCAACCATGGTACCTAGATAAGCGTCACAATCGCTTAAACTTAGTTTTCCTTTTGCATCACTTCCATGCGCTGGCCAATCAAAGGATAATAAAGCTACCTTTTTATATTTAGATAGTACACTTTTCGAAAAACGAGCAAACGCATTGTTGTCACGATGCCCACCAAATCCATGGAAGAAAACAATTACTTTTTCAACATCTTGTAAAGAATTCGCATACCATTTACTACGAATACTATATCCATTCTTATTTATATCAAAATACTTTTCCATATAATCACCTATAACATCATACCACAAGAAAAGACCACTTACCTAAAGTGGTCCAAAAGCTATATTATTATTATTTTCCTGCTTTTGCGGCTAGTAACATTTCTTTATTAGTGTTTCTAGCTTTTTGTCTGTTTTGTTTGAAATCGATAAATTGTTGAACAGATTCTGCATCAATTAATCCTAAATCTTCTAATGCTTCAATAGCGATTAGTACATCAGCGATTTCATCGTTTAAGTTTTCATAAGTACGTTTGTCTTTTGGGAAACGTCTTACTTTACTTACGGCTTGAATGGCTTCGGCAAATTCTTCCATTGCACAATCTGTGACTTCATCTTTTCCCCAGATTACATTCGTCTTTTTAACGATTTCTTTGTTTACTGTTACTTTCATATGTATGTACCTCTATTCATGAAATTATTATACTATTTTTTTTGTTTGTTCACAATAAAACGCCCCTAAAAAATGAAAACGCTTTCGTAAATGAAAACGGTTTACAAAAATATAAAATATGATATTTTAACCCATATTTTACTGTTAAATGGGGTAAAATATGACATTTTTCACTAAAATAGTACATTTTGTATATTGACTTTTGTATACCAATTTCTATAATGAATTTGTAAAAGAGAGGAGTAACTTTATGAAGAACTCAAAAATCAAATTTATGACACAAATGGCGCTTTTAATTGCGATCGAAGTTGTCATGAAACTTATTGGATTAGGTAGTGTACCCGTTGGACCATTGTACATGTCTTTCCTAACTGTACCCATTGCGGTAGGAGCTATCGTTCTTGGGCCATTAGCTGGAGCTATTCTTGGAGGCGTGTTTGGAATCGTAAGTTTCTACGATGCAGCCATGGGAGCATCTGCTATGGGTGCCGCATTGATGGCAATTTCTCCATTTCACACATTTGTCAACTGTGTTGTAACTCGTGTTTTAATGGGACTATTAGTGGGTGTTGTTTATAATCTCTTAAAGAAAGCAATGAAATCCAATGTTCGTTATTTTATCGCAGCATTATTTGCCCCTGCATTAAATACGATTTTCTTTATGGGATACCTTTGTTTAGCATTCTTTAACACAGAATATGTACAAGGATTATGCCAAGCTATCGGTGCTACAAATCCAATCATGTTTATTTGTTTATTAGTTGGATTCCAAGCAGTTGTTGAAGCCGTAGTATGTTGTTTAATTGGTGGAATCGTATCAAAAACAGTAGACGTTATTGTGAATAGATAGGCAAGATAAAATCAAGGCGGAAAATTCCGCCTTTTTTAATTTCGAACAAGTGTTACACTTACCGTATCCGCTCCCATATAACTCATATATAAATTCGCTCCAGCTTTATCTTTTGCGTAATAATACCTTGCTTCTTCAATAGGTTCCTGGTTGTATCCAAACTGTTTACAAGATTCTACGTACGATTCATATTCTTTTTGATTCATCTTAAAATAGGCAGAGATTTCTTGTTCTGTATTCTTTTCGATTTTTCCTTTCGAAACTTTTGGCTCAGGAAGTAAATTCATTTTTTTCCAGACAAGATCTTCCTGAATCTTTGATTCGTATACTTCTAGTGAATAGTATGCCTGTTTTGGGAAATAGTATAGAACAATATGTTTTCCTTCCTCATCAAAGGCATTGTAGTAAAGATCAGATTCTTTGACATCTACTATATATCCCCATTCTTTACACGCTTGCATATATTCTTGAAAATCCTTAGAATCTATTTTGTATACTTCCAAAAATAGATAATCCTCTCGATCTTCTTTTACAAGTGCATCCCTGGAAATCTTTGGAATGGATAGATGGAGACTACTATGAATTTCCTTTTTTATTTGACAAGCACATAGTACACATAAACAAATTAGACATATTAATATTTTTTTCATATATATAGTATACACAAGAAAAGATGCCACAATAGCGGCATCTATCATCCTAATATCGAAATTCTGGTTCAATAGTAAATAGAATATGATTTTCTAATAAATAATCTCGAATTACTCGTACTTTTGGTGCATAATCTTTTACCAAAATGACGGGAGCTGCTTCAATATATTTTTTTATATCTCCATAGTTTTCTCCAGTAATATAGGCTAAAATTTCTAAATTCAATTTATTCAAAACATTTCCTGGTTCCAAAATAATTTTATAGATTGTTTGATCATTTTCCATAACGACACTCCTTATTTATAATCAATTGTCACTTTGCAGCCTTCTAATTCATACCCTCCATAATATCCCACTGTATATTTAATGGGAAAACCTGCTTCTACAAGTTCCTTTTTATACTCTCGAATATTTCTAGGATTCGTGTGTAGTTCATCGGATAAATCTTTTGAACTCATTTTTCCTCGTTCACTTAACAACACCAACATTTTAATTGTATTTGCACATCTTTTCATAACCCATCTCCTTTTTGTGATTCTAGTATCGCTTCTATATAAACATTATTTATGTCATTTTGAATCTTTATAGATTCTATATTGAAGATATAAATATGATTTGTTAGAATTCTCAAGTATATAGTAGTGAGGGAATTTTTATGAATGAAAAAACAATAGAAGTCTTTAAGAATGCTCCCGTTCCGAAAGCTGTCATGTCCAACGTCATTCCATCCATTATTAGTATGTTGATGGTTTTGGTCTACAACCTAGCGGATACATTCTTTATCGGACAAACGAAAGATGCATATATGGTCGCCAGTGTCAGCGTTGCCACACCGGCCTTCTTATTATTTATGGCGGTTGGTATGTTGTTTGGGATTGGAGGAACTTCTCTTATATCAAGAAAACTAGGAGAAGGAGATTATAAAAAGGCAAAACAAGCTTCCTCTTTCTGTTTTTGGACAGGTGCTTCGATAGGAATGGTTGCCGCAGTTATGATGTTACTTTTTGCGACAAACATTGCTCGTGTTGTTGGTGCCAGTGAACAAACCATTGGATATGCTTCTGAATATCTTCGTATTGTTGCGGTTTGTATACCATTCTTAATTGTCAGCAATGCGTTTAGTAATATTATCCGTGCAGAAGGATCTCCAAAAGTTGCCATGAGTGGAATGATTTTAGGAAATATGGTGAATATCGTTTTAGATCCCATCATGATTCTTGGATTTAAATGGTA
The DNA here is from genome assembly GCA_018065105.1 of Bacillota bacterium. Classification (GTDB taxonomy): domain Bacteria; phylum Bacillota_I; class Bacilli_A; order Erysipelotrichales; family Erysipelotrichaceae; genus Floccifex. The sequence goes on from JAGHTX010000147.1 coordinate 5,798, forward strand.
CGTAGCAGGTGCTGCCATTGCCACTGTATTTGGAAACTTTTGTTCGGCTGGTTTCTATATTTACCACATCCTAAAGAAAAGTGATTTATTATCTATTAAACTAAAAGATTATGCGCCAGGAAATGGAATCGCATCCGGGATTTTTGCGATTGGTATTCCAGCTTCCTTAAACAGTATCTTAATCAGTACATCCAATATCCTAATCAACAACATGATGGCGGGTTACAGTGATATGGCCGTTGCCGGATTAGGTGTTGCCATGAAAGTCAACATGTTGGTTGTCATGTTGTTAATTGGCTTGGGAACAGGAATCCAACCTTTATTAGGTTATTGTTACGGAGCTAAAAACAGAGAACGTTACATTGCGGTATTAAAGTTTTCCACTATTTTAGCTTTTAGCTTAAGTATGGTTATGACTTGTATCTGTTTCTTTGGTGCAAAATTCTTAGTAACCGCCTTTTTAGACAACCCGAATGCCTTCGATTATGGATTCCGCTTTTCACGAATTTTAATTTACTCAGGACCTATTATGGGAATTATGTTTGTATTCATCAACGCAATCCAATCTTTAGGAGCTGCTTTCCCGGCTCTTATCTTAAATGTAAGTCGTCAGGGATTGGTTTATATCCCCTTGTTGTTTGTGATTAAGAATCTGTTTGATTCTCCATTTGCCCTAGCTGCTACACAGCCTACAGCGGATTATATCGCAGCTACTCTGGCAATTATCTTATTTATCTACTCTTACAAGAAATATTTTGGACATGAGTAAAGGAGCGCGCATTTTGTACGTGCTCCCTTTTTTTATAGCTCATATTTACTTTCAAAACCGTTTTGTTCTACTACGTTTTTGATCCATCGTCCAGATTGTTTAATGGTATGTTTTTGCGTATTTAAATCCACGGAAATAAATCCATATCGATTTTTATAAGCATTGGCCCAAGACCAACAGTCAATACCTGTCCATGCATGGAAGCCAAAACAATTACTTCCTTCTTGAATTGCCTTGTGTAACCAGGATAAATGCTCCTCATAGAAGTCTATACGATAGGTATCATGGATGATACCATCTTTTCCTAAGAAGCGTTCTTCTCCTTCTACTCCCATTCCATTTTCACTGATATACCAAGGTATATTTCCATAATTGTTCTTGATGTCCATCGCAATATCGTAAATCGCTTTGGGATAGATTTCCCAACCACGATATGGATTCATACGAATATCTGGCTTTTGATATGCGTTAAAATAATTTAATGGCAACCAGAAACCTGGTGGAAATTTTACTTCTTTTTCTGGTGCTTTGACTCGATTTGGATGATAGTAATTCAATCCTAAAAAATCCACTTTGTTTTCTTCAATAATTTGTAGTTCTTCTTCACAGCTTTCCCATAAGATTCCTTCTTTTTCAAACAAAGAAATCAATCTTGGTGGGAAATGTCCTAAAACTGCAGGTTCTAAGAAAGAACGATTCAACATATCATCGGCAATTTGTCCCGCAAGTATGTCTTCTTTTTCCTCGCTTCGTGGATACGAAGGTGTTAAATTTAAGATAATTCCAATTTTCCCATCTAAGTTAAGCTTTTTATATTCTTGAATTGCTTTGGCAGAAGCAAGCGCCAGGTTATACATGACTTGAGCAGCTTCTTTTCCATGTCCGACGTATTTTGGATAGTGGTGTCCATCTAAATAACTGGCTTCTACAATCACAATGGGTTCATTAAATGTAACCCAGTATTTCACTTCTTTTCCTAAGTTTTCAAAAGCACATTTGGCAAACTTAGCGAATAAGTCTGTCACATGTTTACTTGTCCATCCGCCGTATTTTTGTACCAACTCAATCGGAATATCGAAATGGTGAAGATTGAACACTAACTCGATATCATTCTTTTTTGCTTCTTGTGCAATTTTTTTATAAAAAGCTAGTCCTTCTGGATTTACACTTCCTTCTTCTAAATCATCTATCAAGCGTGTCCATTGAATGGATGTACGATAGGAGTTTAATCCAATCTCTTTTAAAAGTTTAAAATCATTTTCATATTGATTGTAGAAATCACTAGCTACCGTTGGTCCCACTTGGTTAAAGAAATCTTCTGGAGTGGTTCTATACCAGTAATCCATTAGACTCTCGTGTTTCTTATTATAGCTTCCTTCACTTTGTGGTCCACTTGTGGCGGCTCCCCACCAAAAGGCTTGTGGGAATTGTAAAAATTGTTTCATATTACCTCCAAAAAAAGAGTGCCGAAGCACTCTAATTCTCTAATTAACGTCTTTTCTTACGTAATAATGTAGCCAAGATTCCGATTCCAGCAGCGGCTACAGCAGCAGCTCCTGCATATAAACCAATGTTAGTTTCTTCACCAGTCTTAACGTCTTCTTTCTTCTTTTCTTGGTGTGCTTGGATTGTGAATTGCTTATTCACTTGTCCTTTAAAGTTTCCAATTCCAGTAACAGTCAATGTATAAGTTCCAGCTTTTGAAGCAGTGTTGTTTGTGACTTTGTAGTCAACACCTTCTCTTAATGTGATGTTGTTGAATCCAACACCTACTGTTTGAACTTGTTGTTTTCCATTTTCTGTTAATTGGGCACCTAAACGAATGTTTGCGTCAGTCAATGTTGCTTGTTCGATACTAAAGTCAACATTTACGCTTCCTTTGTAGTTACCTTCTCCTTTAACTACCATTGTGTATGTACCAGCATCTTGAGCACGATTGTTTACAACTTCGTAGTCCTTACCGCTGTTTAATACAGCACCGAAGGCAGATACTTGTACGTTTTGTACTTGTGGAGATCCACTGTATACCAATTTGTTTGTGAATTTGATATTTGCAGCAGATAATTGGGCTTGTTCTACTTTATAAGCGACTTTTAATGATCCTTTGTAGTCCCCAATTCCTTTTACAGTCATAGTATAGTTTCCAGCATTTGTTGCTTGGTTACCTTCTACTGTGTAATCTACACCTTCTTTTAATGTAGTTGCTCCTAGTGTGACTTTTACAGGTGACACTTGTGCTTTTCCGTTGTATGTAAGAGTTGTTGCCACTCCAGTTGCTTTTGAAATGTCTTCTTTATCTGCTTTTGGAGCGATAGTGAAAGACTTTTTAATGCTTCCAGTGTAGTTTCCATCTCCATGTACAGTTAATGTGTATGTACCAGGATTTTGTTGACGAGCACCTTCTACATCATAATCTTGTCCGGCTACTAATTTTTGACCAAGTGCATAAACGTTTACACTTTGTACTTGTGGTGATCCATTGTCTACTAATTGTCCAACTAATTCTACTTGTTCAATTGGAGCTGGAGCGATTGTAAAGTTCACTTTAAGTTCTCCGGTATAGTTTCCGGCACCATATACAGTTAATGTATAAGATCCTACATTTTCTTGACGTGCATCCGGTCCTGTTTCATAGTCAGTTCCAGCAATTAGTTCGTGTCCTAATGCGAATACTTTTACACCTTGTCTTTGTGGAGATGCAACATAAGTTAATTGTCCATCTGCTTGTGCTTGTTCGATTGGAGCTGGAGCGATTGTATATGTGACAGTTTGTTCACCTGTATATTCACCAATACCTTTTACAGTTAATGTGTATTCTCCTGCATCTGTGTGAGAATCTTGTACTACTTCGTAGTCTTGTCCTTCGATTAACAATCTGTTTCCATCAGTAACTTTCACTTGTTGTGTTTGTGAAGTTCCATTGTAAACCAAATCACCTTCCAATTGAATTTCTTCACGATTGATTTCTTTAGCAGAAATAGGTGTTGGTTCTGGTGTTGGATCCGGAATTGGTTCTGGTTCTGGAGTTGGCACTGGTGTTGGATCTGGAGTTGGTTCTGGATCCGGTACTGGTGTTGGTTCCGGTGTTGGTTCTGGTTCCGGTTGTGGTGCTGGTTCTGGTTCTGGAGCTGGTTCTGGTTGTGGTGCTTCAGCGATTGTAAAGCTCTTTTGTACTTTTCCAGAATAGTTTCCAATACCTTCTACAGTTAATTTGTATGTACCTGGTTGTGTTTGGACATTGTCTTTAACTTTATATTCAACGTCTTTAACCAGTTCAACTCCATTCACTTTTACTTTAATTTTTTGTTCTTGTGGAGCTCCATTAAATTGTAAATCTCCATCTAGTTCAATATTATCTTCTTTTAATTCAATTGTAGCAGCTTGTTCTACAATGGTTTCTGTTTTTACATGCATTGTTGCAGGCGCCACTTGACCAAATGTCATAGCTGCAGCTAATCCAAGTTCCGCAATTAATCCACCATCAACATCTTCGACTTGTTGATCGGTTAATTCTACACGATTATTAGTTTCTTTTTCCATATGTGATTCTTCCTTTCCTTATATTTGATATAATTTCGTTAATTCTATTATATCATCATATTTTTAAAATTTACCTATAATCCTTCTGATATTAAAATAAGCTATCCTTGTAAAAAGTTGATATCTATTTTTCTCTTCCTTTTACAATTTCACTATAATGATTTATTCTTAATTTTCACTACGAAAAGTCTTAATTTATCCTTAACAACCGGCTTTTCCACTTTAAAATCCAACCATTCCAATCGCGTTGCCTATTCCTATATTGGATATATAATATAGTTACAAAGAAAGAAGGATAAAACGATGCACTAATAATTCATTCTAATCTTTAGTCGCATACCTCTAAAGAATTAGATCTCTCTCAAATAGG
>JAGHTX010000047.1 GCA_018065105.1 Bacillota bacterium
CACCCCTGCTAATATCATGCCCTATTAAGGGTTCGTTTTATGACATGATTAATGTTTGATAGCTCACAATCTAGCAAACTCACTATTTTGGTGGTTAAGCCATATAAAAAAGGATTGAAAATAATTGTAACCGGAAAAGCCTAACGGCTTTTTTCTTTTGATAGATTGTGCTAGGATACTTTAGGTGAGTAAAGGAATGGAAAAGGATTATGATTAATGAGCAATTAAAGAAAAAAGCGATGGAAATCATGAACATGGAAGGCTTGATTTCAACGCTAGATATGCAGCTGACATCCTTGGCATTAGGAGATGCGGTTGGAGAAATCACAATTGAGGATAAACACAAAAATCTTCATGGTGGTGTACATGGGGGAACAATTTTTGCCCTTGCCGATACCATTGCTGGATTTGCGGTATTCACTTATGGAAAAAGTTGTTACACTGTCAACAGCTCCATTGAATATATGCGTTCAACATTGAAAAGCGAGAAAATTATTTGTCATGCGCATACGACCAAATATGGCAAAACTATCGCCTGGGTAGAATGCGAAATTTTAGATGAAAAAGGTCGCGTACTAGGTTCAACTAAATCTACGTATTACCTGTTAGATGATATGGTTCAATAACTGTAGGATTTGCCTGCAGTTTTTTTATTTTCAAACAAAAAGAAAAGGGCAGCTGATACTGTCCTTTTACGAATTATCCTAAATAAGCTTCTTTTACTTTTGGATCGTTGGCAACATCTATTGCCTTACCAGAAGTTGTGATACTTCCAGTTTCTAATACATAAGCATGATCGGCAATTTGAAGTGCTTTATTGGCATTTTGTTCTACAAGTAGAATTGTAACACCATCTTCTTTATTGATTGTTTTGATGATATCAAAGATTTCATTTACAAGGATTGGTGATAATCCCATAGATGGTTCATCTAACAATAATAGTTTCGGTTTGGACATCATGGCACGTCCCATTGCCAACATTTGTTGTTCCCCACCAGAAAGTGTTCCTGCTAATTGTGTCTTTCTTTCTTGAAGACGAGGGAATCGTTTGAAGATATTTTCTAAATCTTTTTCGATTTCTGCTTTATCGTTTCTTAAATAAGCACCCATTTCCAAGTTTTCCATAACTGTCATTTCTGTAAATACGTGACGTCCTTCTGGTACTTGGATCAATCCTTTTCTAGGAATGTTGTGCGTTGGCATCTTTGTGATGTCATTTCCATCGAATACGATATTTCCTTTTTTCGAACGAATCAATCCACTGATTGTGTGCATGATTGTTGTTTTTCCGGCACCGTTACTTCCGATAAGCGCAACGATTTCTCCTTCGCTTACTTCAAAGGAAACATTTTTAATGGCTTGGATCACACCATAGAACACATCGATATTTTTAATTTCTAGTAACATAGTGCATCCTCCTATTCATCGCTTCCTAAATAAGCCGCAATAACTTCTGGGTTGTTCTTAATATCATCTGGATCTCCATACGCTAAAACTTCCCCAAAGTTTAATACAGTAATTTTTTCACAAAGTCCCATTACGAATTTCATATCGTGTTCAATTAGTAAAATCGCAATTTGGAAATGATCACGAATAAATTTTACTGTATCTAGCAATTCAGCTGTTTCTGCTGGGTTCATACCAGCCGCTGGTTCATCTAATAAAAGGATTTTGGGATGTGTGGCAAGAGCACGCGCAATTTCCAACTTACGTTGTTTTCCATATGGTAAGTTCTTTGCCTTAAAATCTGCGAATTCTTTTAATCCTAATACATCTAACAATTCCATTGCTTCTGATTCAATCTCTTTTTCAGCACTTCCAAACTTAGGAAGACGGAAAATTGCAGAAACTAATGAATATTCTTTTTGATTGTGTAGTCCAACTTTAACATTGTCTAATACGGATAATTCTTTAAATAGACGAATGTTTTGGAAAGTACGAGCAATTCCTAATTTGTTTACCGCTACAAGATCCATTTTTTCTGTAGATTGACCATCAATGATGACCTTACCACGAGTTGGTTCATATACTTTTGTCAAAAGGTTGAATACAGTTGTTTTCCCAGCTCCGTTGGGTCCGATTAATCCATAGATCTGGTTCTTTTCAATTTTTAAGTTTAAGTTATTAACAGCAGTTAATCCACCGAAGTCGATTCCTAGGTTTTCTGTTTTTAAAATATATTCTTTAGACATTACTCACCCTCTCCTTCCGCTTTTTTTCTATTAAATACACCGGTAATCATATCGCGAATTGTTTTGTTGTTTGTCGCAATCATGATGACAATTAATAATACGGCATAGATTAACATACGATAGTCATTTAAGGCACGTAACAATTGAGGAAGCATTACCAATACGATTGTTGAAATCAATGTTCCGAACATGTTTCCTAAACCACCTAATACGACATATACCAAAACTAAAATGGATGTATTGAAGTCAAATTTTGAAGGGACCAATGTAGAGAAGTTTAATCCGTATAATACTCCAGCAGCTCCAGCTAGAGCGGCAGATAATACGAACACCATAGTTTTTGTCTTAACGATATCCAATCCAACAGATTGTGCAGCAATCTTATCATCACGAGCAGCCATTACCGCACGTCCTTGACGAGAATTCATGAAGTTATAGATGATAATCAATGTGATTAAAATCATAATAACTCCTGCAGTAAAGTTAGATGTGATGGTTGTTCCTGTAGCTCCTACAGGCCCGCTGATGAACATCTTTCCTCCACTTTGAAGTTCAATGGTATTCTTTACAAAAGAGAAGTGGAATCCCGCTTGGTCATATCCTAAATAAATATTGTTGACCAAAGTTTTGATGATTTGTCCAAACGCTAAAGTTACGATGGCTAAGTAGTCTCCTTCCAGTTTTAGAACGGGAATACTGATCACAAATCCAAAGATAGCTGCCATAATGGCTCCACATACTACAGCAATCGCAAAACAAACCATTTGACTTCCAATAAAGTTTGATAAATATCCAGATACGATAACTCCAGTGAAAGCTCCAATACTCATAAATCCAGCGTGTCCTAAACTTAATTCACCCGATACCCCAACAACTAAGTTTAAGGCTAGGGCAACGATGCAGTAACAACATACTGGTACTAACATAGATGTATATAAGCTCTTTAAGTTTCCTGTTTTTAATAAGGCTTCAATCGCTACATACATGACAATGACTAATAAGAAGGATAGTGCTTGGTTCTTATTATTTTTCTTAAATAATTGTTTCATTTTTTCCATAATACACACCTACACTTTTACTCGAATCTTCTTACCTAATAGACCAGTTGGTCTTAATAGTAATACGATGATCAATACACCGAATACGATCGCATCGGATAATTGAGAAGAAATGTATACGATAGAGAATGTTTCTAAGATTCCTAACATCAATCCACCAATGAAAGCTCCCGGAATGGATCCGATTCCTCCAAATACGGCAGCGGTGAACGCTTTAATTCCTGGCATAGATCCAAGAGTTGGGTTTAATGCAGGATAAGCGGTACATAATAAGACAGAAGCAATGGCAGCTAATCCGGAACCAATCGCAAACGTAATTGAAATAGTATTGTCTACGTTGATTCCCATTAATTGAGCAGCACCCTTGTCTTCTGAACAAGCACGCATCGCTTTTCCGATTTTTGTTTTATTAATAAATAAGGTCAATACAGTCATAATGATGATACATGCCACAATCGTAGCGATTGTAACATAGGAAATCATTAATTCCCCATTAAATAACACCAATTGGTTTGTTCCTAACATAGCAGGGAAAACTTTAGTGTCGGTTCCCCATAATAATTGGGCTGAGTTTTGTAAGAAATAGCTGACCCCAATGGCAGTGATTAAAACGGCTAAAGATGGTGCACTTCTTAATGGCTTATATGCCAATCGTTCAATTAAAACACCTAATATTGTACATGCAAATACAGAAAGTAAACAAGCTACCAAAGCTGGTGTATCGTATTTACCGATTGCTAAGAAAGATACATACGCACCAACCATGATTACATCACCATGGGCAAAGTTTAACATTTTTGCGATACCATAAACCATTGTATATCCTAATGCGATAATGGCATAAACGCTACCAAGAGAAAGCCCTGTGATTAAATATGATAAAAAACTCATTACAATCCCTCCTCTAACTCTTTTACTTTACATTACGTGAAAAATCTTTTCAATATAAAGAAAAAATTAACATGTTTTTTCTTTGTAACATAGAAAAAAGGCCAGCAATCTTGGATTGCCGACCTTGACTAATTATGAATTATTCTCCTTCGTATCCTACGTAAACACCGTCTTTGATTACTACGGCTAATGGAGTTTTAGAAACTTCACCAGTCTTAGCCCAAGTAACATTTGTTCCAGTTGATCCGTTGAATGTCATTGATGTGAATTGAGCAATTAATTTTTCTGCGATTTCACTGTTTGCCATATCTGGAGTGATTTGTCCAGCTTCGATAGCTTGTGCAATTGCGTAGATGCAGTCATAAGCATCAGCAGCGAATTGGTTTGGAGTTTGTCCAAATTGTTCTTCGTATTTAGCTACGAAGTTCTTAGTTGTTTCATTATCTGAATCTGCAGAGAATGGTACTAATAAGAATACACCTTCAGCTAATTTAGTATCGAATCCTTCAAGAGTTAAGATTCCGTCCATTCCGTCTACACCAACGAATGATGGAGCGTATCCCATAGCGTTAGATTGGTTAAGAATTAATGCAGCAGTTGTGTAGTACATTGGTAAGTAAACAACATCAGCTCCTGATTCTTTAGCTTTCTTTAATTGTCCTGTAAAGTCTTTTGAATCTTTAGTGAATGAATCTTCATAAACTACTTCTAATCCAACTTTTTCAGCTTCACCTTTGAATTTTTGGTAGATAGAAGTTGAGTAGTTTTCGTCAGATTGGTATAATACCGCAACTTTAGTACCGATATCTTCGTGATCTTTTAAGTAGTCAGCAGAAGCGATACCTTGGTTAGGGTCTGTAAAGCACATTTGGAATACATATCCGTATGATTCTGTACAGTCATCGTTAGAGAATACTACTGAAGTGTTTGATGCAGATGGTGTGATTGCGAATGTTTGATCATCTTTGTATTTTTGAGAAACAGCTGCACCAGCTCCAGAAGTTACTGTAGATAATCCAATTTGCATACCCCAGTCTTGTAAGTTTGCATAACAGATTGGTGATTGTTCTGGATCCCCTTGGTCGTCTTCCATTTTGAATTCGATTTGAATTTTTCCTTCTGCGTTGATTTCATCAACCGCAATTTTTGCTCCGTTTTCAACAGCTTTTCCGTAAATTGCGTAGTCACCTGTTAATGGTCCGGAACCTCCGATTTTGAATGTTGTAGCTGATTCTGAAGAACTGCTAGATCCTCCACCACAAGCTACCATAGTTAATGCCATAGCGCATGACATTAAACCGCTTAATAATTTTTTCATGAATAGCTCTCCTTCCAATTAAAATGATATTATAATTTTATGCTCGTCCCCTATAATCGTCAACAGTTTAATACAATTTTTTTTACATTCCGCATAAGAGTTTTCACCATTTTTCAAAATCGGTGTTTACACTTTCACACGAAATCTCATAAAAAGAAAATTCTTACACCATGTTTATAGTGTATAATATAGAAAAGAGAGGTAACACATATGAGCATCAACGCAATTTTAAGTACAAGAATTAAAGATCCAAAAGTCGAAGATCGCAGTGCTAAATCTTTGTTTGAAGACAATGGCTTCTATTTTTCAGAAGATGAAAAAACAATCACATACACACGTGTTAAGAAAACCTATACAACAAAGATCATTTTCAACAAAGAAGATACTACATATACTTCTTTATCGGAAAGAAATGGACAAATCGAGCCTTATCATATTCGTATGTCTCTTCTTGCCGCTATCACTAGACAAGTGAAGGAATTAAACTGGCACGTTAAATCTTAATTAAAATAAGAGAAGCAAAAATCGCTTCTCTTTTTTAGAATAATCGAACTAAGATCATATAACAGGCTGTTCCTACAATAATACTTAATAAAGTATTTCGTTTCCATACATGTAATAGAACAACACATATACTTGCTAATAGAGCAGGAATCCATCCTTCTAGCCCAACAAAGTTTACGCCTTTTAAACAATACACCACCAACATTCCCATAATGGCACAAGGAAGTACAGTTCCTAAATAGGAAATGATTGCGGGTGTTTTTCTATTTCTAAAAATTAAGAAAGGTAAGAAACGTAACAAGGCTGTCACAATGGACATAATCGCAATACTAATAAGAATAAAAGAATTACTCATTTTGCCCACCTCCTTGTTCAATACTTTTTCGCATCGTACAAAGCAATACGGTAATTAGTATCATTGAGGGAATTAAAAAGTTTCCTGGTCCAAAAAGAATCAAGCATACTACCGAAGAAACGACCCCAATGATTCCCGCTTTTCGATTTCCGTTGCTGACACATTGTTCCGTAAAAATCGCAATGAACAGAGCGGTTAAGGAAAAATCTATACCGGTTGTATCAAAAGTAATCATCGTTCCTAATAAAGCACCGATCATAGAACCTGTTACCCAATAACTTTGATCTAGAATGGATACTAAAAAATAATAGCTTGGTAAGTCTTCTTCCTGAATATCAGGACGATCTTCCACAACAAGTGCATAGGTTTCATCGGTTAATCCAAAAATATCGTACAGTTTCCCTTTTTTTATTTTTGAATACTTATCAATCATGGAAATCCCATAGAATAAGTGTCTGGCATTTACCATCAAGGTCGTTAGTGCCGTAGTTAAAAAACTAGCACCGCCGGTTAATAATCCAATAGCTACATACTGCATAGATCCTGCATAAATAAACAAACTCATCAACAAGGACCATAATGGATTTAAGCCATTGGTACTCATTAAAATCCCAAATCCGATTCCTAATACCACATAGCCACTCATAACGGGTATGGTGGATACGAGGGCTTTTTTTATTATTTCTTTTTTCATTCTCTCTCACCTTTTAAACTCATGCTAAGTCATTATAGAATAAATTCTTTCGAACTTAAACAGTAAATATATTTTTACACATGTATCAATACATAAGAGTATTAAGGTTACGTTAAGAATAAACGAGGTTTAAATTCAGACTAGAGCGATATTCTATAGTCGTAAAAAGGAAAGCTGAAAAGCTTGGAAGGAGAAATTATTATGTTTGAAAATTTATCATCTACTAAATCTATTTGTTTACCTAAATTAGCTGATCGTGTATTCGATGCTGGTGTTTATGAAAATTTGGAATATGACCTTGCCAAAGGAGTCTTTGAAAAGGCTTTTAACCCATTCAATGGTGGATGTACTGCATTTAGTACTACAATTGATAATGGAGATCGTATCGCAGGTCGTAACCTTGATTTCTATATCAGCGACAAGCCTGCTTATGTATGCCGTACTGCCACAAAAGATGGATACAAAACATTAGGTATTGCTTATTCTAATAATATTGGTCCTAGCTACCAGGAAGCATTAAAAAATGGAGTTCCAGCTGATATTCACAAAATGATTCCATTCTTATGTACAGATGTTCTTAATGAAAAAGGATTGTATAGCGAAATCAACATGCGTTGTGGAGAAAAAGATGAAAAAGGAAATCAAAAATTCCTTTGTACAGGAACAAATCCAGGAGCAGATACACGTATTAGCGTTATCTTACTACAACGCTATATTGCCGAAAACTGTGCCACAGTTGAAGAAGCTGTTGAATTCACAAAAACTTTAGATATCTTTACACCTACTGTTCCAGGTATGGAATGGAACTTCTGTTTCCTAATGGCAGATGCACAAGGTGGATATGGTGTATTGGAAATTGCCAAGAACAAAGTATACTGGATGGATAAACAACCAATCCAAACAAACTTCTATATCAATGAAGAATGTAAAAAAGTACAAGACCTACAATGTGGAATTGGAAGATATCAAATCGTTGAACAAAACATACCATCTGTACACAACGAAAAAGATGCGATGACTCTTTTGAAAAAAGTTGTTTATTCTAAAGCTTACGATCCAGATTCAGCTCTATTTGACATCCGTTCAGAAGCTGTAGGAGTAAAACCAGGATGGACAATCTCTTTTGTCACAGATAAGAAAAACGAAAAAATGGTAATGGATTACTTCTATGATTTAAAGAAGGATATGCCAAATATGAATCCAGCTGCAAACACTACATACTGGAACACTTCTTATTCAAACGTCGTAAACCTAGATAAGAAAACAATGTCTCTACGCTTCTTCGAAGAAGATTCTATCACAATGGATTTAACATTCTAGACAAAAGCCTCAGGAAAATCTCTGAGGCTTTTTATACAAATATTCGTAATAGAAAGACAAAAATGGATAATATCAATCCAACGAGTAATATCAATGGATACGTAAAAATCAAGCGATATGGAATAAAATCGTACGCTTTTCTAAACAGAGGATGGAAATCAGGATCCATCACAAAGAAATAGTTTGCCGGATAACCAAGTTCTAGAGAATCGATGTATCGATTCATAAAATACATAATTGTTGAGAATATCGCATAGATCAGCAAGGCATAAGGAATGTCTCTATATTCGGGAACATAATATCCACTGATCATCATAAAAGGAATGTTCATCAAACAAAAATAGTGCGTACAATAGAAGCCTAACATTCTTAATCGGAAAAAATTCTCTTTTTCAAATCCTAAAGGAGGCGAACTAAAGGCTAAGATAGGACCAATGAAGCCTAAAAAGAAACAATAACTTAATAGACCTCTAAAGTTTAAGAATATAGCTAAACTGTATAGAATTTCTGCTGTATTACATGGAAAAAATGGTAATTCAAACCACCATGAATTTTTTACACGGGGATAGACTGTTTCCATATATTCTTTGTCATCTATAAGTCGAATTCGATAGATTGTCGTTAGGGTCAATGAAAACAAATTGAATATTAACAAGTGTCGTCTTGCCCTCTCAAAATCCAGATTTCTAAAATGGATACTGCCTAATATAGTAAGGACAATAAAAAAGGCCATTACACCATAAAAGACCTTATTTCCTTTTTCTATCACAAAACTTTTGCTCTCTCTCATAGTAATAACTATATCATGAAATTTTCGTTCATAGTACATATGGACAAAGAAAAAGTGTACTCATAAAGAATACACTTTATTGTCCTTCTTTTAATTCTTTTATGATTGTACGAATTTTGGAATTTTCTTCTTTTAAGAATAAAATCTCTTTATGTAAGGCATTTTCTCTTTCTATATGTCGAGAAGACATTATATCCATAACATCTACCAGATTTCGCATTTTTTCCATCAATAAGCTAATGACCATGTATAGGTCTGGATAGTTTTCTTTTCCATAGATGCACATTGAGAAAAAATTATGTTTTGTATCGTTGATAAATTTTTGTGCTTCTGAGATAGAAGACATATATAATTGTTGAATCACATTACAACGATCGGCCAGCTTTACTAATAGAGCTATTTTGTTTTGTTGGATACGTTCATAAAATTCAGTATCCCATCTTCCTTTACGAAGATTTGTTTGAATTGTATCGTAAACTTGTTGATCCAGACCATAGTCAGAAACAAGCTCAATTCCTTTCTTTTCAAACGCAACCTTTTCTACCAATACGTGACAAATAGCCGTAGAAAGCGCAATGTCTTCTTCCTCGTTGGTGATTTCTGGGTGTACATCGATCAAAAGCTTGGCCATTGATAAAGCATGATGCATATAAATTTCTGCCGTAACTCCATCGTCATTATGTGGAAATTGCCCTTCTTGTTTTGGTAATAAGAAACAAGGAAGCAAACTTACCGACAATACCGTATTAGGTAATTCTTTTTCTTGGGCATAATTATAAACTTCAGAAAACTGTCTCTCAAAAGGTTGAAATCTCTTCTCATCAAAAGACATATGATTTTCGTTCAATAGATTGTTGATTTTGATAATTGTGTCATTAAAATCTACCATACGTATCACCTATTCTTCCCAAAGAGCTTTCCACTCAGCTCTTAGCTTTTCATTTTCTTCACGAAGTGCATCCACCTGTTTTTGAAGTTCTAATTCCTGTTCACTATATCGATCCACCAATATTTCAGCAGCTTCCGTTAACCCAATAATTTTATCTTGTAGTAATTCAAAGGTACGTTCTCTTTCATAGTAATTATTTAGTGCGTATTGACACATTGGGATAAAATACTTATTCGTTTCCTCAATGTACTCGTGTACCTTTTTTACCGAACGATTGTATAAATCTTCTACATTATTTCCACGGTCTGATAGTTTTACTAATAAAGCCAGTTCATTCGCTTGGATCATATTGAAGTGTTCTTGTTCCTGTTCCGGTGTAAAATCTTTTCTTTTACTAACCAATAAAACAGTATCGTATACACGCTTATCCAGCTTAAACTTTGTATACAATTCTTTACCACCATTTTCGAAAGGTACATCTTCTATCATGTCATGGCATAAAGCGGCCGCTAATAAAATGTCTTCTTCTTCTCGAGACATCGGAATGTGTAATTCCATCAACATTCTAGTCACGCTAAGTGGATGGATCAAATAAGGTAATTTATACTTTACTCCATTTCGGATATATGGAGATTTACGATATACTCCATTGTGCAATCCTCGTGCTAATTCTAAAGCTACGGCTGTATTCAACAATTGATACTTAGTCGCATAATATTCAATATACTCATAAGTAGATTGAACAAT
>JAGHTX010000048.1 GCA_018065105.1 Bacillota bacterium
GGTGTAGGCATTGGAAGAGTCACCAAGCCTGGACTGGATCAGCCGGTAGGTGAAGCGGCGATTAATCATGTACCTCGAGAAATGATTTTGAAAGAAGTAGAAGAAGTCTGCACTTTATTGGATTATAGGGAAGGATTAAATATTGTGATCTCCTGTCCTGAGGGGGAAGAGATCGCCAAGAATACCTTTAATCCTCGTTTAGGCATTGTAGGGGGGATTTCCATCCTGGGTACCAGTGGCATTGTGGAACCGATGAGCTCACAAGCTTTATTGGATACAATCTATGTGGAATTGAAACAAAAAAGAGCTTTAGGCTATAACTGTGTTGCCATTAGTCCGGGTAATTATGGTCTGGATTTTATGAAGGAAGCTTACGGGTATGATTTGGATCGCAGTGTAAAGTGTTCAAACTTTATTGGGGATACCATCGATATGGCTATTGAACTTGGCTATTCAAAATTGTTGTTGACAGGACACATCGGTAAGCTTGTCAAGGTAGCTGGAGGTATGATGAATACGCATTCTAAGATGGGGGATTGTCGTATGGAACTTTTGACCAGCGCTGCTATTCAATGTGGCTGTTCTTTGGAATGTGCTAAAGCGATATTGAATGAAGTGAATACGGAACAAGGAATTGTTCCTATTCAAAAAGAAGGAAAAGTGAAGGAAACAATGTCTTTTCTGTTGGAAAAAATGATGTTTTTCTTAGAGAAAAGAGCGTGTGGGAAGTTGGAGATTGGTGTGATTTTGTATTCGAATGTGTTTAAAGAATTGGCACGTTCCAATAATGCCATCTCTTTGTTGGAAGAATGTAGAGGATAAGAAGATGATTACTTTTGTAGGAGCAGGACCGGGCGCAAAGGATTTGATTACGGTTCGCGGAATGCGTGTGTTAGAACAAGCGGATGTGATTGTGTATGCAGGTTCTCTGGTGAATCCAGAATTGTTAGAATATGCCAAAGAGGAAGTTGTTGTGTATAACAGTGCCCATATGCATCTTGAAGAAATTATGAATGTGATGATACAAGCGCATAAAGAAGGAAAAATGGTAGCTCGTCTGCATACCGGGGATCCAAGTATTTATGGAGCCATTCGTGAACAAATGGACATTCTGGATAAACAGAACATTGCTTATGATACGATACCGGGTGTCAGTGCTTGTTTTGGGGCAGCTTCTTCCTTGAATTTGGAGTATACTCTTCCTTCGATTTCTCAATCGTTGATTATCACGCGTATGGAAGGAAGAACGAGTGTTCCAACTTTGGAAAGTATAGAAAGCTTTGCCAAACATCAGGCAAGTATGGCGATTTACTTAAGTACAGGTATGTTGGAAGAATTAAAAAATCGTTTAGTGTCAGGTGGATATCGTTTGGATACACCGGCTGCATTAGTATATAAGGCTACCTGGCCGGATGAAAAGGTTTTTGTGACAACACTAGAACAATTACCAATCGTCGCAAAAGAAAACGGAATCACCAAAACAGCCATTGTTTTGGTGGGAGATGTGATTGGAAATCACTCGTATACAAAATCTAAGTTATACGATGCAGATTTTGAAACGGAATATCGAAAGAAGAGGGAACTATGATCATTGGGATTGTTTCATTTAGTGAAAAAGGGTATACCCTACAAGAACAAGTGATAGAAAACTTTCCAGAATATATATGGTTTGAAAAAGAAGGGAACCTGAAGGAATGGGTTGCGACTTGTTTCCAGTATCGCTATCCGATTCTTTTTATTGGGGCAACAGGTATTGCCACCCGATTGATTGCTCCTTTTGTGAAGAATAAGACAAAAGACAGTGCTATTCTGGTAATGGACGAATTAGCTAATTTTGTGATTCCTTTGTTGGCAGGTCACATTGGTGGAGCAAATGATTTGACGAGAAAACTCGCAAAGCGTATGGACGCAACGCCTGTCATTACAACGGCAACCGATATGGAAAATGTCTTTGCGGTGGATGTATTTGCTCAGAAAAATAGTTTTCGTATTGTAGATACCAAGGGCATTCAAAAGATTTCTTCGAAATTGCTGAATAAGGAAAAGTGTACCATTTCTATAGATCCTTCGATCCATTTTCGTAAAGAAGAGATTCCTTCTTGTTTAACGCTAGTAGAAACGGGAGGGGATATTTGTCTTGTTCGAAACGAGAAAGACATACCTTGTTTAATTCAACTTGTATTCCAACCCTGGGCTGTTGGCATGGGGTGCAAAAGGGGAAAATCGTTTGAAGAATTACAGGCTTTCTTGTTGGAGAATGTAAATGGAAAAGATGTATGGAAAATCGGTTCTTTGAATTCTATTGATCTGAAGAAACGAGAATGGGGTTTACATACATTGGCTCAATATAATGGATGGAAATTGCACTTGTACGCAAAAGAAGAATTAGAGACGGTTAAAGAAGTAAGTGCATCTTCTGATTTTGTGAAAGAAATTACGGGTGTGGATAATGTGTGTGAAAGAGCGGCTTTGATGGGAGAACTTTTGGTTCCAAAGCTTTCAAAAAATGGGATGACTTTTGCGCTTGCATCGATAGTAGCTTGTGTAAAAACTTGGGAGACAGGATATGGAGAATAGAATATACATTGTAGGGATTGGTCCTGGAAAGATTGAATATATGTCACAAGTGGCAATAGATACATTACGAAACAGTGATGTAATCGTGGGATATAAAACGTATATTGATTTGGTAAAAGCTCACTTTCCTCAGGTGGATTTTGAAATGACGGGTATGCGTCAGGAAAAAGAACGCTGTGAATTGTGTTTTGATTTGGCAAAGAAGGGTAAAAAAGTATCTTTGATTTGTAGCGGGGATGCGGGCGTATATGGTATGGTTTCTTTGATGTATGAAATCAAAAAGGAAAGAAATGAGAGAATTGAATTGGAAGTAGTAGCAGGAATTACTGCTGCCAATAGTGGGGCAGCTATCTTAGGGGCTCCTTTAAATCATGATTATTGTTTGATCAGCTTGAGTGATTTATTAACACCTTGGGAAGTGATTGAAAAACGTTTAGTAGCAGCTGTGCAAGGGGATTTTGCGATATCTTTGTATAATCCATCTTCGCGGAAACGCAAAGATCATTTGAAAAGAGCCTGTCAAATTCTATTGGATGCGGGAGCTGATCCGATGCGTGCTTGTGGGTATGTCAAAAATATCGGACGAGAGGATACAGTCGCAAAGGTTTGTACATTAGAAGAACTTCAAAACGAAGAAGTGGATATGTTTACTACGGTTTTTATTGGTAATTCCCATTCCTATCTAGATGGAAATCATATTGTCACAAAACGAGGGTATGTTCTATGAGTGCTATCTGTATTTTTGCGGGTACTACTGAAGGAAGAGAATTGGCTTCGCTACTTGCACAGAACAAGATATTTTGTGATGTATGTGTAGCCAGTGAGTATGGACAATCGGTTTTAGAAGATTCGAAGTATACTGCTGTTTTTCAAGGAAGGATGAATCCAGAAGAAATGGCTTCGTTTTTTGAAAAACAGGGTACACATATTGTGGTAGATGCTACTCATCCTTATGCTCTAGAAGTTTCGAAAAACATTCAAGAGAGTACTACACTACCTGTTTTGCGTTTGTCTAGATCGAGTTTGAATCGAGATGAAGATTGTGTATATTTTGATTCGGTCCAATCTTGTATTGAGGCTTTGGAAAAGAAATCGGGGAATGTATTTTTGAGTACGGGTAGTAAAGATTTAAAACTGTATGCGAAATCTCCATCTCTTCGTTCTCGCTTGGTCGTTCGTGTTCTTCCTAGTATCGAAAGCTTAACGTTGTGTCAAGAAGCCCAATTAGCGGGAAAACAGATCATTGCGATGCAACCTCCTTTTTCGAAAGAAATGAATGTATTGCAGTTTAAGGAATATCGTATTTCCGCTTTAGTTTTAAAAGAAAGTGGAAAGATTGGTGGACAAGATGCGAAGATGGAAGCGGCCAAAGAGCTAGGCATTACGTGTTTTGTGATTGGAAAGCCGAAGGAAGAAGGGCTATCTTTTGATGAAGTGGTTTCTTCTTTGTCGAGTTTTTTGAATCAAAAGATTGTATATAAAAAGCAGTTTTTTTTGATTGGTTTAGGCATGGGGAATATAGAACATGTTTCTAAATATGCCCTGGAAAAAATCGAAGAATCCGATCTAATATTTGGAGCAAGTCGTATGATACAAGGCGTGTCTTGTAAAGGACAGATGTATCCGTATTATTTGGCAAAGGATATTCTTCCTGTGGTAGAAACATCGCATGCCAAGAAAATTGTTATTTTATTTTCTGGGGATACTGGTTTCTTTAGTGGAGCTACCAAGCTAAGAAAGACTTTGGAATCTTTGTATGAAGTAGAAGTGATTCCTGGTATTTCTTCTGTGTCATATCTTTCTTCGAAGATTGGCATTCCCTGGCAGGATTTAAAGATTGTGAGTTTTCATGGAAAAGAGAATTGGCAGGAATTGTGTAAAAAATACTTAGAAGATAAAGAATCGTTTTTCTTTTTAACTTCGGGTTTACAAGATGTATTAAGGATAAAAACGATGGATTGGAAAGATCACGATTTATATATTGGTTATCAACTTTCGTATCCAGAAGAGTGGGTAGGAAAAGTGGATTCGAAGACAGAATTCCATAAAGAAGGCTTGTATTGTGGAATGTTTGTGAGAAAGGGGTAAGCTATGTTAGGCATCAAGGATGAAGAATTTATTCGTGGCAAAGTGCCTATGACGAAGGAAGAAGTTCGTGTTTTATCGATTTCCAAATTAAGACCGGAAAAGAATGCGATCATTTATGATATTGGTGCAGGAACGGGTTCCGTATCGATTGAAATGGCTTTACTCGATTCAAGTATTGTGGTCTATGCGATTGAGCGCAATGAAGAAGCTATTTCTTTGATGAAAGCGAATAAGGAAAAGTTTGGGTGTGATAATATGCATATTGTTCATGCCTGTGCACCCGATGGTTTGGACTCTTTACCTTCACCTACGCATGTCTTTATTGGTGGTTCTCAAGGTCGTTTGGAAGAAATCTTAGATTGTTTGTATAAAAAGAATGCGAGTTGTAAGGTGGTAATGAATGCAATCACAATGGAATCCATTGCCCAGACGCATCACATTCTTTCAACACTTCCAGTGTGTGAACCAGATTTGGTGCAAGTACAAGTGAGTCGTGTGAAAGAGGTAGGACGTTATCATATGATGAAGGCGAATAACCCCGTATATATTGTGTCTTTTCGTTTTAGGGAGAGTGTATGAGTATTCGATTGTTGATTGCAGCTCCTGGCAGTGGGAGTGGAAAAACAACATTTACCATCGGTCTTTTATCCGCTTTGAAACAAAGAGGATTGGATG
>JAGHTX010000130.1 GCA_018065105.1 Bacillota bacterium
AAGCCTTAAATTTTATGAAAAAAATATCAAATTGTGGATAAACCCTCTTGACAAGATTTTTGAGACTTTCACATTCTACTTATTTCGGTGAATAGTAACAATTTCTTTGACTTTTATATATCCCTGACATCGATAATGTCATATTAAGCTTTATTCTATAAGTACATAAAGGAGATGATATATAGAGAATTAAAGAAGAAAAAAAGAAGCGAACATTTGCTCCAGAATCTTAGAAAGATCACTATGATTTATTATTGTTCGAATAAGAGCTTTATTTCTAGATGATATGAAAGATATAGCTATCAAATATATAAAAACCAAGAGTCATCGAATAGCGGCTTATTCAATGGATCAATCACATTAACAGGATTATTACTTATTATTCAATACGGAGGAATTATATGAGTGAAGTTTATCAAAAAATTAAAATTACAACTTATTGCGATGCAGAAGATTTTCTTTATTTAAGCAAAGCGTGGGATAACAATTTCCAATTTTATGAAGACTTAAGATTCGATGTAGATTCAATCGATGATGTGAAATATTACCAAAATGGTGCTAAATATGGTACTGAATTTAAAGGAGAAAATTTATTAGAGTACGATGCTGAAGTTTTCATTTTCAACGTTTTAGTAAACGTCGCAAAAAATCGTCCAGACATTTTCTTCGATGCTACTTATTTTATTGAATATTATAATTGTAACGAAACGAATACAACTACTTTTTCATATTTCAATAATACATTTACTGTGGATCGAGATGGCTGGTCTTATGTTCTTAAGCTAAAAAACGGCAAATGGGCTAGATCTAAAGATTTCCCTTTTGAAGTAAAAAACTCATATTTGGATACAGAACAGTTTAATAATAAATCTAAAAAGAATTCGTTTTCTGTAGGAACTTCTAATAAAACAGATCAAATCAATATTCTTATTGAAAAGAAGACAGTAAAATGGTGCATGAAAAAACTAACTGAAGTTACTGAATACAGTAAACCATGTATCCTTATTGATTTTATTGATTCTCCTTTCCAGGTAGTTGCGATCAATACAAATTCTGGAAACATTGTATTCGAAATTTATAAACAAATGTTCCGTAAACTTGAACATGTTCCAAACGGAGTTCTAGTATGGAATCCGAAAACAAATAGTTCAGAAATCAAGAAAGAATATGATGGTGAGTATTTTGAATTTGATATTGTAAAGAACAATCAGGAATACATTATAGATGCATATAAAGCCATCAATATGATTTTATCTTCATCAAAAGATTTAAATTCTTATGAATCAAAAGATTTAGAAAATGAAGATCTACTCCTTAGCATTCAAGATAATCAAATCGTAAGTAATATTCTATTTGAAAATGAAAGACCTAATAGAGCGTGTTATGGATTATTTGCTGATATCGAATATTATCCACCATTACCATTTGATAGAAAGAAAGAAAATCCTGAATTCACAACAAAACTATTAGATGAATACAATCAGTAATTCGTTCTTAAGTAATTTCAATTGATTTGAAATGCTGCTAGGATCAATATCCATTATTTACATATTATGGGAGCCTTTTAAAAAGACTCCTTTTTTTGTTAAGTAAATGAATACCTTTTAAAATAGCCAATATTTTAGAATATTAACAACATAACTACTTTATCGGCAGCAGAATATTATTATCTTCAACTTCTATTGTGGTTATTTATGTACATAACATAAATGCGGTTGTACAAACATAATCAAATCTTTCAATGATTATTAAAAAGCTCATAGAATTCTATGAGCCTAATTGTTTTCGTTTTGACTTTCTTCAATATTTGATATCCATTCTCTAAGACTAATTTTTTCAATCACTTCTTTCGAATCAGCATTTTTGTAAGTAACTAATACATCAAAATCTTCGTTTCCTGCAAATGAATTATAAAGTCCTCCATACATAAATAAAGCAATACATGAAAAGGATTCTCCAAGATCTAATTCTGTATTTGTGGTAGTGACAGTAAATTCTGTTACTTCTTTATTTACTTGAATATCTGTAACATTGGGAGTGCTTTCCCCTCCTATCATATCTTGAAGATTCCCATCCATATCTTCTTTCATTTTTTTCAATAGTTCTTTTTGTTTACTTTTGCTCATCACATAAGTAACAGAGCCATCTTCATTGATTGTAGCGGATTTAAATCCCTTTTCCTTCACTTCTTGATCTAATTCTTCTTGTGTTACACCTTCTTCTCCAACAAAGCTAGCTGGAATAGTGATCGTTACATTTAGAATTCCTTTTTTAGTTTTAATATTTTCTGTTTTTTCTACTGCTTTTTCTTCTTTTACAGGTTCTTGTGTTCTAGAACATGCCATACAGGAACAAGAAAGAACAAATGCTAATAGTATTTTTATTAACTTATTCATACGTTCACCTATTAAAACTTAATACTAATGGCTGAACTTTCAAAGTAATTTTGGAAATTGTCAGGATTGATTATCGCAAAACTTAATTCAGCATTTTTAATCTTTTTAATATCATTATCTTCTAAATCAGAAGATAAGAAAGTAATGCTTGAGACTGATTTCTTACCAGATGTAATGTCTTCAGAAAACATAGCATCGACCATAAATCCATTAATTGATACATCACGAGTTTGTATTATAATGTCATGATCTGTATTGTTTTCCATATAAAGTAAGATGCCAGGTCCTAAAATAGAATCGTTCTCAATACCTTTACTAACAATTTTTATTCCATCTTGATCTAAAAGTACTTTTCCTGAATCGTCGTATTTTTGTTTAAACCCTTTTGCCAGTGATGTATTTATCTTGATCATATCCGTTTCAGCAATGTTATCAAAAGAATCTGGATTAATAATTACTAGAGAAAATTCTAAATTCGCTATTTCTTTAATCCCACTCTTTTCCATTTCTGTCTTAGAAAAAGTTAGGTCAGTATTCGCTTTTTTACCGTTCGTAACTTCTTCGGACATCATGGTTTCGATCATGTAACCATTCACACTGCTATTTCTTGCTTGAACAATAATAGAATCACCACTGTTATTTTCAATTAATAACTTTAAATCTGTTCCTAGCCAACCATTGTCTAAACTCTTTGCGGTAATTTTGATTCCATTGGAATTATAAATTACTGTCTTTTTAATAGTTGCTTCTTTTTTTGATACAATTCTTTCTGTAGAAGTAACTTTCATAGAAGTAGGATTATAGGAAGCACTTCCCATTGCCATGGTAGAGCACAAGGCCATACACAAAATAGTTGATATTTTTTTCATTATACAATTCTCCTTTTTTCGTTAATTATAGTGTATAAAAATTTACATTTGGTGTGCTGCCTGCTAAGAATTCGCGATAAAAATTTCTTGTTTTACATCTATGACATCAATAGTGTCATATATAAACATACAATTAAATCATAAAGAACAGGAAGGGCACAAAATGTGCAATGGTGAAAAAAATATGAGTATCTTTAATTTAAGCGATGAACAAGTAATGGAATTCTTGAAGAAATTCAAAAATGAACCGCTAGAGAAAAAAATCAGTCCAGAAGATTACGAAGCAATCTATGGTATGCCTATGGATGAAGAAGCAGTTGATATGGCTATTAAATTTCAACCAAATCCAGAAAATTATATCCATCACTCAGAAGCACAGGAATATTATGCTCGAGTAATTGTTGGCTCTTTATTATTGTTATTTGGAAAAGAAAAACTAGAAAAGCTATCTGAAGAGGACTATGATGATGAATACGATGAATCCGTCATCGAACAATTCATCAGTTGTATCTGTTGTTTTACAGAAGATATGGCTATCTCCTGTGCTCTTGCCAAAGCTAAGGAATTTGATGACTATTTTGTACACTAAAAATTTATATATTCAATTCAATAACTAGGAGGACTTAAATTTATGAAATGTATTGTTTGTGGAAAAGAACATGATTCTTATATTTGCAATGATTGTTTAGCGAACATCGATCTATTTAATCTTTGCATGGATGTTGCTCTATATGATCCTAAAATGGGTGATAATGAATTATGGAATTCTATTGCTCAAGAATTAGATTCCATTTATTTTTTCAATAAAACAGTTGTCTACGATCTTACAAAAGATATGGATTCTGAAGATAAAAATTATTTACGTATTCAATCTCTAGCCAAGAATTATAAAGGTGTTAATAAAGCGCAGAGAGATGAATTATATCAATTGGTAGATGTTTGCCTGAATTCTCAAAAGTTCTCAGAACTAGAGAAAAGTAAACTGTACGGTTTATTATTAGCAGCGTATGTAGGAGATTATCGATACGATGATGGAGAAGATATCGCTTCTATTTTGGTTGAAATGGAAAAGAACGCTTGTCTGGCATACTACAATTTAATTGACTTTTATTCAACAACAAGACGATATAAAACGGCAATGGATTTAATTACGGAAGCTAGTAATCATTATGACAGAAGTGAGTTTTCTGATATCGAATCTAAAAACAACAAAAGATACGAAGCCTTTCAAATAGGTGGAAAAGGACAATACATGCCTAATCCTAGAGACAAAAAAGAAAAAGAGAAAGCTATTGATGCATATCTTTCATTCCTTTCTAACCTAGGTATTGAAGTAGTTAAGAAAAGTAGCGTTACCCCAATTAGAAGAAGTGATTATCCAGAACTAAAGCACATTTTTGAAGCTGGATTTGATTCTTTTGTTGCATACGATTTCGAAACAACTGGATTCAGTGATAAAAAAGATTCTCCTATTGAAATTGGAGCTATTAAAGTTATTAACGGAAAAATAGTTGAATCTCAAGAATTTTTATTCCAGGAATTAATTAAACCATATAGATGTAAAATCAATAAGAAAATCACAGAAATTACTGGTCTTACCAATGAAGACGTAAAAGATGCAAGAGAAATGTGGGAAGTTATGGCAGATTTCTTTGAATTTGCTGAAGATTTACCATTAATCGGATATAACAATAAAGCATTTGATTCTAAATTCTTAGTACGATGCGGTAGATACTGTCATAAAATTATTAAAAATGATAATTTTGATGTATTAATTTACGCAAAAGAAATCCTGGATCGTAATAGTTATAAGTTAGGTGATGTCAGTGCATCTTTAGGTATAGACAATCCAAGAGCACATAGAGCTTTAGCCGATGCGGTTACTACAGCTAAAGTCTATATGAAATTAAAAGAACTAGATTCCAAATATATTTCCCTATAATTCTCATATCCTTCTAATCAACTGTATACGTCAAATTATGTAAATATCCTCATAATATGACGT
>JAGHTX010000081.1 GCA_018065105.1 Bacillota bacterium
GTTCGTAGAAATGGATTGTTGCAGGATTATAATTGTTCTCCAGCAATAGTGTTTTGAGACCGTCTGTAATCACCTCAAGCTTCATAGTATGAGCTCCTTTCATTTTTGTGGTTACAGAATATCAGTGTCATATGTATTATGCCGAGATAAAATATCCTTCTACCCGGTAAATAAAGGAGAAATCAACAGTATCTCGGCATAATATCTATCTCGTCATAAGGGGGATTATGCCGAGCTCGGCATAATCCCCCCTGTTGCGTTCCTTTTTCAGCTTCCAGAAATTTCCCCTGTTCCATATATCCAGCCTTTAACCAGCTTTCAATCAAATCAAGCACACTTCCATCAGCTACATACTTATTAAGGACCTTCATCAGTTTCTTGTGTGGAATATTGTCAAAGAATGATTTTATATCACAGTCGTAGATATAATTTCTACCCTTTTCAATGTTCCACAGGATAAGTTGTAATGCCTTTTCCATACCATAATTAGGTCTGTATCCACATGAGCACTTGTGGAATACATTCTTTTCGAATCTAGGAGATAATATGTCCGTCAGTCTCTGTTGGACGATTCTATCTTCAACAGATGGTATTCCTAATGGTCTCTTATCTCCATTCTTCTTTGGGATGTACACCCTTCTTGCAGGTTTGGGTTTGTACGTTTTGGTCTTAAGCTTTTCGAGTATCGTGCTGAGCCTTTTACTTGAATCTTCCTCAAAGTCTGCAATGGTTACTCCGTCGATACCACCACTCCCTTTATTGGATTTTACCTTCTTCCATGCATCATCAAGACGTCTGTCTAAAAGTAATTCCCCATACAGTGAGTGCCACTTAAATTTTAATGGTTCATTCATTGATTCCTTCCTCCATTCTACACACATCTGACTCGTTTATGCCGAGACATCGTTATCATTGTCATTGCGTGAATATCAGTTTGTCGCACAAGGTCGTTTCCCTTCGTTCTCATCTGAAACTTGGTTTTTCAGATTACCATTACTACTATGGAAACGTCTGACTCCTCTATACGACCTATACATTTCGTATTACACTTATAGTACAGGCCCCTTTGCATGTATAGAGGTCTCACGGGGTCATCGTATCATCCTTTCCAGCATGCCAGCTATCTTCACACCAACTGCTCCAATATATCGTTCAACTCTTTAGGTATATCAGTATATAGATTTTCCGCTTTATCGCACGGTCATCAACAGCTGTTGCCGCTCCCATAGTTCACATTACATTCCGGCCTACTGAACCATCTACGGTCCTCTCGGATGCCCGCAACTCCTTCGAACAATATCTCACGATATCGCCCTAGTTTAGATTTCCTGTCTTGCGTTGAAACTCAACAGGGTAAGACTTTCACTTACGAGATATCTATCCTGTAGTAATTACACATGTTTCGTTTATACCGAAGTATCGTAAACTAATAATTACTTGTGGATAAATAATAAAAGTGCGCCTGCACGCACTATATATATACGACTGCCCGTCGCACAATAATGCCTCTATTGTTAGAGGCATATTTTTAATTTATTCTTGTGAATTGACTTTTAACACTGGAGTTTATTCTAAGAGATTTTTGATTCAGTTTATATCAATGAACTGGTTAATTTTTTTGTTGGCAATTGGCCGATATTTTTTATATTAGAAAATTGAAGGTTTACTTATCATACAACTATATAGATCTTTCTGGTATGTACTCTATGTACAACATCAAGTATTTCAAAAATAAATTAACTGAATATTAAAATTTAAAAATGAATCGATTACTTCTTTAATCGATTCATAATCTCGCTATAATTCTTTTTATCATGCGGATATGTACAATTGACGCAAGATTTAATACCCTTTTGAGAGTATGTAAAATTTCCGCCACAAGATTCTCCCAAAGAATAAAATGGACAAAAACAGAACAAACAGTTAAAATCCGATACATTTTCCATTTTATGACAAGGAAAGAATTCACAGTTACGATGTTGAAAGAATTTATACTGTTTCTCTTTTGAAACAATATTCTTCACAATCACAATCGTATAATATCCAGAAAGGCGGTCCAATTCTTCCATATTGTGACAAAGAACCTGTCCTTCCATACCACAATTTGAAGCTCCATACACTTCAAAATCATATTCTTTTCTTTGCTCTCTTAAAAAGGACTTCAAAAATTCGAGTTGTTTACCTGCTTTCATAAAGACAAGGGTCCCCTTTAACGAAAAGCTATTTTCAATACTATAAGTCGAAGGGAAAATATGCACCTCTTCCTGTTTACTAGCTAGAGGAATCTGTAAAGCGGATGCTACCGCATGAATCGAAGAAATACCCGGTATAATCTCTATACCTAAATCTTCTATATAGGCTTCTAAATGAAAGAAGGAAGAATATAGAGTTGGATCTCCTAATAGCACAAAAGATACTTGAGAATACAAAGAAACACACTCATGAATAAGTTTTGAAGCCTTCACATGTGCCTGTTCTAAAATATTAGGATCCTTTGTCATAGGAAAATCAAGAAAACACAATTTCTTTTCTTCCACATCCAGTACTTCTTTTAATATTGAATAAGAAGTACAAGAATCTTTATCCTTGTTTGGAAAAATTAGCACATCACTTTTTTCCAATACTTCCTTGGAACGAATAGTAAGTAAAGAAGCTTCTCCCGGTCCCACACCTACCACAAATAATTTATTTTCCATACACTTCACAACTTTCTAAAAAAGAAACAATAAATTCCTTATTGGAAGGATAGTACAAATGCGCAAAACTATACAAATGATCCTTACCAATATATCCACAACGCCATGTACGAGAACTCTTTGGTTTACTAACCAGTAATTCATTTCCCAGACAGGAACTATCATAATAATGAAACGAATGAGCCTTCATTATTTGATCATTTCCTTGTAAATACACATATCCAAAACGAGTCAGTTTACCCGTGTTCTTACACTCTCCTTCGATTAAGCCAACCATATCACAATCCTCTATTTTTTTATGAAGGTACATAAATCCACCACACTCTGCCAAACAAGGAAGATTCGATTCTAATGCCAAACGAATCGAAGAGCGCATACTCTCATTTTTCTGTAATTCTTCTTTATACAATTCAGGATACCCTCCAGTTAAAAGTAATCCCTGTATATTTTCAGGTAAGCTTTTATCATGAATAGGCGAGAATGGGACCAAAGTTACACCCAACTTTTCTAACAATTCTACATTCGCATCGTATTCGAAACAAAAGGCTTCATCTTTTGAATACGCCAAGCGAAGATCAAAGTGTGTTTCTTCTTTCTCTTCTTCTTGTTTCAAACTTTTCTTCTTTCCTATAGAAAGCAGACCATCGATATCTATACAAGCGAAAATCTGCTTTGTAACACATTCAATACGATCTTGTAAATCTTCTAACTCTTCTGGTAATTGTAACCCCAAATAACGAGAAGAGATGGCTATATCCATCTTTGGAAGATAGCCATACACCGAAACACCACATTCCTTTTCAATGGCTTCTTTCATTTTGGGATACAACATTCCACTCATCTGATTTAGAACAATCCCTCGAATTAGATGACTCGAATCCATCGCCAGGAAACCATGAATCAAAGCCAACAAAGAGCGAGCCATACCACGAGCATTTATTACCAACACAATAGGACAATCCAAAGTTTTGGCAACATGATACGAAGAAGCTTCCTCTTCCATACCCGCTAAACCATCATAAAGACCCATAACGCCTTCAATCACATTTACTTCTCTTTCTTTTCTACCATACAAGGAAACAAGTTCTTCTTCATTATTAAAGAACAAGTCTAAATTTGTCGAAGGAATATGCAGTACACTTTTATGAAACATCGGGTCGATATAATCCGGTCCACATTTAAAAGCCCCTACATCCAATCCTCTTTGTTTCAAAGCGGATAAAAGACCGATGGTAAATGTTGTTTTTCCACTCCCACTGCCAGGAGCTGCAATCAACAATCGAATACTCATA
>JAGHTX010000203.1 GCA_018065105.1 Bacillota bacterium
ACGAAAAAATTAGACCTTTTTAGGTGCTATTTTCATTAATTTTAATAAGAACATCACTGGTTGTCATGCAGGTAAAAGTTTTATGTTAGGAAAAACATAAGTTTTAATATTCAATTTACTTATACTAAGAGAACGAATTCCTCTTAGTCGTCGCTATACAAACCATGTATAATATGAGTAGAGAATTAAGGAGGAAAATCTAATGGATTTTCTTAGTGAATATAATAAAAAATTAGTATCTCCAGATGAAGCCGTAAAAGTAATTAAAAGTGGAGATTGGGTAGATTATAGTGCTGCC
The DNA here is from genome assembly GCA_018065105.1 of Bacillota bacterium. GTDB lineage: Bacteria > Bacillota_I > Bacilli_A > Erysipelotrichales > Erysipelotrichaceae > Floccifex. Next base: position 299 of record JAGHTX010000203.1, read on the forward strand.
TTGGCCAAACCGATTCTTTTAGACCAGGCCTTATCGAGAAGACGAGATGAATTGTACGATGTAAAAATTCGAGGGAATCTAATTGATGGTCCTATTTACGTAGCTGAATGTGATCCAAGCCAGGAACATTTTGTATACCATACCTGGCACTGTTCTTCGTATGAAAGAAATCTATGCGACCGTGGACTTTGTTACTACACACCTATGGTATTCCACAATTTAGCCGCCTATTATCATTTCTTTATTCATGTGGATGTTGCCATGGTTTCAGTAACCCCTATGGATAAACATGGATATTTTAGCTTTTCGGTACATACCGGAACGACAGGAGAAATTCTTCGTCAGGCGAAAATTGTCATTTTGGAAGTAAATGAACAACTTCCAAAAGTAAGAGGTGGATACGATGATTGTATCCATATCTCCGATGTTGATTTTGTCGTAGAAGGAAACCATCCACCTTTCATTCGCAAAAAAAGACACGAACCAACCGAAATTGAAAAGCGCATTGCGGAAAATATTTTGCCATACATTTGTGATGGAGCTACGATCCAAATCGGAGTCGGTGGTATGCCTAATGCCGTAGGATCCTTATTAGCGAAATCGGATTTAAAAGATTTAGGAATGCACACCGAGTTGTGTTCCGATGCGTACTTAGATTTATTCTTATCTGGTAAGCTTACCAATAAGCGAAAAGATAAATTTAGAGAAAAGAACATTCTAGGATGTGCCATTGGATCTCCAGAATTGTATGAGTGGTTAGATGACAATCCAAGCGTCATGGTATTTCCTCTAGAATATGTCAACAATCCTAGTGTGATCGGGCAAATTGATAATATGGTCTCTATCAACAGCTGTATTAGTGTAGATCTATATGGACAAGTCAGTGCTGAAAGTGTAGGAACCCGACAAATCAGTGGAACCGGAGGACAGTTAGACTTCTTAGAAGGTGCCTCTATTTCTCGTGGAGGGAAATCTTTTATCTGTTTAAAATCCACCTATAAAGATTCGAATGGAGTACGCCATAGCTGTATTGTTCCTCATTTTGGAGGCGATATTATCACTTCGCCAAGAAGTCAGGTATACTATATTGTAACGGAATATGGTGTGGTAAATATGGAAGGGGCTTCTTCTTGGGAAAGAGCTGAACGCTTAATTTCCATTGCCCATCCAGATTTTCGTGAGGAGCTAATTGAAGCCGCTAAAAAATTAAAAATCTGGAGGAATAAGTAAATGTATAAATTAATTGCCAGCGATCTAGATGGTACCCTATTACGAACCGATAAAACGATTTCTCAAGAAACCATCGATACACTTGTGAAGTTGGACAAAAAAGGAATTCTTTTTGCCCCTTCGACAGGAAGAACACACTTAGAATTACCAGAACCCATCGCCAAACTACCTTTCTTAAAATATGGATTGTGCGTCAATGGAGGAGAAATCTACGATTATCAAAAAGACTGTTGTGTATACGAACTTAACATTTCTAACGAAGAAGCCATAGAAGTATTAGAATATGCCAAACAGTTACCTATTGTACCTTCTTTGGTTATTCATGGAAAACGATATATGCCATGTGATGACAAAGGAAATATTGATGCGTATATTCAAAGCATCGCCGTAAAAAGTATTTTGGCTATTTCTATTGGTATTCCTAATTTAATCGAGTTCCTAAAAGAAAACAAAGAAGGGGTACAAAAGTTTTTAATGTATCCTCGAAATGCCCAACAAAAAGAAGAAATGATTCAGGCTCTTAGTAAACAATTCCCAAACCTATCCATTTGTTCTTCTGGACCTTTATACATTGAAGTGAATGCCAATGGAGTAGACAAGGGAAAAGGACTACAAAAGCTTTGTGAATACATCGGAATCGAAACAAGAGATGTCATTGCCTTTGGGGATGCATCCAATGATATTGCTCTATTAAAAGAAGCCGGACTAGCCGTTGTGATGGAAAATGGAACGGAAGAAACGAAGAAGTATGCCCACCGTCTGGCAAAAACGAACGACGAAGATGGACTTCGCAAGGTATTAGAAGAAATATATAGCTTATAGGCAAATGAGTACACTTCTTTACCCAAAGGAAGTATTATTATTATATGTGGAGGATTTATTATGTCAAATGCAGTATTACAAAACATAAAAGAAAGAAGCTCAACCAGAGCATACACAACCCAACCACTCACAAAAGAACAAATTCAAACTTTAGTTGAAGTCGCTTTACAAGCGCCAACCGCTCGTAATGATCAAGAATTATTTTTTACCGTGATGAATGGAAACAGTGCCTTACTACAAGAAATCAATGCTGATTTCTATGCATCTAGAGGTGTGGCAAATCCTACAGCTAACTTCTACTACAGTGCACCATTGGTTATTTTGATCAGCGCTCGTGAAAATTACACATTCGAAGATGTAGATGCTGGTATTGCCGTAGAAAATCTAGCCCTAGCTTCAGAAAGTATGGGTCTAGGAAATGTGATCATCGGATGTATCAAAGCGCTATTAAATGGAGACAAGAAAGCAGAATACGATGCTAAATTGGGAATTCCAGAAGGATATAGCTTTAAAATTGCGATTGCGATTGGATACAAAGGGGCTAGTAAGGTGCCTCACGAATACAACGAAGCGACTTTAGTAAAATACATTGACTAACAATTGTGCAGCCATCTCAGGTTGCACTTTATTTTTGAGAAAATTGTATTAGAATATAAATGTTTAATTAGGAGAGTTTGATTATGAGCGAATATATAGAATTATTTTTAGTTTTCGCAAGAATTGGAGCCTTCACCTTTGGTGGGGGATACGCGATGCTTCCCATGCTCCAAAAAGAAGTTGTGGAAAAGAAAAAATGGGCAACGGATGAAGAAATTTTAGATTATTATGCGGTTGGACAATGTACCCCTGGGGTAATCTTTGTCAATACTGCAACCTTTATCGGCTATTCTCGAAAAGGTATTTTAGGTGGTATTATTGCTACCCTTGGTGTAGTTTTTCCATCGATTGTCATCATTTCTTTAATTGCGACATTGATTTCTAACTTCTCAGAAATTGAAATGGTACAACATGCCTTACACGGTATTCGTCTTGCGGTATGTGTCTTGATCTTCAATGCCACATTTAAATTATTTAAAACTGGAGTCAAAGATTTATTTGGGATTCTTCTATTTATCTTTTCTCTACTCGCAACGTATTTATCTTTACTACCAACCATTGTGATTGTGGTCGTATCGGCTGCGCTAGGAATTGCCTTCCAGCTCTATAATACTAGAAAGGAAGTGTAATCATGGATATCAGTTTATTATTGACCCTAATGGTGGAATTCTTTAAAACCGGTCTGTTTGCCCTTGGAGGAGGACTGGCAACCATCCCATTCCTGTTTGAAATGAGTAGTAAATATCATTGGTTCACAACTGAAATGTTGATGAATATGATTGCCGTATCCGAATCAACTCCAGGGCCAATGGGTGTTAATATGGCAACCTATGTAGGAATTCATACCACAGATTCGGTAATTGGAGGTATCATCACAACCTTAAGTTTAGTTGCACCAAGTATCATTGTTTGTGTTATCGTGGCCCAATTCTTAAAGAAATTTAAAGAAAGTGAAATGGTGCAAAATGCGTTCTATGGCTTAAGACCGGCCGTATGTGCCATGATTGCTTCTGCTGGATTAGGAATTTTTGTCACAACCTTATTTGGAGAAGAAATTACTATGAATATCAATTGGGTGAATGTTATCCTATTGATTCTTCTTTATTTCTTTGCGAAAAAGTTCAATAAGCTACACCCAATCGTTCTAGTCTGCATTTGTGCAGTTTTAGGCATAATCTTTCAATTATAGTTGCCAGTTAGGCAACTTTTTCTTTTTCCATGATATACTTATAAAAAGAAATTTAAGGAGAAAAGAATTATGGAAACGAATCCAATTCTGGAACAAAAGTGTCCAGCCTGTGGCGCTCCCATGATCTACAATCCAACTCTAAATAAGTTGGAATGTGAGTTTTGTGGAACCACTGTAGATATTCCTGCACAAGCGATTCAAGAAGAGCCAAAGCCATCTCGAAAAGAAAAAGATGAAGCCTTAAATCAGATGGAACCCCTTCCTGTCTACAATTGTGTATCTTGTGGAGCCGAAGTATTAGTATCCCAAGAAACAGGAGCTTTAACATGTCCTTATTGTCGAAACAATATTGTATTAACCCAACAATTTTCAGGAACCATTAAACCCGATGGAATTGTTCCCTTTAAAATTACTCCAGATTCTCTACCACAGGCGGTAAATGATTTCTATAAGGATAAGCCCTTGTTGTCAAAATCATTCTTCTCGGATAGTACGATGAGTAAAATTACTGGAGTGTATGTCCCATTCTGGGTATTTGATTGCGATGTATCCGGAGAAGTCACTTTTAATGGAAGTAAAACAGGAGGCTCTTATCGAAGAGGAGACTACATCTATACCGATGTTAAACACTATTCTTTAGAAAGAAATGTATCCATGAGCTTTGCGGATCTAGCGGTAGATGCCAGTAAGAAAATGGACGATGCGCTAATGGATTCAGTAGCCCCTTTTAATCTAAAAGAATGCAAACCATTTGATGTACGCTATCTAGCTGGATATGTAGCCGACCGTTTTGACCAAACCAGCAAAGAGGTACAGGAAAGAAACGACAAGCGTGTTACCAGCACGGCTTCCAGCCTGGCAATGTCGCATACGACTTCAGGTTTTGAAAATGTAAGTATGCGTCAAAATGGATTAAAGCCAATCATGAAACAAGCGAAATATATATTATTACCAATCTATGTCTTCAAAATTGGTTTTGAAGGAAAAGATTACGACTTTGCGGTAAATGGACAAACAGGAAAGGTTGTAGGAACACTGCCAAGAGATACTCGTGTCGAAGCGAAATATTTCTTTAAGTATTTCTTAATCGGTTTCTTATTTGTAGCCATCTTAATCTTTGTGTTCTTTGTATGGTGAGGTGACTCGTATGAAAAAAGGAATGAAATATATAGTAGCTCTATTTGTGATGCTTACAACCATCACTTCCAATATTACATTGGCATTCGCAAAAGATGAAAACTGGAACGATACCATTTATCACTTAACCGATCCTAATGAAGTATTAACCGAAGAAGAATTCAAAGAAGAAAACAAACTCGTGACCCAGGCGATCACTGATACAGAATTTGATATCGCAACTTTTATTGTGGATGATCATTTCTTCGCAAAAATGGGATTCTCGGCTTACTTATCCGCTATTTATCAACAAAATGAAATGGGATATGGCGTGAATCACGATGGAATTGTCTTAGGAATAGATACAACCAACGAAGAGTTTTTAATAAAAACTTTTGGACGAGGAAATGAAATCTTTAAAAAGGATGAATTTGAACAGCTACAAAACATTATTGAACAAAGCTATCAAAAGGGAAGTATTTTAACCGCTCAGCAATCTTATCGAGAAAGCGTTGTAGAAATTGTAGAAGAATCCAGTGAATGGGTCAGCCTCTTTGAAGAAGACTATCCAGCTGGCTATGAAATGGAGCCAACTTCTTTAGTTACCGGAGCTGCAAGTCAAACGACACCATCTCAAAAAGAAGAAATTGTACTACCAGACTGGTATGTAAAAGATCCTTCTACTTTTAAGGATTTCCACAACGACAAGAATACACCACGTTTGATTGATAATGCGGATATCTTTACAGAAGAGGAAGAAGCACAAATTGCGCCTCGATTAAAAGAGATCTTAGATACATA
>JAGHTX010000053.1 GCA_018065105.1 Bacillota bacterium
GGAATTGTACAATTCTTGACTTTTCTTTAGAAATAAAAAATCGTACTTCTTTTGAAAACGAGAATTTAAGAATGCACTATCCTGTACAAGTCTTTGTAGAATGGAATAGAAAGCCATTAAATATCTTAAGCTTATACATGTATTCGGAATGGTGGTCTAGACCAGCTTTTATTCAAAGCTATACGGAAATTCCACGACGTACCCAGGTACTTTTTTTCCAATATCCAGAAAGTGTAGGCTGTTTTGTACCCGTAGTAGGAAACACTTATAAAACTCATCTCACAAATGGAACAGATAATGAACTTTGTTTTGAAATGACATCGGGTATGGGAGGATATAAAAGAGTACAGGATCCTCTCTTTGTCTATAGTGAAGCCAAAACTTTAGAAGAAGCCGTACACAATTGTTTTGAATGGTTAGCTAAGTATAAAGGCATTAAGACAAAGGAACAAAAACGAGTACCAGACATGTTTAATTATTTGGGATGGTGCAGTTGGGATGCCTTCTATAAAGAAGTAAATGAAAGCTTAATTCAAGAAAAAGTACAAGAACTCTCTTCCAAACAGGTACCCGTACGCTGGGCCTTGATTGATGATGGATGGCTGCAAGAAAAAGAAGAAATCCTGTTTGATTTAAAACCAGACCCACAAAAATTTCCCAATCAGTTCAAAGATTTGATTCAAGAAATGAAAAACAATTCTTCCATTTCCTGGGTAGGAGTATGGCATGCACTAGCTGGTTATTGGGGAGGTATTCTTCCAAACAGTGCCATTACCCAAACGGAAGGAAAATATCTTTGTACAACCGCTAATGAAAAGATTATTCCAGATCCTGACAAAACTATGGGATTCTATAAAGACTGGTACGAATACTTACACAGACAAGGTGTGGATTTTGTCAAAGTCGATGGACAAAGCTCTTTATCTTACTATGTAGAAAATACCATTCCTGTTGCCAAAGCCTGTAAAGAAATGCATCAATCTTTAGAAGGCGGTGCATTATACATGGATGAAGCCGTAATCAACTGTATGGGAATGGCTATGGAAAGTGTATTATCTCGACCAAATACTCTAATCAACCGTAACAGTGATGATTTTGTACCAATGAAAGAAGGAAGCTTTAACGAACACCTTCTACAAAATGCCTATAATGCTTTATATCAGGATGAGCTTTATATGTGTGACTGGGACATGTTCTGGACCATTCATGAAGACGCAAATAAACATGCCCTTCTTCGCGCTATCAGCGGGGGGCCTATCTATGTCAGTGATAAAATTGGACAAACCAATCCTGAAGTTTTAAAGCCACTAGTCTATCTAGATGGAAAGTGTATCAGAATGGATCATGCAGCCAAACCGACTCCAGATTGTTTATTTGTGGATCCTTTTAAAACCGGTATGATAAAGCTTCAAAATACCTTACATCAAAATATGGGAGGTATTGCCATCTTTAATCTATCCAAAGAAACAAAGAAGACTACTTACTCTTCTAAAGATATTGTAGGATTAAAAGAAGCCAACTCTTATTGGGTATACGATTTCAATAAAAAAGAAGTCAGTCGATTAAGAAAAGAAGAAAGTGTAGAAATTGGTGTGGAAGCCAATTCTTATGCATGGATCCAGTTCTTCCCAGAAGAAGAATGTACAATTCTAGGACTCATCAACAAATATGTAAGTCAGGACGGGCTACAAACAAAGTTTACATCGAATAAACAAGTAACCTGTCTAGTCAAAGAGATGGGAGATTTTGGCTGGGTTTCCAAACAAGAACCTAAAGAAGTTTATGTAAATCAGGAAAAGGTAGAAGTAGAAAAGAAAGAAGATTTCTACTTTGTCAAAGTACAAGAACAAAATACACCAATGCTGGTACAAATCATCTACTAACAATTCCTGTATTTTTGTATAATGAAAAGTACGAGGGGGAAAAGATTATGAAACAATATATCGTAGATGCGTTTACCCATACTCCTTTTTCTGGTAATCCTGCCGCTGTCTGTGTAATGGAGAAATGGCCAAGTGAGGCTTCCATGATGAAACTGGCCATGGAAAACAATCTTTCCGAAACGGCTTTTATCGTCAAAGAAGA
>JAGHTX010000170.1 GCA_018065105.1 Bacillota bacterium
TCAAATTAATAAGGAAGTATTGGATCATAAATCATTAACTGGACATAAAAGTAAATTGGTACCACTGGAGTTATGGGAAGTCCTGAAAAAAATAATTAAAACCTATTTTAGAATGGATCAAGAAAATAAATCATTAAGACCAGCTACAGCCATGGAGAAAGTAAAGGAAGCAGAAAGTATTATTGATAAAAAAGATAAAATAATATCAGATGCTAAGGATGAAGCCGATGAAATCATTGCCGCTGGAAAGAAAGAGGTTTTATCTATACGTGGTAAAAGTCAATTCATTAAAGAAAATGAAGAATTAAAAAGTCAGCTAGATATATATGATAGTGTTATGGAACGAAATCCAGAATTTGCCAGAGCTGTTGAACAGGAAGAGCGGAAACGTAAATTGTTCAAGGTGAAGGGGAAGAAGCAGGATATTGCTTTATAAATTATGCAACAAAACAATCATGCTGGAATATATTGTTAACTAGAAGAAATAATAATATGGATAATCGTTTGACGAATATGTTATAATATATTTGGAAGTCATATTAGCAATTGTGATTGAGCTTACGTCAAAAAATGATTGACGCGAGTCTCTTTGTCGTGATATAATTTCTAAGCTTGTATGATTGTGCAAGTGTTTGCGAAAGGGAGGTAGAGGCTATGGCTAACGTAGGAAGAAAGCTTGGTGTCAATATAAGCGTGTTTTTACAAAAAGCAAATATTAGTCCAGAAATCTTCGCTTCAAAATTAGGCTATTCTGTTAAAGATGCATGGAGAATTATCGAAGGAAAGGTTATTGTACCTCCGATAGAACTGGACAGAATTACTAATATACTTGGAACAACTAAGGCTGATTTAATGACATATGAGGCTGATTATAAGGTTCCTGAGCTACAGTATATGAAAGAATTTAGCAATCCAGATAATCTTGATAAGATTTTAGATTTGATGGATGAATATGTTGAATGCAGAGAATGCGTGTAATTAATTGGCTGTACGGAATGTACAGCCTTTTTTTGAGGTGATTTATATGGAATGGGATAGAATGATTTCAGTTATTCCAGAAGTAATTCAAGATTTAAAAAGTGAATATACATTGATTAATCCAATGATTAGAGATGATATTTTTGGTATTCTTGAAAAACATTGTATTGTGGTATACTATCCTCTTTTTAATGAAAAAAATTGTGGATTTCATACAAAACGATTCATTAAAGATAAGAGAGAAGATTTTGTATATATTAATACGGCAAAGCCTATAGCAGAGCAAGTTTTTACTGCTGCACATGAATTAGGACATGTATGGGGAGTGGCAGACAAAATATTATCAAAGATAGATACAAACATTCGCTTAGAGTGTGACGATGAAGAAAAACTCATTAATAGGTTTGCTGCTGAACTTCTTATGCCAGATAAAGAGTTTAGAAATCTCTTTTTCTTGAACATGAAGGAGTTATCAATTGTTGATAATAAGATCAAAATAGAAGATTTTATACGCGTTATTGTTATGCAAATGAATGATTTTATGGTTCCGTATGAATCTGTGCGTCGTAGAATGGTAGAAACAAGTCTTATTACGGAAGAAGTAGGAAAACTTCTTGATAAAAATGTAGAATTTATTCAGGCTTTGGTTTCAGCATTTTCTAAAGATCTTAATACGATACTTGATAATGTTACTGAAAAAAAGACAATACCAGGATTAAGAGCTTTGGTTGATCAGATTGAACAAGGAAAATTACTTGATGAATACACCTTGTGCAAGGTTAAAAAGGACTTTGATATAGATAGTATTTTAGGCACAGATACAATAATAGATATTAAAATAGGAGATAGTGCAGATGGAGAAAACTGAAGCGATTGTGGATACTTGTTTTCTCGAAAAGTTGTCTGCTGGAGGAAAGAAAACAGATAATATCAAAGCAATATTGGAAGAACTAGATTTTAAGCCAGTTGCACATCCTTATATCTGTGAGCATGAATTATCAGTGAATTATTATTCAGAAGAATTACTCAAAACTGGTTATATAAAGAAAATCGAGTATAGCGAATTTTTGAAAGATGCATATGACGAGCAATTGTATGAAAATTATTTTTTGTTACTTCATGAAGATATGCGGTCATATTTAGAAGCAAAGGGTGGTATAAAACAAATCGAGAAGCTACGTATTCACCCAGGGCATACGATATATGATACTCATTATCAGGGAAGTAGTATGGGTGATGTTCATATGATATTGATGGCTGCATTTATGCGTTTGCCAGTTATATTAACAGAGGATTCAGATATTGCTTTGTTATCTACATTAGCAAATAAGAGACTATCCTTGGGTACATATAACTTAGTTATTTATGATGCATGGGATTTAGTTAAACAAATTGCAGAGCGTCCTGATTCAAAAGTATCTAAAAAAGATTTGATACAGATTTTGAATGATATGGGAGAGCGTGATAAACGTTCAGAAATGAAAACAATTTGGAATAATAATCATGATAGCTAGAACTGTGATACCACTTTGATACCTTTTCTATAAAATAACTTAAATAATATGATGAAAAATATAATATCATAATTACAGAAAAGG
>JAGHTX010000216.1 GCA_018065105.1 Bacillota bacterium
CAATCAACGAAGAAGTATTGGATTTTAAAGGGATTATCGATCTATATGGTTCGGTAGAATTGACTTTGGAATATGGATATCCAACGACTTTGGATCATCAGTTGCCTACTTCACCAGAAGGTATGGAAATGGGATGGAATATTTTTGAACATATGGAAGAAACACAAAAAGCGAATTCAAAAACGTATGCAAACTACGATTATCCACCTATGTTGATTCTGCATGGAACCAAAGATAAAACCGTATTTGCCCAGGGTTCTGTTAATCTATACTTGGAATGCAAAAAGTATAATAAAGATGTACAACTGTATTTGGTAGAAGGATCGGATCATGGAGGCCCAGCTTTTTATCAAGACGATGTATTAGATATTTATGAGGAATTCTTTAGAAAGTGTTTTGGTGAATAATATGAACCCGATTATGGAATTTAATATTAAAATTAATAAAGAAAATATCACTAAATTAGAAGCAGAAAATGGAAAAGTAACAGTTATTCCTTTTACAGGAAATGTAGAAAGTGAACTTTTTACTGGAATTGTAAGACCCGGTGCAGCCGATGTACAGACAACCGATGCTTCAGGCATTCGTCATATGCATGCACAATATATTTTTGAAGGAGTAAATTCTAAAGGAGAACCTTGTCATCTGTTTGTCTCAAACAATGGTTATTTTGAACCAGGTTCTTCTCCTAAGCCATTTTTTGCTTGTCCAACGTTTATGAGTGATGATAAAGAATTGAATCGTTACTTAGGCGGTTCTCATTTCAGAGCGGAAGGCCATCCAAGTATGGAAGGGGTTACAATCAAGATTTTTGATGTATACGAAGAATAGGAGAGAAATATGGACTATAAAACTTACATCGAAAGCGGTAAGGCTACTTTAGGAATCGAGTTTGGTTCTACTCGTATAAAAGGTGTATTAATTGATGAAAATGGAAAAGTATTAGCGGCCGGTGGTTATGATTGGCACGATACATTAGTCGAAGGAATATGGACTTATGATTTAGAAGAAGTATTTCATGGTTTAAAATCCTGTTACAAGGAATTAAAAGAGAATGTTAAAGAACAATATGGAATCACACTTAAAAATCTTGCTTCTATCGGAATCAGCGGGATGATGCATGGATATTTGCCGTTTAATAAAGATGGAAAACTACTATCTAGATTTCGTACCTGGCGAAATACGATGACAAAAGAAGCGGTCGACATCTTAATAAAAGAATTTAACTACAACATTCCCCAAAGATTTAGTATCGCCCACTTATATCAATGCATCTTGGATGGACAGGAACATGTAAGAGATATAGATTACTTTTGTACGCTTTCGGCATTTATTCATTGGAAATTGAGTGGAGAAAAAGTAATTGGAATTGGAGAAGGTTCTGGTATGTTTCCTGTGGACATTCATACAAAAAACTGGAATCAAAAAAGAATCGAAAAATTTAATCATTTGATTTCTAAATATGATTTTTCCTGGAAAATAGAAGACATTCTTCCTAAAGTATTGGCAGCCGGCGAGAATGCTGGTTATCTAACAAAAGAAGGGGCCTTATTACTAGACCCAGAAGGAGATCTAATCTCGGGTATTCCTATGTGTCCACCAGAAGGGGATGCAGGGACAGGAATGACAGCGACAAATAGTGTAACGATTCGTACAGGAAATGTTTCGGTAGGAACTTCTGTATTCTTAATGGCTGTATTAGAAAAAGAACTATCCAAAGTGCATGAAGAAATTGATATGGTAACCACACCGGCTGGGGATGCGGTTGCGATGATTCAATGTAACAACTGTTCTTCCGATTTAGATGCCTGGATGAGACTTTTTAAAGAAAACTTAGAATTATTTGGATTAAAAGTATCCACTTCCCAGTTATATGAAAAACTATTTAACATTGCCCTGGAAGGGGATGCAGATTGTGGTGGACTATTAGCCTATAACTATTTTGGTGGAGAACATATCACCCATCTACAAGCTGGAAGACATATGTTTGTACGAAAACCCGATGATCGTTTTAACCTGGCTAACTTTATGCGTACACACCTTTATACAGCTTTTGGAGCATTAGCCACAGGAATGAAAATATTGAACAATGAACAGGTTGTCCTAGAAAATATCTATGGACATGGTGGCATTTTTAAAACTGAAGGTGTTGCTCAAAGAATATTAGCGGCCGCTATCCATGCACCTGTAACCGTTATGGATCATGCAGGAGAAGGTGGTTCCTGGGGTGTGGCACTTTTGGCCTCGTTTATGGTTCATAAAAAAGAAAACGAATCTTTATCTTCCTTCTTGAAGACAAACGTATTTACTAACAGTGGAGGAACAAAACTGTTACCGATGGAAAAAGATGTGGAAGGATATAAAGTATTTTTAGATCGATATACAAAAGGTTTGGCGATTGAACAAATTGCTGTTGAAAAATTAAAGTAAAAAAAATTGAACCGTAGATACGGTTCATTTTCATTTATATTATAGATTTGGATGTAATGTTTTTGAATGATCTAATTCAAATTTGCAGATTCTTCCGAATGCCACGATTCCAAATACAGAAATAGATCCAACAGCTGCATAGCTTAATAATGATAATAATGTCATAATGTTCTCCTTTGAAGAGTATGTATGTCTTCTATTACAAATATTTTATGATATTATTAGATAAAAGAGAAACGGGATAAAATTGCCTGGGTGATAAGAATTTCTTATCAGGGAGAATTGTATGGACAAAATTAATACAGAAGTCTTTTTCAAAGTAGTCGAAACAAAAAGCTTTCGTAAAGCGGCCGATGCACTTGGTTATACGCAAGCCGGTGTGAGTTATATAATCAACAATATGGAACAGGAAATTGGCCTTCCTTTATTTGTTCGTGAGCACAATGGAGTTCGACTAACCAATGAAGGACTCGTTCTTATTCCTATGTTGAAACAATACGATTCTTGGCAACATCAATTCAAACAAAGAGTGAATGAATTAAAAGGATTGGAAAGTGGAACCATTCGTGTACAAATCTTTGATAGTATTTCCATTCACTGGATACCTAGCATTATCCAGAAATTCAATGCCGATTATCCAGGCATTAAGATCGAATTAATCAGTGAAGAAGATAGTGTACGAGCTGAAGAAATGGTTCGAAATGGGGAAGTGGATTGTGGCTTTTTCTTAACGAAAGTTAATAGTGAACTGGATGTATATCCATTACTGGAAGAAAATCTAAAAGCCGTGGTTTCTTTGGATCATCCTTTAGCGAAAAGAGATGTTTTTCCTATTGATGAAATTGGAAAGTACCCCTACATAGGAATGAAGTTTGATGAACACGCGGGTATGTTAGATATATTCACAAGTCGTGGCATTGTGCCACAAAAAGTGTTTACGATGGATAATGACTATGCAGCTATGGCCATGGTTTCCAAAGGATTGGGTTATTCTATTTTTCCGGAGTTACTTCTTCGTTTTATTCCATACGATGTAAAATGTATGGAATTTGATGTTCCTCAGAAAAGAAAGGTAAGTATAGGAACGCGTTCGATCCAATCGTGTTCGGTAGCTACCCAAAAGTTTATTGAATATACCAGAACGTGGGTAAAAAGAAACACAAAATAAAAGAAGGGCAGATGCCCTTCGATTTTATTTTATTGGATTTTAGAAAGATTAGCGTTCCACAACAGTAGCGCACCCCATTCCTCCACCGATACATAATGTAGCTAAACCTTTTTTAGCATCACGTTTTTGCATTTCGTGAAGTAATGTAACTAAGATACGGCATCCTGAAGCACCAACTGGGTGTCCTAATGCGATAGCTCCACCGTTAACGTTAACTTTGCTCATGTCGAATGCTAAGTCTTTTGCGACAGCTACAGATTGAGCAGCGAATGCTTCGTTAGCTTCGATTAAGTCAATATCAGCAACAGTTAATCCTGTTTGAGCCATTACTTTGTTTACAGCTGCAACTGGTCCGATACCCATAACTTCTGGACGAACACCAGCTAAAGCTCCACCAACCCAAGTAGCCATTGGTTTAACACCTAATTCAATTGCTTTTTCTTCTGACATAACTACAATAGCAGCAGCTCCATCGTTGATTCCTGATGCGTTACCAGCAGTGATCATACCGTCAGCTTTTCCTGAACAGCAACGTAATTTAGCTAAGCTTTCTGCAGTTGTTCCTGGACGAGGTCCTTCATCTTTAGCGAATTCTACAACAGCTTTTTTAACTTTTACAGGAACTGGTACGATTTCATCATCGAATTTTCCAGCAGCGATTGCAGCTTCACATTTTTGTTGAGAGTTAGCTGAGAATTCATCTAATTCTTCACGAGTTAATCCCCATTCGTCACAGATGTTTTCAGCAGTAATCATCATGTGGTAGTTGTTGAATGCATCAGTTAATGCATCGTTTACCATTGTATCTACGATAGTAGCGTTGTTCATACGGTAACCGAAACGAGCTTTTGTCATTGCATATGGTGCCATTGACATGTTTTCCATACCACCAGCAACTACGATATCAGCTAATCCAGCTTTGATCATAGCAGCAGCTTGGTTAACACAGTTTAATCCAGAACCACATACTACGTTTAATGTAACAGCAGGTGTTTCGATTGGTAATCCAGCTTTGATTGAAGCTTGACGTGCAACGTTTTGTCCTTGAGCAGCTTGGATAACACATCCCATTAATACTTCATCAACTTGTTCAGGTTTTACACCAGCACGATTTAAAGCTTCTTTAATTACGATAGCTCCTAATTCTGGAGCTGGAGTGTTACTTAAAGCTCCACCCATTTTACCGATAGCTGTACGGCAAGCACCAGCTAATACGACTTTTTTTGTCATTCTTTATATCCTCCAATTAATTTAATGGACATAGATGTCCCTTACCCTCATAATATAGCACTAAAAAGGGGGTTAATCAAGACTATGTTAAAAAATTCACAAGCAACAGTTTTTCACTTTCGCAATAATAACTTATAACAAAATAATTATATATAATAATGTCTTTTCAAAAGTTCCTATTTATTGTATGATTTTTAAGGTTTGTTAACCAAGGAGAAAATGAAATGAAAAGAGAGAAATTAGGTTCAAGACTTGGGTTTATTTTATTAAGCGCAGGTTGTGCCATTGGGATTGGTAACGTTTGGAAATTCCCATATATGGTTGGACAAAATGGTGGCGGAGCATTCGTTCTACTTTACTTTATTTTCCTAATCATTATTGGAGTTCCTATTCTTACTATGGAATTCAGTGTTGGACGTGGAGCTATGAAAAGTCCATCCAAAATGTTTAAAACGTTGGAAAAGCCAGGAAGTTATTGGCATATTCATGGTTATTTGTGTTTATTAGGTAACTATTTGTTGATGATGTTCTATACAACCGTTGCCGGATGGATGTTGTATTACTTATATGCAGCCATCACTGGTAAGTATGAAGGATTAGCACCAGACCAGATTGGACAAATGTTTGATCAAACATTGGCAAGCCCTGCAATTCAGGCAGGATGTATGATCATTGTTGTGGCAATTGGGTTCTATGTCTTATCCAGAGGACTTCAAAATGGGTTGGAAAAAGTCACAAAACCAATGATGTTACTATTAATTATTTTGATGGTTGTCCTAGCCATACACTCTGCAACTATGGCTGGAGGCCAAGAAGGATTGTTATTCTATTTAAAACCAGACTTTAATGTTGTACAAGAAGTAGGACTAAGTACAGTTTGCATTGGTGCATTAACACAGGCTTTCTTTACTTTAAGCTTAGGAATTGGTTCTATGGCTATTTTTGGAAGCTACATTGATAAAGAACGCTCATTGCTAGGTGAAAGTATTAACGTTGCCTTATTGGATACTTTCGTAGCCGTATGTTCTGGATTAATTATTTTCCCAGCTTGTTCAGCGTATAATGTATCGGTAGATAGTGGACCAAGTTTATTATTTATTACTTTACCAAACGTATTTAATAACCTTCCAGCGGGAAGAATCTGGGGAAGCTTATTCTTCTTATTCATGGTCTTTGCAGCCTTTAGTACAGTCTTGGCCGTATGTGAAAACATCGTTAGTATGACCATGGATCAATTCGGTTGGGATCGTAGAAAAGCCTGTCTGATCAACGTTGTAGGATTGATTCTTCTATCATTACCATGTTCTTTAGGATTTAATGTATTAAGCGGTATCCAACCATTAGGGGCTGGAAGCACTATTTTAGATATTGAAGATTTCGTGGTATCAAATTTATTGTTACCAGGAGGAAGTATGGTCTTCTTACTATTCTGCGTTACTTCTGCAGGATGGGGCTGGAAGAACTATTTTAACGAAGTCAATACAGGTAAAGGATGGCAAATCAAACAATGGATGCGACCATATTTTACATATGTACTTCCAATTGTGATTGCGATTGTATTTGTGATAGGATTGATGTAGAGAAATCTACATCTTTTTTATTTAGGAGGTATAATTTATGGAATTCACAAAAGTGGTACAAGAACGTTTTTCTTGTAAAAATTTTAAAAACGAACAAGTTAATAAGGAAGCTTTAGAAGCTATTTTAGAAGCGGGGAAAGTCGCTCCAACAGCTAAAAATTTACAGGAACAACGCATTTATGTGATTCAATCCGAAGAAGCATTAGCTAAAATTGATTCTTTAACACCTTGCCGTTATGGAGCACCAACCGTACTAATGGTCGCTTTTGATGCCAAAAATGTTTTCACATATCCAGGAGAAACTCGTGATTCGGGTGTAGAAGATGCAACCATTGTAGCTACTCACATGATTTTAGCTGCCTATAATGCAGGTGTGGACAGCTGCTGGATTAACTTCTTTGATCCACAAAAGGCAAAAGAAGTCTTTGGTTTACCAGAAAATGAAGAAGTATTGATGTTTATGGATTTAGGATATGCATCCCAAAAAGGTATTCCTCTTCCTAATCACAGTTCTAGAAAAGACTTAACAGAAACTGTCACATATCTATAGGAGATTACTATGTCTATTCAATATCCAGTTGTTTCTGAGATTGCATATAAAACATGGTGCATTAATGAATTTGGAATGGATGCGATGTTTTTGATTGAAGGAGATGAGAAAGCTCTTTTAATCGATACAGGAACGGGAACCTTTGATCTTAAAACTTTGGTATCCCAACTGACAAATAAGGAAGTTATTGTTGCCTTAACACATGGACATGTGGATCATGCCGGTGGGATCAAACAATTTAAGGATATATATCTTCATGAAGATGATTATGAAATGGCTAGCAACGTGAGCTTACAAGATCGTCAGGAATATGCCGATTTATTGATCAATATGAGTGAAGGTGTCTTTGAGCCAGTTACTTGTATAGACTGGAAAGAAGAACCAGCTTTTCATCCTTTAAAAGAAGGGGATGTCTTTGAATTAGGAAATCGTGATGTCGTGGTTTATGAAACACCGGGGCATACGCAAGGTTCTATAAGTTTCTTAGATTGTAAACAAAGAATTCTTTTTAGCGGGGATGCTTGTAATCCAAATACCTTGTTACTAGATACATATGAAAAAAATTCGATTTCTACTTTAAAGAACTCAGCTCAAAAAATGTTGTCCTTACAACAATTCTTTGATCGTCACTTTAATGGTCATATTGGATATGCTGGTTTTATAAACTTTTCGTCTTTGCCAGATCGTTTGATTGAAGATGCGATTGTATTAGCGGATAAAATATCATCTGGAGAAGATAAGGGAGAAGTAGTAGATAATCCTTTTGGTGGACAATGTCTACTTTCAAAATATGGAACTTTACAAATCCAATATAAGAAAGAGAATGTACGATAAAGATTTCTTATCTTTTCATGAGAGAATCCTTAGGTGACTTGTCAGGTAAAATGTGATAGTATTTTCTCTGTATTTAGGAGCGTTAAATATGAATATTTTATTAAACATAAACAATTTCAGTGATGAATTCGCTTATGATACTTTAAAAGAAATCATTCATCCAGATATGAAGGTTTTAATTATTCCATTCTCGTATCATGAATCCTGGATTGATAATGCCCGAGAATTTAATAAACACTATTTACCTGGAAAAGATGAGTACGAGGATATTGTAAAAGAATTCCTGAATTATGGAATAAAAAGAAAGAATATAAAAATTCTTCACTATTATTGGGATTCAAATCGAAAATGTCGTAATAAGATTTATAACGCGGATATCATCTTTTTAACGGGAGGATACCCCGATCGTTTCTTATATCGAATCGATCAGAAAAACATTCGTAAGTCCATTCAAAAGTTTCCAGGCATAGTAATGGGAACCAGTGCCGGTGCTATGATCCAATTTGATAAGTACCATGTGACACCCGAAGAAGAAGGACAGGAATACGAATACCATGAAGGTTTGGGTTTACTTTCGGGATTTGATATTGAAGTACATTACGAAGATTCCTTCTTACATTTATCGGGATTGATTACCGATTTAAAACTGCATAACACTCCAATCTTTGCCCTTCCTAACAATGGGGGAATGATTGTGGATGGAGAGGATTACTGTCATTTGGGAGATGCCTTTGAAATTGGTGCAGAAGATATTGAAGTAATGCAGGAAGAATTAGACCAAATCGTTGAAGCAGAGGAGAAATAAAATCCTCTGCTTTTCTTGTGCAATAAAAAAGATGTCCACCAGGGACATCTTGAGCGTTGTGTTTAAAATTATTTACACATTTTTACGATAACAGCAGCACCTTGTCCACCACCGATACATAATGATGCAAGACCGATGCTTAAGTCACGTTTTTTCATTTCGTGGATTAATGAAACTAAGATACGGTTTCCTGAAGCTCCAACAGGGTGTCCTAATGCGATAGCTCCACCGTTAACGTTTGTCTTAGCCATGAATGCTTCACGATCCATTCCTGTAGCTTCTTCTAATTCGTGGATAACTCCTAATGATTGAGAAGCGAAGGCTTCGTTTAATTCAACTAATTCGATATCGTTGATTGATAAGTTAGCATATTTTAATGCGTTTAAGATAGCTGGAGTAGGTCCTAATCCCATTACACGTGGGTCAACTCCACCTTGTCCAAATCCGATTACTTCAGCAATTGGTTTTAAGTTATATTTTTTAACGGCATCTTCTGAAGCTACGATACAGAATGAAGCACCATCGTTGATTCCTGATGCGTTACCTGCAGTAACGGTTCCATCTGCTGTGAATGCTGGACGTAATTTAGCTAATTTTTCTGCGCTTGTAGCACGTGGGTGTTCGTCAGTATCGAATACAACAACTCCTTTACGAGTTTTGATTTCGATTGGAACGATTTCTTCTTTGAATTTACCACCAGCGATAGCTGCAGCTGCTTTTTCTTGAGAAGCTAATGCGAATGCATCTTGGTCTTCACGAGAGATGTTGTATTTTTTAGCGATGTTGTCAGCTGTAACACCCATGTGAATGTTGTACATTGCATCAGTTAAACCATCGTGTAACATTGAGTCTACTAATTTTTGGTCTCCCATTTTAACTCCGTTACGGATTTTAGCGTTTAGTAGGAATGGAGCACCTGTCATAGATTCAACACCACCAGCTACGTATAAGTCACCGAAGTTAGCTTGGATACGTAAAGTAGCTTCCATAACAGCTTTTAATCCAGATCCACATAACATGTTGATTGATTGTGCACATACTTCAACTGGAACACCAGCGTTGATTGCAACGTGACGAGCGATGTTTTGTCCTAATCCAGCAGCAATAACGTTACCAACGATTACTTCGTCTAAGTTAGCTGGATCAATTCCTGCTTGATCAATAGCAGCTTTTAATACAGTAGCACCGAAATCTGCTACTTCAACGTTTGATAAAGAACCCATGAAAGTTCCGATTGCACTACGTTTAGCAGCAACAATATAAGCTTTTCTCATTTTATATATCTCACTTTCTTCGCCTTATAGGCTTCTGAGAGTAGTTTAGTAGTGTTTTGTAAGGTTGTCAATAAGCACTTGTGAAAAAAATATCAAATCTTGTTAGTTGTAAATAACTCTATTTTAGAAGCGGATAAAACGATAATTCAATTTATAAAAATATGTGTATTTCAACAATTCGCGTATGATAGAATAAAAGAAAATAAAGAGGTAAACATGTATGCGAGTAAAATGTGATTATTGCGATAACTATATGGATGATACTTTAGAAAATTGTCCATTTTGTGGAGCTCAAAATCTTTATGTAAGAAAACGTTCTGAAAATCCTAGAACAATCGAAGAATTTGAAGCCTGGTATAAGAACAATCATCTTCCTCCATATGAAGTGACTCGATTCTTTATTGGAATCAACTATCCAAAACCAAAAGCGTTTGGCATTTATCAAAATGCAGAAGGGAAGTTTGTCGT
>JAGHTX010000244.1 GCA_018065105.1 Bacillota bacterium
AACTGTGTAAGTCATTGATTGAGCTATTCATTGACATTTGTCCTCCTTGTATATTTTTTGTAGTTGGCAGACCACAAACTTATTATACAAGGAGGACTATCATTATCACTCCGCTTAAGCTTTTATTCACCCCCAGACTATCTGGGGGTATTATTGTATACAAAAAAATGGCAACTCGCATTGCCATTTCTTCTTATTGACGGATGTCTAATAGTTTTTGTTTCAATTCGCCTTCGATCTTAGCCAATTCTGTTTCTGCTGCTTGACGTTTTGCACGACCTTCGTCTTGGATTTTGATTACTTCATCCAATGTAGTAATTAATTGTTGGTTTGTGTGCTTTAATGTTTCAATATCTACGATTCCACGTTCGCTTTCACGGGCTGTTTCGATTGTTGCCATTTTTAATGTTTCAGCATTCTTCTTTAATAATGAATTTGTCATTTCATCCACTGCCTGTTGCGCTTTAATTGCTTGTTGAGAGTGACTAATTCCTAAAGCTAACACCATTTGAGATTTCCATAGAGGAATTGTGTTCACCAAAGTTGATTGAATCTTTTCAGTCATTAATGTGTCGTTGTTTTGAACCAAACGAATTTGTGGACCCATTTGAAGAGCTACGTTACGAGTTAATTCCAAGTCGTAGATTTTCTTTTCAAAACGATCGCATAATTGCGCTAAATCGTTAGCGGCTTGGGCATCTTCTGCTAATCCAGTACGCGCAGCTTTTGCCTTTAGGTCCTCTAAGTCATGTGCACGAATATCTTTTAATCTTTCTTTACCAGCTAAGATATACATTGTTAATTCTTTGAAGTTTAATAAGTTCTTTTCGTATAATTCATCCAAAAGAGCAATGTCCTTCATCAATTGAATTTGGTGATCTTCTAAAGAAGCTGCGATTTTGTCTACATTCTTTTCAGCGGAATCAAAACGTGCTTTTAATCCAACGGCTTTATTCGATTGTTTTTTAAAGAATCCAGCAATTCCTTTTGATTCTGTTTCTGAGGCATCAAATCCTTTTAATTCAACAATCAAGTCTGTCAACATTTGACCAGCTTGCCCTAAATCTTTTGTCTTTACATTCGCTAAAGTGTTATCTGAGAACGATGCGATTTTCTTTTGTGCATTTGATCCATATTGTAGGATTACATTCGATTGTGTAATATCGATTTGTTTCGCAAATTCGCGAACTTGTTCTCTTTCTTCTGGTGTTAATGTGTCATCTTCTTCCACATACACAGGTTGCACTTCCGGTTTTTCTACTTTTTCTTCTTCTGGTTCAGGACTTAATGTTAAGGTAATTTTTTGATCTGCCATATTTTTTCTCCTTCTCTAATTATGGTTTATTGTACGAATGAGCTTCCGTCCAATTGGAAGTCACTCAGTTTTAATTCTTGAAGATTTGGATTTTCTTCTTCAACCAATCGGGAAGACTGATTACGAATAGCTTCTTCCACTTTGTTTCTTGCCAAACGACCATTTCCTGACATTTTACTGTCATCCATTTGAATTTGATCAAAGTATTCTTTTAATGGTTCCAGGCACTCATCACTTATATAGTAATCCTTTGACTTGGCAATACTCAAGCTAATTTGTACCAATTCTTCAGCCGTATAGTCTTTAAAGTCAATGATATTTGGGAAACGTGATTTTAATCCGGAGTTACTTTCTAAGAAATCATTCATTTCCTTCTTATATCCAGCTAAGATCACAATCAAATTATCACGATAATCTTCGATGGCTTTTACAATGGTATCAATGGCTTCTAATCCAAAGCTATCTTCTTTTCCTCGATATAAAGAGTAGGCCTCATCGATAAATAGAACACCGCCTAAAGCAGATTGTACCACTTGCATCGTTAATGGGGCCGTATGTCCTACATATCTTCCGACCAAATCGGCACGGGTAACTTCAATCAATTGCCCACCGCTTAAAATACCTATCGCTCTTAAATATTGAGAAATCAAACGAGCGATGGTTGTCTTACCTGTACCTGGATTTCCAGTAAAGATCATGTGTTTTGAGATACTGGCTGTCTTTAATCCCTGTTTCTCACGAAGACGTTGGATTTTATATGTATTTTCTAAAGAAAGTACATATTTTTTCACTTCCTGCAGTCCAACGATTTCTTCCAGTTCTTTCTTAATGGAGTCTAAATCTACCGATTCTACCTTCGCAATCATCGAGAATAGATCCTTAGTTTCTCCACCAGCTTCAATCATTAGCTTTTCATCAAAATATATACGAATGTTTTGTACATCACTGTTTTCTAATTTGTATTGTGACAAAGCTTGAAGAATTGCGTTTGTACAATCGTCTAAAGAATGAATCCCTAAGGATGGTATATATTTTGTTTCATAAAAAGCGGCTACACTTTTATCTAACGCAAGGGTAAATAGTTTATTTCCTTTTACTTTTAGTTCTTCTTGTTCTTTTTGGATCCACGCTTCTTTATAATCGTCCAAAGGTTTTGTCTCAATTATATCGGTTAGAGAATTCATGAACTCAATTCCAAGCAGATCCACAACCTTGTTCTTTTTTAGATCTGTCACAAGAATCAAATAATGATCTCGTGCAGAAAGGGCATCAATCGCATCTTTTACTAAATTCGAATTAATCTCTTGAAGTTGTCCTTTGTTTTCTTTATAACGCTTTTTTAGAGGAATACGTCCAGTCTTAAAGAACTTGGCAACCATAGAAAGATATCCTGTAAAACATGTTTCTGGATTTTCAAACAATAGAATCGAACGTGCTTGCGATAAAGCTGCATAGACATCTTGTAAGAATAAAGATTCATCTTCCTGGGTTGAATATTTACTCAAATCAATAGAGACAATCGGACAAGCCATGTGTCCAGCCATTTCTTGAATCATCTCATGTTTCCCAGAACCCTTTGGTCCTAGCACTAGAATGGAATTTAGACTTTCTGATCCTTCATTTTCTAACACAAGTGGTCTTTTGATGGCCTTTACTAAGGCCTTTGTCGCCTGTTCCTGTCCAATGATACTTTTATTTAATACATCTTCTAATGCATCTACATTCACACTTGGTGCAGATTCTTTTACTGGCACTTTAATTTCTTCCACGTCTAAAAAAGGTGGCGGTGTTGTGTTCAGCTGTTTTGAAATACCAGCATTCATTTCTTCAATTTCTTTCATTTGTTGAATAAGAATATCGTTCAAATACGCGTTTGTTTTTTCAACCTGATCCAAATGAGCCTGGGCCTTACGAGCTTCTTCCATCATTTCATTCATAGAAGTAGGAACATTTCTAGCAGGGGCTCCTTTTCCAAACACACGTTCTTGAAGTTCTTCTATTTCTTGTTGTCTAGATTTTTTCATATGTTTCACCTATCGTTTCTATCTTATCATATTTTCATAAGAAAAGTCTGTCATTATTAGACAGACCCCTTCATTTCATTCATTAAATCTTTGACATACAATCGGCTCGCGACAACAGTCTCACCATTCAACATAAGTATATTCTTTCTTCCTCCTTCGCCAGAAGAAATAGAAGTGATTTTATTCTTGCTGACTAGTAAAGACTTAGAAACTCGAATGAATTCAAAATTCTTTACAATCTCTTCGATTTTATAAAGTCGATGCTTGATCTCGTATACATTTCCTCGCGTGTACGCAAACACATTTTCGCCTACGGCTTCAAAATAAAGAATCGCATCTAAACGAATCTGATACATTTCTTTATTTGCCCCATAGCCGACGATCACATTTCTTTTTCCGGAAATGTAATCTTCCACTTTTCCCAAATCTTGCGACTCTGCACTAGGAATGATCTTCGTGCGTTCATCTTTTGGCATTTTAATGGTTGCCAAAAATCCTCGGCAGGCATTTCCAATATGTTCACTAATTTCTTCTTCGGTCATAACACAGGCACTGTTGACAAAGAGACTGGCTAGTCCAAAAGAATAGATCATCATATTTTTAAAAAGTAGCCTTGCATCCCTCTCATTTAGAGAAAATGCAGCTTGTACGGAAGGAATGACACGATTCCACTCTATTTTTGACTCCAAAAACTCTATGTAAGAAAGGTCATTACGAGACATGAACACCGATTTAAAGTATTCTGGTTCATCGATACTAAACTGAATGAATTTCATTCCAAAGCCTTTAAAAGGGGGAAACATTTTCAGCCCTTCTTCGATATATTCTTCGTAGATTTTATGAGCCATTTCTTTTGTTGCTTCTTTCATAGATAAACTCCTATCTTTTCATTTATTCACAATTTTGTTCAGAGAGCATTGTTTTGGCTTCTTGGCACCATCGCAAATAGCCTTCATACGTTTCAACGCCAAACGAAACGGTTAAATAGAAAAAGACATGGTCTCTTTCATGTAGGACTTTTGATAAATTCTGTTTAAAAAATTGCAGCATTTTTAGTTCTTGTTCAATTTCTTTTTCAAAAGCTTCTATGGTTGCCAGAGAAACGTGATTTTCTACAGCACCACCAAAAAAAATCTTCAACAAGACTTCATATTTTAAATCGTTTACCGTTTTTGAATCCGACAACCAGGCTTGAAGATTTGATCGTCCGGCTTCCGTAATTTCATAGGCGATCCGCTCTCTTCCGGATTCGTTTGAATCTTCTTTTGATTTACGTATGAATCCTTCTTTTTCCAAATGAGATAAGGCTGGATAAATGCTTCCAAAACTTCCTTTCCAGAAAAAACGGATTCCATCATCTATTCTCTTTTTAATATCATATCCAGATAATTTTTCGTGTGACAGCAGGCCTAATATGACCATATCTATTTTGCGTTCTTTTGTCATGAAAGAATATCCTCCACAAATTGTTTCAATTTTTGGGGATTATTACTAGATGATTCATGAGCACGGTCCGCTAGCGCTACGTTGCATTTTAGGTTTACCAATGTTTTTGATAAAGAAGCGATACATTTTTCATTGTCTCCGCCACCACTAAAAGTAAATACTGCATATACTCTATCGGCAATCGCATACTTTTTTAAAAGTGTATGAATAGGGGAGGCTTCCTTACCAGCCCAGATGGGTGTCCCTAGAATAATTTCTTCATACGCTTCTAAATCCTGAGGAACTCCTTTTATTTCTGGAGTGAATCCTAAACTCGCTTGCATACCACCAAGAAACATTTGTTTCGCTTTTGTCTCTGGCATTGGTTTTGCCAATTCAATGCAAAATAAGCTTGCGTCCAATTCTCTGGCCACAAACTCCGCCGCTTCTTTCGTATTATCGGTTAAGGAATAATATATAACTGCTCGTTTCATCTTTTAATTCTCCCATTTCATTTTATATTTTATCACTTTTTTTGGACAAGCTTCTACGCATTCTCCACACTGAATACAATCCATGATTTGTCCAGAGTCTCTATGTTTTACCATACTTACCACATCCAGTCCCATTGGGCAGGCTTTATTACACTGTTTACAAGAAATGCATTGGTTTGTGTCATATTCCATATGCAGTTGAGGAAGATGCAGCTTTTGACCAATCTTGCTTCCTAGGATCATAAAAGGAGCCATCCAACATATATAATAACATGCCCCTCTTCTACCACTAAATAATGCAGGTAATGTCAAAATTAAGATCACACCATAATAAATTACATAGTTAAATACTTCGGTAACAGACACGCCATGATCTGTCATGTAGAAGAAATCCACTCGAATTCTTTTGTTTCCTTTTACCAATAAAATAAGCACAGTACTTAACATAATGAACCAAAGAATAAATTTTATATATTTTCTCCATCCTGTTTTTATCGAGGATTCATTAATTTGTCGGGCACATTCTTGAAGTCCACCAGCTGGACATAAATATCCACACCAGGCGCGTCCAAAAAAGATAGAAAAAATAAGCATACAGCTAAACACGATAAAGCTTTCACTAATGATGTGCTCGGATGCTCCTTGAATAATTAGATAAGGTGAAAAATACCACATCGTTACAGGAAATAACAGGGACGAAAACAGAAAAAGCGTTCTTTTTAATTTGATTCTAAGCATAGGATCTCAAATGTATCAATTTGATATATATCATTTTGATACATTATACTGTCTAATTTCGCAAAAATCAATTAAAAAAGAATGATCCAATATGACCATTCTCATGACTTCCTACAACGAATGTTCGTTAAATAGTTCGATTTCTTCTCCTAAAGGTCCTTTGCAGAAAGCAATACGAGCTGGGAAAGGAATTTCGGAAGGAATGCAGATTTCCTTTGGTTCTACAAACACTTCATACCCTGCTTCTTTCACTTTTTCCACAAGCGAATCTACATCGTGGACCGCAAGGGCAAAATGTTGAATCACACCTTTGTCGAACTTTTCATCTCCATTATTGAAGATTTCTAATAAACCATTTCCTGTATCCAGCATAATTCCTGTTACCCATTCTCTTTTTACAGGTAAGCCAATTACATTGATATAGAAATTTTTTACTTCTTCATATTCTTGTTCGTTGATACATTTCACGCAGACATGATGAATGCCATATACATTCTTTTCTTCTTTTTGAATATCTTGACGAATAAGACTCAGAATATAATCGTTTTCACTTTGTACCGAAGCCAGTTTTTTTAAAACATCTCCATCTCTTTCCTTGGAAATCACTAAATTCTTTTTTGTATATCGGCGCACAAATTCTGCATTTGGTTTTTGTCTTTTTACCACCATATTGTTCTCCTACTCTACTTTTTCAAAATAAACCTTTTCCTGTTTCATGGAAATCTTGCCCACCTTATAGCCATAATCGACTAATTCTTTTTTATATTTCAAAAAAGAATGGACGATGGAAAATCCTAAGATTTTTTCAATTTCTAGATATGTTAAGCATAATGAAGATTCTTTACATTCTCCTACATATTTCCACAATGCATCGTATTTACTCATGATTTCTCCTTTTTATGTGCCGTTATAATGGTGAAACTATGGGCATTGATAGTCAATATTTCTGTTTGTGTTTCTACATACCAGTTCTTTCCTCTTTGGTAAATGATTGAATTTTGATCTAGTACTTTCTTCTTACAGTATTCTACCACATCTTCTTCTAAGCCTAAATTCTTTTGAATTCTATCTATACCTAATTTTGTGGTATGAAGATTTGAAACCTGTGCAATCAAACCATTGACATCTTTCATCTATTTCAACCCTTTCTGTATGCGAAGAAGCGCTTCGATATGCATGATCCAGTGGCGAGAAAATGGCATTTGAAGAAGACCTTTCACATCTTTTCCACACCAGTAATCAATTAACCAATAGGACAGTTCCGATTCACTCACACAACCGCTTTCTATAACAGCTTCTTTTCGTTCTATAACTTTTCGTTTTAAATCCGTATATTCTAAACTTTGTAGATATTGATCGGATACTCGTTTTACTTCTTTAGCGTATTCAAACAAAGCTTCCATATCCAGCTTCCTTGAAAAATCAGCAATTTCTTCTTTCACTAACTCATTTCCAGTCGTTATAATAGGGGATTGTATTTTTTCTAAAAAGCCTTGAAATAAAACTTGTTCCTGTTCTTGAAGAATCGTATTACAGACAATATCTTCGATACGAAAGATATGCCATATAGAGTAAGCAATCGTTTTATTATGATATCCATTCGCATTGACAAAAGGCATAGCACATAGTTCTTCTTTGGTGGAGTGAGACATCACTTCTTCCACGACTTCGAACAGTTCCTTTCTTAATTCTAATAGAGTTTGGATTCCCTTCGAAAAGGTATTCTTCTTTAGTTCTTGTTGAAATTGTTTATTCTTAGCTGACCACTCTTTATTCATGACCTTTCTCCTTTTACGTGGATAAATCGACTAATTTTCGAATGGTGTTGGCCGTACGAATTGTGAGAGCTTCTCCAATACCTGGCGCTGCGGTCTTCTTCCACCAGTTTGCCTTGGCATGTTTCTTTAAATCAAAAGACCAGAAGATGACATTTTTATAAATTTCTATTTGTTCCAGGTCTTGTGTTGGCTCTCCTATTTTTGAAACTACATCTTCTATCGAATAGCCATCTAGCACAAAGATTAAATTGTCATAGATATTCTTATCTTCTTTTCCCCACCAGGATGGAGCATGAGAAAGAGCCTCTTGTACTTGTCTTATATCGGTCACAAAGACGGGGATTTTTAGATCGAATCTGGTTTGGATCATTTCTTCAATGGCTGAAGCTGGATTGTCCATTTCTCCATCAAAAAGTACATTTCCACTATTTAAATGTGTTTTGACATTTGTAAAGCCCATTTCTTCAAAACCCATCTTTAATTCTTTCATCGCAATTTTGTTCTTACCACTTACGTTGATTCCTCTTAAGAGTGCTAGTTTTTTCATACATTAGTCCATTTCTATTTTCATGCCTACATGCGTTTGTTGCACGTTTTCTCCTATTTCATCTTTAAGAATCTGATATGCCTTCTTTCCTGTGCAATGTCCGGTTACCACTTTTTCAATAGAAAGTTCTTTGATCATACATGCAATCTCTTGTACAGATTTTTTGGACATGCCTGCTAGATGCAAACCTCCAACGGTCATATACACTTTTTGATTTGGCAAATAATATTGAATATCTTTCATAATGTTTGGCAGACCACCATGTGAACAGCTATTGAACACAACCAATCCTTTTTTCGTTTCAAACACCAAACTTTGTTCATGAGAAAAATTATCCGGAATATACCCGTGTTCGGTTTTTCTTGCCATATGGGCTCGTTTTCCAATGACTTCTAATTTATTTTCAATATGCGGCACCAAATATACACCAGGATTGATCATCACTAAACCCGCTTTGGATACAATGCGTTCTTTTTGAGCTTTTAGAATGCCTTTGGGGATGCCTACATATTTTTTGATTGGACCTATTTTAAAGTAACAGTTTTCTTGGCAAGTATCCGCGATATATAGCTTTGCGCTCGAATTGACTCTAAAAAAAGAAGGAAATCCTTTAGAGTGATCAATATGAGCATGGGATAGAATCGCATAATCGATATCCGCCACATCAATGTTTAACTTTTTGGCATTTTCTAAATAGAGGTCGCTTCCTCCGGTATCTAATAAATATTTTTTTCCATTGTATTCGATATATACACAAAATCCCCATTCGGATTTTAAATTTCCTTGTGCAATATTATCGATGACTATAGTCGCTTCTAACATAGTTCTTCCCCACTTTTCTATTACAACTCTATCATGGAATATTTTAAATCACTAATTTCCTTCTATAAAATGTTAAATATCAAAGATAAGTTGCATAAGAAAAGACAGTACATAGAGTACTGCCTATTTTAGTAAACGATCATACCTGCACTACAAGTTGTTGATACATTAAGTCCTTTTGGCACATTTGTGAATCCGAATGCTCCAATATTGAATCCACAAGCTTGTGAGAATTTTTCAAGATCACCAAATTGAGCAATATGTGGCTGAAGAGCTGTATCGTATGTCATATATGCACCTGTTTTATCTTCGATACATACATACCCATTGGATAGAATTGCCCAATAGCTTCCATCACTGCTCTTGTAGATTTGTCCAGCATACACTTTATATCCTGTTGGAATAACACCTACAATGCCAGAACCTGTAGAAGGACTACTACGAAGATTCATTTCGTATTTCAACTTATAGATACCAGCCCCATATTTAAAGGAATTGTCAACAATATGGATATTTGAAGTAGCTGAAGTTTGATTCCCATGAATATCCTTGGCGGTAACCGTTAATACATAATCTCCTGGAGCATTAAAGTTAATCTTAGAATCGTCATAAATTAGATCAAATTGTGATTCGTCGCTTGCCGCAAAGAATTCATTATAATTAAATCTTTCTCCGATATCTGCATAAATATCTTTTGGGAATTTTGTGAATTTAGGAGGTGTTACATCGTTCTGTGTAGTTACAGCTGGTTTTGTCTCTTCTTTCTTCGTTTCTTCTTTCTTTGTTTCTTCTTTCTTTGTTTCTTCTTTCTTTTCTTCTTTATCCACAGATGGAATAGTTACGTTCAAATTGTTCTTTTGAGAAACTTCTTTCATATAATCCAAACAGATCTTTTGTTCTTCTTCACTTAAATCATCCAAGATTTCTCGATAAATACTTTTCGCACTTTCTTTTTTATTTAATAAAGAATAAACAATATAAAGATCTGCATAAATTTTGTATGGTTCTTTGGCATCCTTTTTATTTTCATACGCTTCTACTAAGTACTTTTTCGCCGAACCATATTCACCTTCTTTAAAACCTGCTTCGGCTAGAGCTAACAATTCTTCTACTGTCTTTGTCTCTTGTGTATCTTGGGTTGCAGGAGTGGTTGTCGTATTATTATTATTTTGGTTTGTGCTTGTACAACCTACGCATCCTAAAGCCATCACAAAAGATAAAGAAACGCTAATTAATTTCTTTTTCATAGTTTGTATTCTCCGTTCTTCTTGGTCTTATCTTATCAAAAAATTACAATTTTGAATAGAAAGTGGTAATTTTGGCAAAAGAAAAGACAAGCTTAGCTCGTCTTGTCAAACTTCATTTCTATACAGGTCCAATCTTCGTTGAAAATAGAATGGGTTTTATTGGCTCCTGCTTCTTTAAAACCTGCTGTTTTGTAGCAGTAATAAGCGGCTGGATTATTGGCAAATACACCTAAAGATACAGTACTGGCCCCTAGTTTATTAAAGGCATACGAAAGTCCAAGTTTAATCATTTGTTTACCATATCCCTGATTTCGATATTCTGGATTTAATATCACAAATCCTATGCGAAGCGTTGTTTTCTCTTCTGTTGGATAGCGAAGAATAAAGAAGCCAACCAGTTTTTCTTCTTCCATAACGGAAAAGGCCATATTCTTTTCCACTGCATGAAATTGTTCTTGGGAAAGAGGATACTCTCCTAGTACGCCTGCACTCCATTGATAAAAGGAAAATTCATCCTTTGTCCAGGATAGGATTTCAGCAGCATCTTCTCGTTTATACTCTCTAAGTCTTAACATCTTATTTTTCCATTCATCTTTTAATAAAGAGTACATACAAACATCCACGAAATGACCTTGATTGTTTCGAGCTGCCTGTCGTAATGTCCCTTCGTATTGTAATCCACATTTTTTCATTACCTTACCAGAATTTGCGTTTTCTACATCATGAATCGCTTCAATACGATTGACACCCACTTCTTCAAATAAGAAGGGAATAATCTCTTTAAAGCTCTCAGACGTATATCCCTTTCTCCAATATGCCTTGCCGATGCAATAGCCTATAGCTGCTGTGTCTATTTCTTCTTTTATTCGAACTACACTGATGGTTCCGATTTGTTCATGGCTCTCTTTCATTTCTATGGCCCATTGATAAAAATCAGGTCGAGAATACGCTTCGATCCACGAAGAAAGAATCGATTTCGTCACTTCCTTATTTTCATGAGGAAGCCATGTTAGATATTTACACACTTCTTCATCCGAGGTCCAGTTCTTAAAAGCTGCATCCACATCTTCGATTGTAAATTTTCTAAGAATCAATCGTTCTGTTTCCATTCTTTTTGTTCCCTTGTGTTCCATGCGTTTCCCTCCTTAATCTATTGAATTTGTTTTTCTATTTTGTCTTAAATGTTTTTTCCTAACGCTTTTAATTCCTGCAACGCTTCTGCATTGTTCTGTAGATCGTCTCTTTTATTGGCAAAGTATGATTTATAGAATACTAGATCCCAATTTAAGTATTTTGCCATACATTCAAATTGAGTTTGAATCAATTGGTATTGCACACTTTCTAGAGGAGAGCCTCCTACAACAAGAACGCCTACTTTTTTATTCTTTAATTGTGCACCTTTACAGTAACACTTATCAATCAACAACTTTAACTGTCCACTCATTCCCCACCAATAGACTGGTGTTGTAAAGACGATTAGATCACTTTCTACCAGCTGATTGACCATTGGATTGGTATCATCCGAATCCACACAACCTTTGAAGCATCCACACGCATTGCATCCCTTACATGGGGCGATGTTTAATTTGTCTGGTTGGATGATTTCTATTTCATGAGCACTTGCGCCTTCTAGAAAAGCTTGAATCGCTGTATATGTATTTCCTTTTCTGGCACTTCCATTAATTACTGTAATTTTCATTGTAGTTTCCCCTTTTCTAATAATATTTTACGTTCTTCTTTCGTGATTTCTTTGGCAACCTCACTAGGATAGCCAATACAGCGAAAGCCTAGCGCATAAGCTTTTTCTAAATCTTTCGGTGATTGGATCATCACAATCGAATATTCTTTTTGACCTAAGTAATCTTCAAGTAGAGTACATGGAATTCCTTTGTA
This sequence comes from Bacillota bacterium, assembly GCA_018065105.1. GTDB lineage: Bacteria > Bacillota_I > Bacilli_A > Erysipelotrichales > Erysipelotrichaceae > Floccifex. The sequence continues at coordinate 12,284 of JAGHTX010000244.1, forward strand.
TATCACTTTTTTCATACCACAATTTTACCATAAGAAAAGACTTCCCATAAAAGAGAAGTCCCAAAATTTCTAGAAAGCTCTATTGAAGATTTCTACGATGTCTTCTTTGGATAAAGGAACGTAACTTCCTACGCATCCATTGGCCGCTTTTTGTGCCATTACTTCGAAATTATCTTTTTCTACAATTCCTACAGCTCTTAAGTTTGCCGGTAATCCCATTGTTTCAAAGAAGAACGTTTTTAGAGCAGCAATGGCTTCTTTAGCCGCTGCCATATCATCTTTTTCTGTTACATTCATTACATTTCGTCCAAATTGAGCAATTCTTGGTGCTGTTTTTTCACTTAAGATGTATTCCATCCACACTGGAGTTAAGATAGCCAATCCTTCTCCATGTGTAATATCATAGAAGGCAGATAGTTCGTGTTCCATTGGGTGCACACACCAAGCAGCAGCACATCCGGCATTTAATGTACCGTTAATCGCAAAGCTTGCACACCACATCAAACTAGCACGAGCATCGTAATTTGTTGGATCTTCTAAAGCAATTGGTCCATATTTAACAGCACAGCGTAAAATGGATTCTGCAAATCCAGCCTGCATTTCAGATCCTTCTACAAAATTAAAGTAGTTTTCAAAAGTGTGAGACATCATGTCAGCTGTACCGGCTGCTGTTTGTTTCTTAGAAACTGTATAAGTTAATGTTGGATCTAGAATAGACATCTTTGGCTTCATACAATCGGAAGCTGTTCCCCATTTTTCATTTTTTGTTAAATCCGAAATAACCGCAAAGGCATCCATTTCAGAACCAGTTGCTGATAATGTTAATACCGAATAGATTGGTAGAGCCGCTTTGATTAGTGGTGGATTGATGACCAAATCCCAAGCATTCCCTTCGTATACAGCACCGGCTGCGATAACTTTTGCGCAATCAATTGTACTTCCTCCACCGATTGCTAATACCATATCTATTTTATTTTCTTTACAGATTTCTACACCACGACGTACTGTTTGAATACGTGGATTTGGTTCTACACCAGCACATTCGAAAATTTCTAATCCAGCTTCTACTAATACTTTCATAGCTGCATCGTATAATCCTGAGCGTTTAATACTTCCTCCACCATATACTAATAATACTTTTGAACCACTTTCTTTTAATTCCGATAAATATCCTAATTGGTCTGTCCCAAAGTGTATTTTAGTTGGGACATAATACATGAAATTTTGCATCTAATAACTCCTCCTGCAATTACGTACATTATACTATGAGCGCTGGATTCTCCCTAATGATATGCATAAGAAAAGTAGAGCTCACACTCTACTTAATTCTGAAAATAACTCTTAACAATTTGGTAATCGCGATATAGATCATTCCTACCAGAATCAAGAAAACTAATAAAGCTGCAATCCACCATGCACATCCCATAAATGGTAATTCTTTTCCAAATCCAAAGGCACCTAGTGGACTTCCCCAGTCCAAGAAAAAGTATGGATAATTCTTTCCTGGAGAGAATTCCCACTTTTGAACAAATCCATAGCCTGCATAAATCGCATATAAGATGGGAGGAATAATAACCCAGAATGCTGTCTTATATTTAAGATTTACTTTTACCCCAGTTACTAAATAATCTAAAACAGCGGCTGCTGGAACTATTACATGCGTAAGAATATTCTGAATTGCCCAAGCTCCTTTTCCTAGAGTTGGCGCAAGCACAAAGCAGAATACAACTCCGGTTAGAGTAATGGATACGGTTCCGATAAATTTTAAGATCGTCCATCCTTTACTGACTTTATTTCGCATTAAATAGATCATTCCTATTAAAGAAATTAGGGCAATCACAATATTGGATTGAATGGTAAAGTACATAAATACATGTGTCCCTCCCATAAACGAATCTTTTCCTCCATACCAGCTTAAAAAGATACCAATAATTGCACACACTACGACAAGGAATTTTAATATATACGATATAAATTTTTGAAATTTTGAATACTTCATTTTTACTTCCTCTGATAAATCGATCTTTATTTCTGGTTATTCTTTTGAGCACATAGCTTAAAAGACGCTTTTATACATCTGCTCCACTGTTCATTGGATTTTCTTTTCCCGAATATTCCAATACGGTTAATTTAGCTACCGCCGTGCGTTTGACAACATCTCGGTTATAGTCGAAATTACGAGTGATTTCGTATCGAGCCATAATAATATCATCGATGGCCGATTGTCTTTCTTCCCCTTCTAAAAACTCTACTTTACATTTTCCCATTACCGATTGATAGCGCATGGTCGCATCTCGATCCTTTTCTATACATTCAAGGCATAGTGGAACATCCATTTCAAAAGAGCAGAATGGGGACTGTCTCAACATTTCATATTTCTTTCCAGCCATAGCCCCATGAATGTAGAAATAGATTTGTTCCTTTTCTACTGTATACGCAAAATTTAATGGAACGATATATGGAAAATTTCCATCGGCAATTCCAATACGGATGATTTGACATCCATCAATAATACTCACAATCTTGTTGAAATTTGTTATTTCTCTATCTTTTCTTCTCATTTACCTTCTCCTATTTCTATATTGTGATTGGCTCCTTTTACAACTACATCAAAGTAATGTTTATTTCCTTTTTCATCACACACCACAATGAAATACTTTCCATTTTTATGTGTACGAATCACTAGACTTTCTCCTTCCATACTCACATCTAATCCTTTTGGAGATACTTCTTCTAGAGACCAATTTCCTTCTTCTAAAGCATAAGCTAGTAGAGTATCTTGTGGAAAAAGAATCTGGTTACAAAAGACACCGACAAAAATACCAATGGTTAGAACGATGGACACGATACGACTCTTTCTTTGTTTCAAAATCATCATATCTAACACAAAAGGTACAATGAAACAAAACGCTGTGGCAAGTGCATATCTAGGAAAAAAGTCTATCATGGATTTTATCCAGGTAAAGCCAATAAAGATCATAAGTAAATTAGCAATAGATAAAATAATGGCAGATAGAATGTCGCCCTTTTTTACTCGATAGGCTATGGCTGCTCCAGGAACAGTTAATATCGTAAGCATTCCCCAAAATGGATAGTATTTAAATAACTCCCAATGAGCTGCCTTAAAAGGCACTTCCAGTAAATAGATGAGTGGTTGACTCAATAGAAAAAACACAAAAGTTTTTGCCATGGCATCTTTATATCCTTTACAGTTTAGAAGAATATAAAGAGCGAGTACGATCCAAACTTCATAGGTAGTAGCGGGAGCGATAAAAGATGTGTTTTCAAAAGCAGGTATACAGTTTAGTACAGCTGTAACTATCGCGGATAAAACGCTCACCAGTAGTACGCGAGGCCATGTCATATTTCTATTTTCAAAAATATTCATAGTTTCCCTCCTTGCGTAGATATTTTTATTTCTACATCTATAGTATCAAAAATTGTATTTTTTTGATATGCACATCCATATATAAGAAAAAGCACCCACGTTTGTGTGAGTACTCTCTTTTTTGACTTGATAAGTGTAACCAAACAAATATTCATATATGTAAAACACCGAAGGTAAGTTGTGTAAAAAGGAATAGTGTTTTAGATCACCTTGGCCAACCACTTATCTGTTGTCTATATATCAACGATTGGTTCGTTTGTTTTCTTTTTACGTTTACATAATAATCTTTATTTCTTTCTTTTTTATTAATATTTTTTTCTTTTTTCTTAAAGTTAAAAATAAATTTTTAATTATTTCACATCATATTTCTTTCTCAATCGATCAAAGCCTGCTGCACATCTTGTTAACATGATAATATAAATGACCATTAGAGCAATCCATAAAATGTAAAACATAATGGAAATCGTATCGGTGAAATTTCCAGTCATAATCATTCTCATACCTTGTGGAATCAGGCAGCATAAGAATATTACTAGAATTGGCAACATCTTTCGCTTATAAATTCTTTCCATCATTTCCATTCTAGATTCGTTATCATTAAAGATTTCATCATCTGTTCCATCTTCTTCTTTACAAAAATAACTGTAATCATTTAAATCTTGAAGATATGTCCATCCATAATCTCTATACATTTGAAGATAGCTATCTCGGTTTTCTTTCTTTTGCGGATTAAAATCTAAACGATAGATCATATTTGTGGGTTCGCTTTTCTTAAAGTGATACGCACCAAATATAGTTACTCTTTCAAAAAGGTATCCTTTTTTTGCCATGTCACTTAAATATTGTTCTTCTTCCTCGTATTCTGGTAATAAAAACCAGCGATATTCTTTTTTATCTGCCATATTACTTTTTTCCTTTACTGTTTCTATATAATCGTTCAATTCTTTTTAATTCTAAAGTTAATACTTCTCTTCCTAAATCGGTAATAATATACGATTTTCTTTTGTCTTCTTCTTTCACAAAAGAAATCAATTGATCCTTTTCCATTTTGGATAGTGTTCCATACATTGTCCCTGGACTGATTGTTACTTCTCCATTTGTCATCTCTTTGACCTTAAGTCCAATGTTGTATCCATGCATTTCCTCTTGTAGACAAAACAAGATATAAAATCCGGTTTCTGTCATGGGAACATAAACTTTTTTAATATGTGCGTCCATATTGCACCTCCATTTTCACTGCGATACATCTCAGTTCTATATATCGCACTTCGTTATATAATATATATCACAGTTCGATATAGTTGTAAACAAGAAAAAAGAAAAAAACTCGAAAAAATCGAGTTCTTCCATTTAAATCATGCCTGCGTATTGTAAAGGTCCTAGAGTAAAATAGATTCCAGATCCTAAAGCTACCACGGTTACTAAAAGTGCTAATACGCTAATAATATACAAAGATATTTTTTTCTTTTTAATGGCGGAACCAATTAGAATAATTGTTATAACTAGCCAGCTTATCCCAAAGAAATCCAATCCGATTCCAAGCATTAAAATCAATCCCATAACTTAATCCTTTCATTCTCTTTTTAATTGTGAACGGTTGTCTGAAACATCAATTATTCGTAGACTACAATAGATTACAACTAAGTAAATACTATCAAATACATAATAGCACCTACAATATTCTCTTATGTAGAAAACTTTGTAAGAGCTTGGAACAATATCAATTGTCTTTTCTCCTTTTTTCCAAAAGAAAAACTCGATTTCTCGAGTTTCTATCGTTTATATAGCTTCTTATTTTTATTAACTTATGAGAATACTCTTTTTAACACAAATACTATTTCATCATTTTTCAATCCATAGTATTTCAAAGAATTATTATCAAACGGTTCCGATGACAGCGATGCTATGAATTCATCAATACCAGCTTTAACAGATACAGGAAGATTTGTAACATTTTCAAGCATCAATTCTGCAGTAATTCGTAATACATCTTTCTTATGTTTTTTGATATCATTAGAATCTACTGTCTCGCCTCTTTCCTTTTTCTGTTTCAAATCTAGATACGCTTTGGCCTTAAACAGAATTAAATATTCTGGGCGAAGCACAGAAAGACCATCTGCTATTATCTTTCCATCCAATAGAACCTTATAGTAATCATCATCAAGCAATATAGCGGATAAGCTAGAAACTGTATCGTCAATGTGAATTGGTGTTATACCATTCATTTCTCGCAGTTCAAAATTGCTTCGACAAAAAAGTTCTATCATTTTAGGATAAGACTTTTCCTCCGGCTTATCAAATCTATAAAACTGAGGCTTTACTCCATTTGTAGCTTTGTTTCTATATTTGCCATTTTGAATAAATTCCCAAAACTTTTCTCCAAATTCCGGTGTTAATGCTTCCACAATCAATACAATATCCAAATCTCTTGTAACTCTAAACGAGGTAGCGTTGCTCTCAAATACAATTTCACAAGCAGTACCTCCAATTAACACATACTGATCTTCATAATCTGAAAAATATCTTCTAAATGTATCCAATCCTTTTACCCCACGTACTCCTTAAGCATCTCATTGACAGAGATGTTTATTCTTTCATCTTGTTTTTCATTCTCTGTTAACGACAAAACCACACTTAATGGATCTTCTAGTTCCTTGCCATCAAAATCAATAAAATAACCCAACTCTAGTACAACACACCCTATCTTTTCACCAGCTCTGACTTGCTTCATTTTTTTGATTCCTGTTTGAGTTAATTCCTTTTTTGTTACTGCATATGTCGGATAAGCATTATCGTTAAGCAAAGACAATTCACATAGAGCTGAAATGCCAGCTTTCTTTTTTAGCTGTATATCCTCTTGCAACACATATTTTGTAATGACTGGATTTCTTAATATAGGCTTCAACTGATTCCACAATTGTTTTATATCATCTGGGACTATGATGACTCTTGATTTCCCTTTCATACCAAGCATATCCACATTCATATATTCCAATTCATCAAAGCATCTGCTGATAGACATCTTTGTAACACCAAGCCTTATTGCTGCATCCGATACAGTTACATTTTCCCATTTTTCATATATCGCAACAAAAATCAGCTTTTGTGATAAATAAGAAATCAAATGAACAGGAGCAATTTCTCTTTCATTCTCATTTGATAACAAATATCCTATGAAGGGTAAATATACTTGTTTTCCTTCAAGAACAAACGGTATACCTTCTTCTAACAGTTTCTCTTTTATATAAAAAGTTGTGGTCTTCAAGAATATGGCACAATTCAGTCCTGTCAACTTTTCTATTTTTATTCTGTCTTTTCTTAATGTTACCAAACCAACATCCACTTTAGGTCTGATTGCAAGCCAATGTATTCCATTTGTTCCAATTTTCAAAAATGTATATCTTCCTTTGTATGCAAGTGGAAGTTTGTCGTATAATTCTGTATTTTCTTCTATCGTTATGTTTTGCCGCAGCGTTTTTTCTAAAAAATCTTTCATATGACCACCATTTTATAAATGTAACCTATTTTACGTTACATTTATAATTTATCATTTCAAATAATAATTTCAATTGGAAATCACATAAATTGTTAACTTTATAAATTTGTATACATAAAGAAAATCAAATGGTATCTATCCCAAAAAATAAATAGAGAAAACACAACACCATCTAGTGCCATGCTTTCTCTATATTCTTTATTATCTCATGAATCGACTAAACAAAATGTTTGTACTATCTGTTATTCAACAGGATAACAAACTTCGGTTACATATTCATCTGGATTTTGTGTTTCATACGGACTGATATGATAAATGTTAAACATTGGTCCTGCAATCTTAAAACCATTTTCGTTGATCCATGCGAAAATAGCAGCATAACAATCATTCATCTGATCGTATCCACCTTTAATCGTACAGCTTGCGACTTTCACATCCGGAAGAGTTTGAAACTTTACATGCTCGGTATCCGGATATCTTCCTTTTACTGTTTTCCATGCCACAAGTTCAACATCTTTTTCCTTATATTCGTCATCAATAAAAGATGCGGCCACAAGGCAAGGATCGTCTTCTACAAGATGAAGAGGATTTGTTTCCTCCATCATAATTTTCCATACCATTCCTTCATCTTCATAATGCGGAATCGTCATATGCACGGTTGCTGCATATCTTTCCGGAATTGTTTTAATTGATACATTATAACTCATATTGTTTTCCTTTCTCAGCCTGTTTCTGGCTGTATCCAGTAGCATCATTTGATATGTTGTTTGTTTATATATAGCCTCTAATTCAATCCTTCTCACTTCAAGATAAGACTCCAGCTGACTTCTGTCATCATATATATCAAGAATCTTAATGATATCCGAAAGCTTAAATCCCATATCCTTTAGGGATGTGATTCTGCCTATTACTAACAATTGATCTACTTCGTAATAGCGATATCCTGTAAACGAATCGATTTCCACAGGCTTTAAAAGACCGATGTCATCGTAATGGCGCAACATTCTGACACTCACTCTGGACAATTTTGAAAATTCACCTATTCTTAACATAATTTTTCCTCCGAGGTTGTTTAGTTTTTTTGAGCTCACTAATATCGTAATGCCTGCCATTGTGGTAGAGTCAATGACCTATTTTTATAAGTTTATTTATACAACTAAAAAAACTCGATTTCTCGAGTTTCTATCGTTTATATGGCTTTTTAAAAGATTTCTTGTTTGGATCAAAACTTTTTTTAGCTCGTTTTGTAAGAACACAGACAGATTCCACATAAGTCAAAACTATGCTGGGAATGCCCAACAATGCATTAAATCGAGTCTTATTCATGCTAACAATTTTCAATCGCAGTCAAACTTTTGGGAATATTTATGAATCTAAAATCGGTACATACAGGTGTGTCATTTGGTTTTTCTAACACAATTATACTTAATATTTCTTTCTGAATCTCAAACCTACCTTTTATTCCATCTCGCGCCATAATCATACCAAAAGATTTATTCCGCTATAAGTCATAGTCCAAACTATACTGCAGACAAATTCCTTAATCTCCACTCAAAAAGCATATAGGCTAAACATATTTTTTCTATTTATCATTTTACAGCAACCGTATTTGACAATAGTACTATCGCATTAACCTATTTTCGTGGCAAAAGGACTAACTTTTTACATGGATTTCTAGAGTGCTATAAATGTCACCTATTCAATTTTAGTCATTCGCTCATATCATGATACATTTTCATAACTTTTGACGTATTTTCGTCGTAATCAGAATCATTTCAAGGGCATTTTCCACCTTTGTTCGTACACAGGAACATGTTCATTTACCCATTTCATTAATCTTTTATATCTTTTTCAAAAAATACTTTTTTATGCCTCTTTTTAGATGCCTTCTTATATTCCATTACGAATGAATTTACTCCATATATATGCAAATATGTCATTTGTAATCTCAAAAAAGTAGATGGATGAAGTTTAGAATTCAGAATATTGGTTTGAACCATTATCTCTGGAACATCTTTAATTTCAACATAATCAATGCTAGCAAACTCTTTATCAATTTCTGGATGTTTTCTAGATTCTTCAATAAATTCATCAAATTTAACATCCATCTTAACCAATGTCAATAATGAAATATTACCTATATCTCCCTCAACATCAACAGACAAGACCCTAATTCCATCACTAAATACAATTCTTTCGAATTGATCTTCGTAAATTCCGAACTCCTCTTTTAATGCTCTACTGACCCAATTAATCACAAAGTTTTTATCAAATTCCGTTCCCATACTAAAATCCACTTTTTCAATCTGTTCTCCAATTGTGGCAGCCCATGTAAGAGGATAATCATTTAATTTCTCTTTGCTTATAGCAGTAGTGATAATTTTCTCATCCTTTGTTAGCAATACAAGGTGAAGACAAAAGCTATTTGGACTAATTCTCTTATTGATAAATATGTCAGAAATAATTTTATTTTTACTTTCTGATAACTTATATTTTCCCCACATAAACTGTAATGTAAGCCAATCGGTTTTCTTTAAGGAAATGTATACTTTCTTATTTTTTTTGCAAAAATTCGTTTCGTAATTCGAAATCATCCATCGAGTACTGTTATCTTTTCGATTTTTTATCTTTACTGCTTCATCCGATTTTAAATACTTTTCATATTCTAGCTTATATTCACTAGGTACAAAATACGAGCCTGTGTCTATTTTTTGAATAACGATATCCTGTGG
>JAGHTX010000059.1 GCA_018065105.1 Bacillota bacterium
GAAAAAAATAAGCTTACCTGTGACCTGTATCTCATGAGTAAACCACTAGAAGATGAACTGTGTGGGAACAGGATGGAATCACAGGCAAAGCTTAAACAAACAGATTTACAGAAGCAGAAGTATTCGCACTCCCCTTATTAAATGCTGGCAACACCAGTGTTTTAAGGAAGGAATATGGAACTTCTGTAAAATACGAACCCTGCGAGAATAGGTGTTCGGTTAATGATTCAACCAGACTTGGTTGAATCGTTGATGTCATTTCTTAGAAATGACTTTTCTTGTTGTAATAATATTGAAAAGAAGAGTGCTTATTCGCTATGATATAAGAAAATAAGCGGAGGAATATAATATGGCTTACACAAAATTATTTGAACCTGGCCGTATTGGAAATTTGGAAATTAAAAACCGAATTGTCATGACAGCTATGGGATGCTCTTTAGCAGAAATCAATGGAGAAGCCGGTGCGCGCATTACCAAATACTATGCGGACCGTGCAAGAGGAGGCGCTGGTTTGATCATCACCGAAATTACGCGTGTGGATGATGAAACAGGAGTCGGAACACCAAATCAATTAAGCGTGACAAATACGCATGTTATTGCCCAACTACATCATTTGGTGGAAACCGTACATGCCTATGACACAAAATTATTTGTACAGTTACACCATCCGGGAAATCAAACACCAAGTCGTTTAATAGGTGGTAAACAACCTGTATCCGCTTCCGATGTAACTTGTAATGTGATTGGGGAACAACCAAGAGCGTTAAGCACAGAAGAAGTAGAAGCAATGGTGAAAAAGTTTATTACGGGTGCTGTGATTGCGCAAAAAGCTGGTGTGGATGGAGTTGAAATTCATGCGGCTCATGGATATCTAGTGAGTCAATTCTTATCTCCACACACAAATAAGAGAACCGATAAATATGGTGGAAGTTTTGAAGGAAGAATGCGTTTCTTAACCGAAATTGTAAAAGGAATCCAATATATGTGTGGTCCAAAATTCCCAATTTCTGTACGTATGAATGGTAGTGATTATTTAGCCGATGGAATTGATGAAGAAGATGCCATCAAACAGGCAAAATACATGGAAGCCTTGGGTGTACAAGCTATCAACGTAAGTTGTGGAACATACGATTCTGGATCAACGATCATTGAACCTTCTTTCTTTGCCGAAGCCTGGAAGAAACACTTAGGAGCCAATATCCGTAAGGCAGTCAACATTCCTGTCATTGCGGTAGATAATATCAAACATCCGAGTGTTGCCGAAGGATTATTAGAAGAAGGACAATGTGATTTTATTGGAATTGCCAGAGGATTCTTAGCCGATGCCAACTGGGGAGTAAAAGCGCAAAAAGGAGAAGATCGTTTGATCCGTAAGTGTTTAGGATGTATGGAATGTTTCCGTATTCTAAACGATGGACTCCCTCTAGGATGTACTTTAAACCCAGTATTAGGAAGAGAATTTGAATGGGGCGAAGAAAAGCTTGTAAAGAATGGAAATGGTAAAGTTGTAGCTGTAATCGGTGGTGGACCATCTGGTATGCAGGCAGCTTTAGTTTTATCAAAACGTGGATTTAAACCGGTATTGTTTGAAGCCAAAGGTGAACTAGGAGGAACTGTCAATCTTGCCAAACTTCCTCCAAACAAAAAGATGTTAGGTGAATTTATTGATACACAAATTGCTGAACTTGAAAAAGAAGGTGTGGAAGTAAAATTAAATACGGTAGCTACAGTAGAAGAAATTCAAAAGATCCATGCCGAGGCCGTATTTGTGGCAACGGGAGGCGTACCAATTGTCCCTTCTATTGAAGGTATTGAAAAAGCCGTAACAGCGGAAGATGTACTATCGAAGAAAGTGGAAGTTCAAGGAAATGTCATTGTGATTGGTGGCGGTGTTACTGGACTTGAAACAGCCGAAGTCTTAGGAAGCGAACACAAAGTGACTGTGGTAGAAATGCAAGACAAGATTGGTGGCAATTTATATCCAAGCGTGGTTATGCATTTAGCTCAGGAAATTATAAAAAATGGTGGAGCTATCGCGAAAGGAAAAGCACTTGTTGCGATTAAAGAAGATAGTGTATCGGTAAAAGATATGAAGACAGGAGAATGTACAGACATTCCAGCCGATACTGTGGTTCTTGCGATGGGTGTACGTTCAAACAGAACGGATGTAGATGCACTGAAAGCCGCATTTGAAAAAGTTGTACTTGTTGGAGATGCTTCCAAACCTGGACAAATCTACGATGCGCTTCATTGTGCTTACAATAAAGCGTTCGTATTTGAAAATCTATAAGAATTACATTTAGCCTGGTCAAAAGACTGGGCTTTTTCTTATATTCATGTATGAATCTAAACATTTTTGATAAGATAAGAAAGAACAGGAGGAATTCATGGTACGAGCAATAATCTTTGATGTGTTTGAAACATTGATCACGCACTATACAACACCTTTGTATTTTGGTGCTGAAATGGCAAAAGACATTGGTATCACAACGGAAGAATTTCAAAAGTATTGGAAGTCAACCTTTTCCCAAAGAAGTATAGGAGAAATGTCTTTTGAAGAAATACTGGAAACGATTTTAAAGGTATATGATACATACTCAGATGCTTTGTTTCATTCTATTTTAAAAAAAAGAATAGAGACAAAAAACAATGCATGGAACATATTGATTCACGAATTCTTCCTATGCTGGAATC
>JAGHTX010000233.1 GCA_018065105.1 Bacillota bacterium
CCTTTTCCATCTTGATCCCAACCACCTTCGTATTGGTTCGAAGCGGTAGCTCCACCCCATAAAAAGTCTTTAGGAAATGCCATAATTATTCTCCTTTTCTATTTTTTCCCATATATAGAGGAATTGCGGTAATAGCGACTAGACAAGTTCCAATAAATGCGATTGTCATTTTTCCCATTACGCTATCTGCACTTCCAAATAACATTCTTGATAAGAAAGCTAGAATGTATACCGCAAACATCATACCGGCATTCATAAATCCGGCATAAATAGACATAGCTTTTGGATAGCTGGCTGCATCGGTAATTCTCGATAATTCCATGACTACATAGGGATTGGCTCCCATCATGGCCATTCCCATCATGGTAGCCGCAACATATAGTACGTAAATATTTGGAACAAAGACAACAAAGCCTAATCCAAGTGCACAGATTGTGAGTAAGATCACCATAGTTTTCTTTTTAAGAATTTTTGAATAGAATCCAAAGGTTAATCCACTGATGATACCTCCGACAGTCAAGAAACTAATGGCTAGACCTGATTGGGCCGAAGTTCCTAATTGATGTGTGGTAATGACGTATTCGGATACATTCAAACTAAACGCATACAAGAATAGGAAGAAAAAGAAATAGTGTAGGGAAATGAACCAGACTTTTATAGGAATCGAGCTGGTTGTCTTTTCCTGGGATTGTACGATTTCTTCTTTCGCATTATCCGTTTTATTTGGTAAGGTAATCCATTCAATCAACAAACAAATGACCATCCAGAAATACAATAAATACGCTCTTTCCCAATGCGCTCCATTGTTGGCAGCGGCAATGATTCCTCCCAGTGTTGCCATAATGACACCTCCTAGAGATACAACGGAATTTCCGTATCCTAGAAAAGAGGCACGTGTGTCATCGTTGGGAATGCATTCTTTGAATAGTTGTCCCATGATTACGGCTTGTCCACCTAACATAAAACCGAATAGGTTTGCTGCTAAATAAAGAATCACAATGCTTGTCTTATTTCCGAGTAGTAAATAGATCATACCGGAAAGAAAGGCTGTGGCCTGGGTAAATAGAGTGACTTTTTTGATTCCGAATTTATTGATCAGGTTTCCGGAAACAAAGGCAAAGAAGGTTCCGACAATGGCAGGAATGGTTAATACCATCGATACATTGGTCGGAGATACTTCGGAATACGTTAACATGATATAGGCTAAGATACCTGAGGTCATGTTGGTTGCCGAAGCGGTGGTCGCAAACGCAAAGGTTCCTATCAATCCCTTTTTGTTCATGGCTTGTTCCATAAAATAAATCTCCTTTAAATCTTTTTGTCTTAAAAAAATTATACCATAAAAAAATAGCCAGAGAACTGGCTATAAGAAACGACATAAGAATTCAAGAACGATATCGAAACATTCTTGAGTATGTACCTTGATATTGTGATCTTCGCCTTCAATCAAGTGAAGTTCACTGTTTTCATAGATTTCGTGATATTTTTCAGAATATTTGTAGTTAACGACCATATCGTCTTTTCCATGAATCAAACAAACTGGACCTTTGTAGGTTCCGGCTACTTCATAGATTGGTAGGGTTTGGGCAATACGGATGTAGTTGCCTCCTAATTTAAACATACCGTGAAGATCAACGACTTCTGGAACATTTTGTGGGTCGTATTGAACACCCATGCAAGCTCCGGCTAGCGCATCGTATTTTAGCGCAACGGCTGGAGCCATTAAGACAAGAGCTTCCACCTGGTCATGATAATAACCGGCTGTCATCGGACTGACAACGCCACCTTGGGAATGTCCTAATAAGAAAATACGCTTGTGTCCTTGTTCTTTGACAAATTGAATGAAGGCCATTAAGTCAAGAATTTCATTG
>JAGHTX010000189.1 GCA_018065105.1 Bacillota bacterium
ATGATTACTGTGAGTGATAACGATGCAGCCAATGCTCTTGTAAAAGCTTTAGGAAATGGGGATGCTTCTAAAGGAATGGCAAAAGTCAATGCGTATTGTGAGAAGTATGAATATGACATGACGCATATGGGAAGATTGTTGTTGGCGCCTAATACAAAGGATGACAATTATACCAGTGTTAATGACTGTGCTCATTTTCTGGAAAAAGTATACAATCATTCGATTCCTGGCGCAGAAAAGATTGAACAATTATTACTCCAACAAAAACGCATTTCCAAAATTCCTGCAGGTATTCCCAAAGGTATTAAAGTAGGAAATAAAACTGGGGAACTTAGTAATGTAGAAAATGATGCAGCGATTGTTTATTTACAAGATAATCCATATATTCTATGTGTGATGAGTGAAAAACTGTCAAGTAGCGATGCAGCTCGTAAAGCCATTGTCAATCTTTCAAAAGAAATATGCATCTATATGAAAAATCCATATTAAAAGAGAATGCGAATCATTCTCTTTTTCTTGTTTATAGACAATAAAAAAAACTGGCATCTCTACCAGTAATTTTTATCTATCAACAAATTAGGCAATTGAGTTGATTGCAGTAGCCAAACGTGATTTTTGACGAGCTGCATAGTTTTTGTGGTGAACCCCTTTAGCAACTGATTTGTCTAATTTTGAACAACATACATTGTAAGCAGCTACAGCAGCTTCTTTGTCTCCAGCTTCAACAGCAGCTAATACTTTTTTAATAGCTGTTTTTAATTCTGATTTTTTAGAAACTACCATTTTGTGTGCTTTGTTGTTTGTAAGAACACGTTTCTTTTGTGATTTAATTTGTGGCATGGCTTGCACCTCCTGACATAAATTGCACTAGGATTATATCAAAACTTTTTCACCTTTGCAACAAAACTTTTAACCTTTACAACACAAGACGAAAAAAATAAGATATAATAGTCAAGTATGGGGAGGACTAGAAATGGAAAAAGCTAGAATTGTATTTATGGGAACACCACAAATCGCCGCTACCGTTCTTCAAGGATTGATTGATGATGGGAAGAATGTAGTATTAGTGGTTAGTCAGCCCGACAAGAAAATTGGACGTAAACAACGCATTGAATTTCCACCTGTGAAACAAGTCGCTGTGGATGCGGGAATCGAAGTATTCCAGCCAATTCGTGTTAAAGAAGATTATCAGGCAATTATTGATGCCAAAGCGGATATTATTATTACGTGTGCTTATGGACAAATTGTTCCACAAGCCGTATTAGATGCACCAACTTTTGGATGTGTCAACCTGCACGGTTCTTTGCTACCAAAATATCGTGGAGGAGCGCCAATTCAAAGAGCCATCTGGAATGGAGACAAAGTATCAGGTATGTCCTTAATGCGAATGGTACCTAAAATGGATGCCGGAGGGGTATTTGCGACAAAAGAAATCGAAATTACCGATGATATGAATTCAACCACTCTATTCGAGTTAATGGGATTGGCAGCTAAAGATTTGATCTTAGAAAAATTTGATGAAGTCTGTTCAAAAGATGCTGTATTTGTGGAACAGGATGAATCAAAAGTTGTCTACTCACCAGTCATCACTAAAGCCGAAGAACACATCGACTTTACACAAGACGATGCGCACATCTGCAATCAAATTCGTGCCTTAAGTGAAACACCAGGTGCTTATGTACTTGTAAAGAATAAAAAACTGAAGTTATTAAAAGCTTCGTATAAAAAAGAAGAAAACGTTTCTTTTAAAGAAATTATCGGAATGGTTGATGGTAAATATGCGATAGGACTTCATGAAGGATTGTTACTGGTTGAACAATGCCAAATGGAAGGAAAACCAAGCATGAAAGCCAAAGACTTCTATAATGGACAAGGAAGAAACTTAGTCGGTCAAATTGTAGAATAGGAGGGATCATATGGACCAAAGTAAAATTCGTAATTTTTCAATCATCGCCCACATTGACCACGGTAAATCTACATTAGCCGATCGTATTTTGGAATTAACCGAAACCGTAGAAAAACGTGAAATGAAAGAACAACTTCTAGATACCATGGATCTAGAAAGAGAACGTGGAATCACCATTAAACTAAATGCGGTTGAACTTTTATATCATGCCAAAGATGGAGAAGATTATATCTTCCACCTAATCGATACACCAGGACACGTCGACTTCACTTATGAAGTTTCTCGTTCCTTAGCCGCTTGTGATGGAGCCATCTTAGTTGTCGATGCAGCCCAGGGAGTACAAGCACAAACCTTAGCCAATGTGTATTTAGCTTTAGAAAACGACTTGGAAATTCTACCTGTCTTAAATAAAATCGATTTACCAAGTGCCCAACCCGATGTGGTAAAACAGGAAATCGAAGACCTTATTGGATTGGATTGTTCCGAAGCCGTAGAAATCTCGGCAAAATCTGGATTAAATGTTGAACAAGTCCTAGAAGAAATTGTAAAGAAACTACCAGCTCCTACCGGAGATCCAAAAAAAGAACTTCAAGCCTTGGTATTTGATAGTATCTACGATTCTTATCGTGGAATCATTGCCTTTGTATCGGTAAAACACGGTTCCATTAAACCAAAAGATAAGATTCGTTTTATGGCAACCGGAGCGGAATACGAAGTCATTGAAGTTGGTATTCGTAATCCAAAAGAAGTCATTAAAGAAGAACTACAAACAGGAGATGTTGGATGGATCAGTGCAGCCATTAAGAGTATTGATGATGTTCGTGTCGGGGATACCATTACCCATGTAGATAGACCGGCACCAGAACCATTAACTGGATATCGTGAATTAAACCCAATGGTATATTGTGGACTTTATCCAGTCGATAATGCTCGTTATGACGATTTAAAAGAAGCCCTTCAAAAATTAAAACTAAACGATGCGGCTTTACAATTTGAACCCGAAACATCTCAGGCCCTAGGGTTTGGATTCCGTTGTGGATTCTTAGGATTATTACACATGGATGTTGTCGAAGAACGTCTGGAAAGAGAATACAACCTAAACTTAATCGCAACTTCTCCAAGTGTTATCTATCATGTATATAAAACCGATGGAACAATGGAAAAGATTGATAACCCAGCGCTTCTACCACCTATCCAAAAAATCGATCACATCGAAGAACCATACGTTTCTGCCGAAATTATGGTACCAAAGGAATACGTAGGAGCCATGATGGATCTTTGCCAAAAGAAACGTGGAGAATATGTCGATCTACAAGTTTTAGATGATGTTCGTATGAATATGAAATACGAATTACCATTAAGTGAAATCATCTATGATTTCTTCGATAAGATGAAATCTTGTACCAAAGGATATGCAAGCTTTGATTATAACCTAAGTGGATATAGACCTAGTAAGCTTGTAAAAATGGACATCTTATTAAATGGACAAATTGTCGATGCTTTATCCACTATTGTCTTTAAAGATTTCGCCTACAATCGTGGAAATGCGATGACAATTAAACTAAAAGAATTGATTCCTAAGCAACAATTTGAAATCCCTGTGCAAGCTGCCATAGGAGGAAAAGTGATTGCCCGTACCAACATTAAGGCATTACGTAAAAACGTATTGGCGAAGTGTTATGGAGGGGACATCTCTCGTAAGAAAAAATTATTAGAGAAACAAAAAGAAGGAAAGAAACGTATGAAGATGGTCGGATCGGTAGAAATCCCGCAAGAAGCCTTCATGGCCGTTCTTTCTATGGACGAGGACTAATGGCTGGCTCAGCCTATGTTCATATTCCGTTTTGTGACAATATCTGTTTCTATTGCGACTTTTGTCGAGTCATTTCCAAAGAAAAAGAGAAATGGCTGGAAACTATAAAAAAAGAAATACAAGAGAAGAAGATGGGAAGACTAAGAACTCTATACTTTGGAGGAGGAACCCCTAGTTCTTTAGAAGAAGACCATTTCAAAGAACTCTCTTCTCTTTTTTCTTTCCAAGAGGAATATGAATGGACCGTCGAATGCAATCCAGATTCGCTAACCGAAAGTAAAATACAATTGTATTCAAGACTAGGAGTAAACCGTATTTCTTTAGGGGTTCAAACCTTTAAGGAAGATTTACTTACTTCCATTGGACGAAAACACACAAATAAGCAAGTTTTTGATCGTATTCAACAATTAAAAGAAAATAAGATATCCAATATAAGTATTGATCTAATCTATGCACTACCTAACCAAAGTATGGAAGATCTAAAGAAAGATCTCGATACTTTTTTAACATTGAATCTGCCACATTTATCCATCTATTCCTTACAGATTGAAGAAAACTCGATTTTTGGAAAAAGAGGACTGGAACCAGTGGATGAAGACTTAGAAGCCGATATGTATGAATATATCTGTGAACGATTAAAGAAAGCTGGATATGAACATTACGAAATATCAAGCTTTTGTAAACCAGACAAGTATTCCAGACACAATCTAATCTATTGGTCGGACGAAGATTTCTATGGTTTGGGTATGGGCGCTTCAGGAAAAGAAAATAACGTACGCTATGACAATACACGCTCTTTAAAGATGTATCTAGACCAAGGAGCCAGTCCTGTATACATTGAAACCACCTTAGAAGAAAAAGCCTATGAAGCCATTATGATGGGACTCAGAAGTACCTTAGGCTTTGATATAAGAAAATGGGAAAATAGATATAAGAAGTCTTTTAAAGAAAGCTATAAAGATGTATTAGAAAAATATGTACCCGAATATCTGGTATTAGAAAAAAATACATGTAAACCTACCCAAAAGGGAATGGAAATGTTAAATAGTATATTGGTTGATTTTTTAGAATAAAGGAGCTCGAAGATTATTCTCGAGCCTTTTTTATTATCTTCACATGAAGTATGATAGAAACAGGAGATGATACTTATGATATATATATTCTTTATTGTATTTGCGATTGCCTGGTTTGTTACATCGCTTGTGATCTTGATCAAAGAAGGAAAAACAGAAATTCCACCCAAAAAGAAAACATTACTTATTATAAATATGATCTTTGCCTCTATTGCGTTCTTTTTTGCGGTATGTTTAATTGCGCTAGCTATTTTAGGCATGATGATCGTGGCCAATATGTAAGAGTATGAAAGATCAAATATTTTATAAAGTATTGTTTCTAATCACACTAATCGGCATGATTTCTACAGCCTCTTTAATCGTTTATACCTATTATCTGCATTCTGAGGCTTCCATTATTTCTATTGTTGCGAATGAGAGGTAGACTATGAAGAATGGAATAAAAATAGGAATTATAATGGCAGTGCTTTGTTCTTTTCTCTTTTTTGATTTATGGATCTATCAAAATATCACTACAAGATATATGCGTGATACTTCGGATACTTTAAAGGCAAAATCCATTGAATTAAGTGAGTATTTGCCTTTTGAAAAAGAAACCAAGGCAATCTGTGTACAAACAGATTTTAAACTAAAAGAAGATCTTCCAAAGCTGGATGGAGCTGCGGCTCTATATCCTGTCTTTTCATCCATTGTAGGAAGTGTATATCCAGAATCCAGTGTTTCCTTTAATGGTACGGATTTTGATTCAGAGAGCTTTCTACAAATGAATAATACAAGAGAAGCTTATAAAAACATCGTGGATGGAGATGTCGATGTGATCTTTTGTGCAGGCGCTAATGAAGAACAGCTAAACTATGCCAAAGCCAAGAATGTTGAACTGGAATTTGTTCCCATTGGAAAAGAAGCTTTTGTCTTCTTTGTGAACGAAAACAATCCTGTCAATACTTTATCAAGCAAACAAATACGAGATATCTATGCAGGAAGAATAAAAAACTGGAAAGAAGTAGGAGGAAAAGACGCTCTCATTTCTCCTTTATCAAGAAACCAGGGAAGTGGTTCCCAGACAACAATGGAAAAGTTTATGGGTGAAGAAAAGATAGCTAAAGATTATGATGCCATTCTTGGCAAAAGTATCGCTTTTTCTTTCCGATATTATGTAGAAGAACTAACGCATTATGGAAAAATAAAGATATTAAATGTAGATGGTATTACACCATCAAAAGAAAACATTAAGAACGATTCTTATCCATTATCTAGTTATTTTTATGCCATTTATCGAAAAGATAACACGAATAAAAATATTCCAAAATTAATCGATTGGATCCAATCCAAAGAAGGACAGGAATTAATTGAGAAAAATGGATATGTTTCCAGAAACTAAGTATAAGTAGAATGACTAAATCGTTATTCTACTTTTATATTTTTCTTGTTAGAAAAGTGTTTAGATTCTATCCATTTGGGAGGGCAAAATAAGATTTATTCTTTATATAATTAACTTAGAGAGGTTCGTGTTATGAAATATACCATTAGAAAAACAATATTCGCTACTATTCTTTCTTTATCTATGAGTTTACAGTTTGTATCACCAATACTTGCGGATGAAGAAGAAACAGAAGAAATTCAAGAGATTGAAGGAATTATGGAAAACGTTGAAGAAGAAAACACGGAAGAAGAAATTGTTGTGGAAGAAGAATCGTATAATGGATTTGAATACACACAATATGCCGGTGGGGCTGTGATTACTAAGTATACGGGAACGAGTAACCATTTGAACATTCCAAATACGATTGGAAATCTTCCTGTTAAGTTCATTCTAGGACGAGCTTTTTATAAGTCCACAGCGGAATATGTAACGATTCCTGAAAATGTACAAGAAATCGGAGTTGAAGCTTTTGCCTTTATGACCCATTTGAAACAAGTGACCTTTAAGGCAAAAGAATGTCAGGATATGCCAGATTGGGAGTATCCATTTTTAGAAAGTGGTGTATCCACAGGGTATGAACTTGTGATTGATGGAAATTGTCAAGTTATA
>JAGHTX010000112.1 GCA_018065105.1 Bacillota bacterium
TGAAATACCTCAAAATAGTTTAAAGGCGGGTGGGATGAGCTGAGCAGAAAACCTCATGACTTTTAAAGGCCTCCCTCATCCTCATCCAATTTTAAATATTCGAAATAAAAGGCAGGTGTGACCTGCCTTTATTTGTCGGTTAAATAGGTTTGATTAACTGTTTATTTTCTTATTTAACAGCCCATTGCCAGATGTGTTCACCAGCAGCATCTTCTGGGTTGTTTCTTAAAGTATAAATCCATGACCAGTGGTCGCTGTGTTTAACTTCTTCTAATTCTCCGTCTTGGTTGTAGTCTTCTGCGAATACTAATTTACCCATTGGACGAGTATCTCCTAAAGTACCTTCACCATCTTCTACATCAGCAGTTTCGTATAAAGATAATTTATATTTACCGTCAGCAGTTTCGTAAGTTGTAAATCCAGAAGCGATTCCAGCAGTTCCTTCGAATTTTTTATCTGTTACTTCAGCACCGTCAGTTAAGATTTTCCAGATTCTCTTAGAGCAATCTTCTGGGTTAACTGAGCTATCTGTTTCACCTTGTACTAACCAAATCTTAGTTTTAGCAGTTTTTAATACAGCTAATTCTTCATCAGTTGGAGTAGCATCTTCAGTTTCAGAACGTAAGTTTGCGATATCTAATGCAGGACAGTTAATCATAGCAGCTTTGAATAATTCAGGGTAAGCAATGATCATACGAGTAGTCATGAATCCACCAGCAGAGCATCCAGAAACATAAATTTCATCTTCGTTGATTCCGTTAGCTTTGATAACGTCTTGAATTTCATTATAAGCTGTTTCTAATAGGTTGTCTTTCTTAGCTAAGTACCAAACGTTTGGTGCTTGGAATGACATTACACTAGCATCACCAAATACTTCTTGCGCTTCTTCAGTAGCCCAAGCAACTGTACCACGGTTAGCTAACATTTGAGCAACGTTGTTGTTTGTATCTTTAGTTGGGAAATCACCTTCACCATTTCCGTGGAACCAAACGATTAATTTGTCGTTAGTACCTTTGTGGAATTGGTAGTTGATATCTGCTTCAACACCTTCGAATTTAGCTGTTTCTTCATCAATTAAATCTTTGTAGCTAGTAGCTGCACATGAATATTCAGCTGTGAAAGGTAATTCACGTTTGTCAGATGATAATTCGTTGATGTCTTTAGTTTGTGTGATTGTGAATGCTAATTCAGCAGGCATGTTTCTACCTTCTGCTAACCAGTTTAATGTTCCAGCATAGTTTTGTTGGAAGTAAACTGTAACAACACCACCGTTAGTTTCTGTTTTAACTACAGGGATAGGTGTTTCTGAATCAAAGTATGCATATGGTTGACCTTTAGCTTCACCATAAGTTACTGTTGAAGTCATTTTTACTTCAAATGTGTCGTTTTCAACACCAGTGATTTTCTTGTCACCAAAGTCAATAACCATTTTGTCAAGACTTTGACCAGCATCTGTTACGATTGCGTGCATTTCTACAGGAATCGCATCAGGATTAACTTCTTGTACAGGTTCTTCAGCTGGAGCTTCTTCTTTAGGTGCAGCTTGAGAACATCCTGCAAGCATTGAAAGTGCCATTAAACTTGCAAGAGCGCGTTTAGATAAATTTTTCATGTTTCTCCTCTTTCTACTAGTTGTACGTTGTATGAATACCGACAATTTCATACAAATGCCTCTATATGCTACAAGTATAAAGTATCTAAACTTACACTGCAAGCGCTTACATCTAAATTGATGAAAATCGCATCTGTAGTAAAAAGTATCCTTATAAATAGTTGAAATGATTCATATCCAAAAAGTACAATTATGACATTGGAGACACATTATGACAGAAAAAGAAAAATTACTCGCTGGAAAAATATATGACCAAATGGATCCAGAGTTAGTTCAAATTCGTAATCAAGCCCATGCGCTTTGCCAACAATTTAACGCGTTATCGGATCTAGATCCTAAAAGAAACGAAATTTTAAAAGAGTTATTAGGAAACATAGAGGAAACAGCCTTTATTCAAGGTCCGATTCAGTTTGATTATGGCAAATTCACCAGTTTTGGAAAAAATAGCTTTGCCAATTTTAACTTTACGGTACTCGATTGTAATTCTGTGACCATTAAAGACAATGTGTTTATGGGACCTAATGTTTCGTTATACACAGCTTTACATCCATTACGATATCAAGATAGAAATATGTATTATCGAAACGATGGGATTAAAACCGATAAAGAATACGCTTTACCTATAGTGATTGAATCCAATTGCTGGATTGGTGGAAGTGTTACAATCTGTGGTGGAGTAACCATTGGAGAAGGCAGTGTAATAGGAGCTGGCAGTGTGGTTTTAAAAGACATTCCGCCACATGTGATTGCCGCTGGAGTTCCATGCAAAGTAATTCGAGAAATAACGGAAGCCGATTCACTAGAAAATTACCCTGAATTATTTGCGCAAGACTAGTAACTTTGTATAATACATATGGGTGAAAAATATGATTCTTAAAAGCGGTTTTATTATTTATTTGATTGTCAGTGAAATATATACAATTCTATTAAACAAAGTACGAGATGCGTACCGTAAACGTCCACTTCCCAAAGAAGTTGCGGATATTTACGATGCGAAAAGATATCAGGATTTTTTGAATTACAAAAGCGATTATCGAAAGTTATCAAATGTTTCGACACTGATCACAAGTGGCATCAATTTATTTGTGATTTTTTCTCCATTCTTTCAATGGATGGAAAAATTAGGGAATCCTTATATCGTTCTTTTAGTGACAATTCTGATATTAAATTGTATCAGTCATATTCAAACATACTTTATTTCGCATTACGCAACCTTCGTGATTGAAGAAAAGTACGAAATGAACAAGAAAACCCAAAAAGAATTCAACAAAGATTTCTTTTTAGAGACAATATTGGATCTAGGAATGGAAATTGTCCTTTACGGTATTATTGTCTATATTTGTGAGCACATTACCCACTGGACAAATAATTTTCAGATTTCTTATCTACAATCTTTTCTATTTGTGACAGGCATTTTAGCTGTAATGGGTATATTGGTATTCGCTTTTATGGGATTATCGGTTCTTGTTTTATTTAAACAATATACATTTACCAACTTAGAAGACGAAGAATTATTAAATGAAATCAATCGCATGCGCAAAGGTGTCAAGAAAAAAATCAGAGGCATTAAGGTGTATGACGAATCAAAGAAATCAACCACAAAAAATGCGTTTGTGCTAAACTTCCCGCTATATCGTATAGTAGGAATTGCGGATAATTTCTTAAATGAAAATTCAAAACGAGAATTATATGGAGTTTTGGCCCATGAAATTGGTCATTTAAAACATAAGAAAAATATTTGGAATTACATCAAATACATCTTTACAATTTGTTTGGCAATCGTCCTAATTTGGTTAATCCCAAATGGCATGTTAATTAAAAATGTGACCATATGGATCAATTCACAATTTGGATTAAACAGTACATGTTACTACTTATACTTTATGATTATTGGAATTTTAATGGAACCTATTGGTTTTGTGTTAACTGTCTACAATAACTTTGCGACAAGAATTGAGGAATACGAAGCAGACCAGAATGCCGTAAAAGAAGGATATGGTGAAGATTTAATTCGCTTATTCAAAGAACTTTCTCGAGACGAATTGGTAGATGTCAATCCAAGTCCAATCATTGAATTTTTAGAGTATGATCATCCAGGCATGTATCAAAGAATTTTAGGTTTACAAGGAAAGAGATAATCGGCAAATAGCCGGTTTTTCTTTTGTGATATAATTTGGAAAAGA
>JAGHTX010000234.1 GCA_018065105.1 Bacillota bacterium
TTATTATCTGATTCTCCGAGTTTAATCAACTCTCTAATCCTAGCTTTCGGAACTTTCCACTGTTTCCATATACACATGCGTATCCTAAATCGAACATGTGAATCAATCTCCCTGGCTATCATTTTCCAATTTCCTATGCGATAGTAGCTGGTCCAGCCTATAATTAATTGTTCAATCTTCATTAATCGATAATCCATAGATACAGACCAGCTTCTCTTGGTTAGGTTCTTTAGTTTTCTAATCAGCTTCTGTATGGATTTCTCATGTGGTCTAGCTTTCCATAGCCCGCTACTACAATCTTTATAGAATCCGAATCCAAGATACTTTATATCATTTGGTTTGGAAACCTTGGATTTAGTCATATTTACTTTTAATCCGAGTTTCTTTTCAATAAATTTTGACACATTTGTCATGACTCTGTCGGCTGCCTTAGAACTTCCGACTAGCACTATACAATCATCAGCGTAACGTGTATATCGCAGTCCTCTTGCTTCAAGCTCCTTGTCTAAAACGTCAAGCATTACATTACTGAGCAGCGGACTAAGATTTCCCCCTTGTGGGGTTCCGATTACAGACTCCCTGTATTCATCATCTATCATTATTCCGCTCACCAGAAATTTTCGTATCAGTGATACTATTTCCCCACATTTCACATTTTTCATGACCAACGTTATTAGCTTGTCATGGTCAACGTTATCGAAGAATTTCTCAAGGTCTATATCCACAACCCATTGAAATCCTTCATTCATGTATTCCAGCGCTCTGATAATTGCCATTTCACAACATCTGCCTGGTCGGAATCCAAAACTGTTATCGCTAAATATCGGTTCATAAATTGGAATAAGAACCTGCGCAATAGCTTGTTGCACGAATCTGTCAAGAACGGTCGGTACTCCAAGATTTCTAACTCCCCCATCCGGTTTTGGTATTTCAACACGTCTCACCGGTTTGGGTTTGTATTTCTTACTACGTATCTGTTCTTTGATTTCTTCTAGGTGTTCATCAAGATAGGCATTTAGTTCTTTGACTTCCATACCATCCACACCGCATGCGCCTTTGTTTCTTAATACCTGTTGTTTTGCTCTGGTAAGATTTTCATCACTAAGCAATTCCTCAAGTAATCCGTTATCCATTAACACCATGTTTCGTTACCTCCTACTTTTCGCTATTGGTAATATTGACATTCCCTTTTCTTTCTTGGGCAACTAGTCTATTCACTGTCACGTGGTTTCATATTACCAAATCAATCATGTTCTCAATAACTGATAAATCTGTTCGGTCCTTCACTCCACTTCCATTACAGAAGTTTCCGCGTTACTACGACCTATGCTGACTTCTCACAGTTCGTTGTTACTAGGCTAATGGTGCCTCCGTGAGACCTCCCGGGATAAGGTCATATCTCTTTCATTCCATATATCTGCCACATTTACTCATATAGATATATTTATAATCCGCAATCATTTGGACTTTGTGTTGTTCTGCACACTCATCCATCTAACGAGCCTTAGTATGTGATTTCTGTCCGTCAGACCGGAACTTTGCCTCCATCTTCTTTCAGATTCCACCTCACGATGGACACCCTTGATATTGGCTAGTGGTTGGCTATTGCGATCACAACCCCCACAGTGGACTTTCACCACCTAGATATATGCCATGCCCGGCATACAGAAAAAGAACCAAATTGCTTTGGTTCATGCTTGTTAATCTAATACTTCTCCGTTTGATTTACATACTTTTTGATACCAGTAGAAAGAATCTTTTTTCTTTCGAGAAAAATCTCCTGTGCCATCATCGTGACGATCTACATATATAAATCCATATCTTTTTGCGTATTGTCCAGTTCCAGCGGATACTAAATCAATAGGTCCCCATGATGTATATCCCATTAGTGGCACACCATCTTCACAAGCTTCTTTCAAAGCTTGAATATGCGCTTTGAAATATTCAATACGATATGGATCGTGGATACTTCCGTCTTCTTCTACTTTATCGTATGCCCCAATTCCGTTTTCAACAATCATGATTGGAGTATGTGGATAACGATTCGCTAAATAATTTAGTGTATATCTTAATCCGACAGGGTCAATTTGCCATCCCCAATCCGAAGCTTTTAAATATGGATTTTTAACCCCTTGTGACATGTTTCCTGGAACTTTTTCTACCGAATCATCCACGGTAACGCAAGTTGTCTGATAGTAGGAACATGTGTACATATCTACAGTTCCTTTTTTCAAGATTTCTAAATCTTCTTCGGTAATAAAGGATGTGTCTACACCTTTTTCTTTAAAGTAGCGTTTTGCCCAGAATGGATATTCTCCACGAACCTGAACATCTCCACATAGGTTATTCATGTGGTTATCTTCTTCTAAACACTTCATCACATCTAAAGGATTTGGTGAATAAGGATATACGGTTTTGTGACAAATCATGTTTCCAATTTTAAACTCTGGGTTAATTTCATGACCTTTCATAACCGCTAAAGCACTCGCAACAAATTCATTGTGCAATGCTTCGTATGTTCTTTGTGTATTCGATTTTAATTTACTAAAAGGAATTCTTTGTGATGAATTAACATCTTCTGGATCCATGATTCCTAATCCATAAAGATTGCTCATTCCACCTTCCATCATGCATGGAATATTAATTTCGTTAAAAGTTAACCAGTATTTTACTTTTCCTTTGTATCTTTCAAAACAAGTAGTGGCATATTTAATATAGAAATCAATGACACGACGATCACTGAATCCATTGTATTTTACAACTAAATTCCATGGCATTTCATAATGGCATAAAGTAACCAATGGTTCCATATTGTACTTTTTACATGCATCAAATACGCGATCATAGAATTCTAAACCTTTTTCGTTTGGTTCTTCATCATCTCCATTTGGGAAAATTCTTCCCCAGTTGATGGATAGGCGGAATACATTCCATCCCATTTCTGCAAATAACGCAATGTCTTCTTCATAATGGTGGTAGAAATCCACAGCTTCGTGACTTGGATAAAAGGCTGTATCGTCTAATTTTGGTAAGAATGTTCTTGGAGTATGCATATCTCCTCCTAACAACATATCTGGTACAGATAATCCTTTTCCATCTTCTAAATAAGCACCCTCACATTGATTGGCTGCCACAGCGCCTCCCCACAAAAATCCTTTTGGAAAACTCATATTCTTTCTCCTTTTTTTCTATAATTAAAGTATAAAACAAGATATGAACAATGTATAATTGCTATAGTGAATGTTTTACTATGCATATTTTCTATGATAGAAAAGGAGAAACTGATGGATTTACGTCTTATTCGATACTTTTTAGTACTTTGTGAAGAAGAAAACTTTACCGTAGCTGCCAATCGTTTGAACATTACCCAGCCAACCCTTTCCAAAGAAATTAAGAGCCTGGAGTTAGAATTGAACAATACCTTGCTTATTCGTGGAAAAAGAAAAATTACTTTAACGGACGAAGGATTGTATCTAAAAAAACACGGAAAGGAAATTATTGAACTTTCAGAGAAGCTGGAACAAGGTATAAAAAACTACAATAACGATATTCAGGGAGATGTGTATATCGGTGCAGCAGAAACAGAGCTATTTCATATTATTTCTAAAACTATGCACGATGTATCTCTAGACTATCCAAAGATTCAGTTCCATATTTATGATGGAAACACAGACGATATTGAAAATCGAATCGACACCGGCAGTATCTCTTTTGGACTTATTTTTAGTACCAACCACCATGATAAATATGAATATTTACCTATTTATGGAAAAGATCAATGGGGTGTTATATTAAAAAAAGAAGATCCTTTAGCTGTTAAAAATGCTGTAGAACCTCAAGATTTAATAGATAAACCATTAATTCTTTCTTCTCGAAAAAAATCGCATGCCACCATCTCCAATTGGTTTGGAAAAGATATCAAAGATTTAAATGTTTTTGCCTATATCAACTTATTAAGTAATGGATTGCATTTAGTAAGAGATGATTGTGGGTATTGTATTGCCATTAGTGAATTATCGCATGATTCTGAATTGGTTTTTCGCCCTCTTTCACCAGAAATTTACCAATATCCAACAATCATATATAAAAAGAACTCTTCTTTTTCCAAGGCAGAAAAGATTTTCCTTTCTTATTTAAAAGAATCCATTTTAAAGAATAAACAACAAAAAACGGTATAAGAGATCTTCTCCTATACCGCCTTTTCTTTTAGCTTGGAATAAAAATTATTTCATGTGTTTCTTAGCGAAGTTCCAAGAATCACGACACATTTCTTCGATACCTTTTTCAGCTACCCATCCTAATTCTTCTTTTGCACGAGTTGGATCTGCGTAGCAAGTTGCGATATCTCCAGGACGACGTTCCTTAATTACGTAAGGAATTTCTACACCGTTTACTTGTTGGAAAGCTTTAACGATATCTAATACAGAATATCCTTTTCCTGTTCCTAAGTTACAGATGTGAACACCAGGTGTTGCATATTTTTCAATAGCTAATACGTGTCCTTTTGCTAGGTCGACTACGTGGATATAGTCACGAACACCAGTTCCATCTGGAGTATCGTAGTCATCACCAAATACACCTAAACATTCTAATTCACGAGTTGCAACTTTCATGATATATGGCATTAAGTTATTAGGAATTCCCTTAGGGTCTTCTCCTAATAATCCAGATTCGTGAGCTCCGATTGGGTTGAAGTAACGTAATAATGTAACGCTCATTGTTGGTACTGCTCTTTGAACGTCCGTTAAGATTCTTTCCATCATCGCTTTTGTTGAACCATAAGGGTTAGTTGTTTCTCCCAATTTGCAGTTTTCAGTTAGAGGAACGATTTCTGGATCTCCATAAACTGTAGCACTTGAAGAGAATACGATGTTGTTTACACCATATTTTTTCATTAAGTCAGCAATAACTAATGTAGACATTAAGTTGTTTGTATAGTATTCAATTGGTTTTTTCATGGATTCACCAACAGCTTTGAAAGCTGCACAGTGAATGATTGAATCTAATTCATTTTCTTGGAATACTTTTTCTGTTTTTTCTTTGTCTAAAACGTTGAATTCATAGAATTTAACTTCTTTTCCAGTAAGTTCTTTAATGTAATCTAATACTTCTGGTTTTGAGTTTGAGAAGTCATCAATAACAACTACATCGTGTCCAGCTTGAATTAATTCAACACATACATGACTACCAATGTAACCTGTACCACCAGTTACTAATACTTTCATATTTGTTCTCCTACCTTTTCTCTTATTCTAATACTTTATATCCACCGTATTTTCTAACTTTTAATACGTGGCATGATCCTAATCCAAATACTTTTTCGATTCCGTCTTTGTATACTTCTACGTGTTCATTTTCAACGAAGGCTTGGATAGTTCCAGCGAATCCTCCACCGTGAACACGACATACACCATGTCCGTCTAATAAGATTTCTGACATTGCCAATCCAATAGATACAGCTTGGTTTTGTGGATCGCATGCAGCGAATACGTTTTGTAAGAACTTGTAGCTTGAATTTCCTGATTCTTGAATTAATGCTTTGAATGTATCAAAATCATCACTATTTAAAGCAGCAACAATTTTTCCTACACGTTCGTTTTCATTGAAGAAGTGGATAGCACGAAGTACAGCACGGTCACCGCAAGCAGCTCTAGCTTTTGCGATATTTTCGAAGAATTCTTCAGCAGGTACATCTCTTAATACTTCTTTTCCAAAGAATGCAGCTACTTTTTTCATTTCTGCAGGAACAGCTGCGTATTCATCTGTTAAATCCGCGTGGCTTCCTTTAGTATCTACGATACATAATGAGTGGTTGTATTTACCGAAATCTACATCTACATGGTTAACGATAGGTTTTGAAGTATCGTTGAAGTCAATTGAAATTAATCCACCAACGGCACATGCACATTGATCCATTAATCCACATGGTTTACCGAAGTATACGTTTTCTGCGAATTGTCCAACTTTAGCGATTGTTACCATATCGATTGCCATATCGTTGTATAATCCATCGATGATAGTTCCAATAATAGTTTCGAAAGCAGCAGATGAAGATAATCCAGCTCCCATTAATACATCACTTGTGATGAATGCTTTGAATCCACCAACTTTGTATCCCATTTCTTGTAATTTGGCAACAACTCCACGAATTAATCCTTCAGAAGTTCCTTCTTCTTCATCTTTTTTCGCTAAATCATTGATGCTGATTGGTTTGATATCATAGTTATCTGAAACAACTTTAATAACATCTTCTTGAGGAGCAACAATAGCGATTGCGTCTAAGTTGATAGAAGCGGCTAATACACATCCGTGTTGGTGGTCAGTGTGGTTACCAGATACTTCAGAACGTCCAGCAGCTGAATAAACACCAACTTCTTGTGCTCCATATAATTCTTCGAATTTGTCGATAGCTGCGATGTATCTTCTCTTTTGATAGTTCATTAGAGATTCATCTTCATATAAGTCTAGTAATAATTCTTGGTGTAAATTGTCTTCGAATTGTTTCTTTAATACTTTTGTGTTGATCATAATTTTTCTCTCCTATTAAAATTGAATTACATAGTAGCGGAATCCATAAGGTTCCAATTTTACTTGTTTGATGTCTGTTACTTCGCCTGTAATCATGTCTGTATATGGTCCATCGTAAACATCGTCTAGATAAGCTGTCTTTTCTTGAGCACTGAAGTTGAATACTCCAATAATTTTTTCTTTATTATAGTATTTACCCATGCAAAGAATTGCCTTATCCCAAGTATCTAAAGTCCATGCATCTCCTTCAGTAATAAATGCTGGGTGCGCCTTACGAAGGTCTTCTAATTGATGAAGACGAGTGAAGATTTTGTTTTGTACTGTACCTTCTACATCGATTTGGCTTGCGTTATACCAGTTCATTTCACCACGATGGATGTATCGAGAATCCTCTACTTTTCCTGGGTTTAATTTGTAGTCGTTGTCGTTGATTTGACCAATTTCATCCCCACTGTATAGTACAGGAATTCCTGACTGCATGAACATATAGGCGTGAAGCATAATGTGTTGTTGGATGGCTAATTCCAACTCTGCTGGATCTTTTGTTTCTAGAGCCGCTTCAATACCACACATAGAAGCTGTTGTGGCACAGAAACGAGCATCGCGAGTAACTGGATCCTCATTGTATAACTCTCCTCGAGAAGTTGAGTTAAAGATATAGCCTCTAAAATAATCGTTTAAGAATTGTTTGTGTTCTGGTTCACCAATTCCATCTTTTGCCAAAGTCGGATAATCCAATCCCCAACCGATGTCGTCATGACAACGTAAGTAGTTAAGGAATGTATAGTCGTGAGGTAAAGCAGCTACAGTATCCAATTGTTGACGAAGTAAACGAGTATCTTTAGTCGCTACTGTATGCCAAGTTGTTGCCATAGTTGTTACGTTATACAACATGTGACATTCTGGTTTCTCAACCGTTCCAAAATAAGGAACAACTTTAGCTGGTTCCATGACTACTTCTCCTAAAAGAAGGACAGATGGACAAACAATTTCACAGATCATACGCATCAATCGTACGATGGTATGGACTTGTGGAAGGTTACGACATGGTGTTCCTAATGTCTTCCAAATATATGGAACCGCATCGATACGGATAATATCCATACCTTGGTTAGCCAAATATAAGAAGTTAAACATCATTTCGTTAAATACAACTGGATTGCGGTAGTTTAAATCCCATTGATAAGGATAGAAACAAGTCATTACATATTTATCTAAATTTTCTAAATAAGTAAAGTTTCCAGGTGCAGTTGTAGGGAACACTTGTGGCACTGTTTTTTCATATTCAGCAGGGATTGTAAAATCATCAAAGAAGAAATAATAATCTTGGAATTCTTTTTCTCCTGCTAATGCTTTTTGGGCCCATTCGTGTTCTTCAGAAGTATGGTTCATTACGAAGTCCATACATAAACTTATTCCTTTTTCATGGCATACCTTAGATAATTCTTCTAAGTCTTCCATAGTTCCTAAATCTGGACGTACTTTGCGGAAATTGGATACCGCATATCCACCATCGGATTTCGCCTGATTTGATGGTGTATCCAGGAATGGCATTAAGTGAATATAATTGATATTGTTCTTTTCTAGATAATTAATTTTTTCTTTCACTCCATTGATGTTCTTCGCAAAGTTATCAATATACAACATCATTCCCATTAAATCGTTCTTTTTATACCAAGAAGGATCTTTTACACGAGCATTATCAATTTCTTTTAGGTCTTGTCGACGGTTTTGATAATATTGCTTCATGTTTGAAATCAATTGGATATATCCGTCCATATCGTTATACAATTCCATGTATAACCATTTTAATTCATCTTCATGTTTTGAGAATCTTTTACTAAATACTTCCATAATTCTCCTTACTATTATAATGTGGCTACGAAACGATCAAAGGCTTCTCTTCCCGCTGCATCACATTTATAAACACCAGCGTCTTCTAATACTTTTACGAATACTTGTCCAATTTCTTCTTCTAGAATAGCTGTTGCATTTTCTTTATTGATATCTGCGTGTTTTTCTTGAACTTGTGCTAACCAAGCTTCGTGTTTTGCTAATTCTTCGTATGTAGAAAGAGGTTTACCTTCAACTAAACATTCTGCCATTAAATCCATTTCTTTCTTTAAACGAGCAGGTAGAACAGCTAATCCCATAACTTCAATTAATCCAATGTTTTCTTTCTTAATATTGTGATATTGAGCGTGTGGGTGATATAAACCTAAAGGACATTCTTCAGTTGTGATGTTATTTCTCAATGTTAAATCTAATTCATAGAAGTCTCCATTACGACGAGCAATTGGAGTGATTGTATTGTGAGGTTCTCCATTTGTTTCAGCGAAAATGTAAGCTTCTTCATCTGTGTATCCACGCCATTTTCCTAGGATGTGGTCTGCACATTCGATGATACGGTCTGTATCCTTTCCTTGAAGACGGATGACAGATAATGGCCAGTGAACGATTCCAGCAGTAACATCTTCAAATCCAGGAATTGTAAATGTTTTTTCCATTTCTGCTTTTTCCATCGCAAATGTGTAGTGTCCACCTTGGAAGTGGTCATGTGATAAGATTGATCCACCAACGATTGGTAAATCGGCATTAGATCCTAAGAAATAGTGATTGAATTGTTTTACGAAATCGAATAATTTCGCAAAAGTCTTCTTTTCAATTTTCATAGGAGTGTGTTGTCCATTGAACACGATACAGTGTTCGTTATAGTATCCATATGGTGAATATTGGAATCCCCATTGGTTATTGTCTACTTCAATTTTAATAATACGGTGTGTTTGTCTAGCAGGATGATTCATGCGACCTGCATACCCTTCATTTTCAATACATAATTGACATTTTGGATAAGCAGATTGAGGTGCATTTTTTGCAGCAGCAATTGCTTTAGGGTCTTTTTCAGGTTTGGATAAGTTGATAGTAATATCGATAACTCCGTATGGGCTATCCACTTTCCATTTTCTATCTTTCGCAAGACGATCTCTACGAATGTAGTTTGTGTCTTGACTAAATTTATAGAACCAATCTGTTGCAGCGATTGGATTTTCTTTATATAAATCCCAGAATTTTTTATTTACTAAAGATGGACGGTCAACCATTGCGTTCATTAAACGAGTGTCGAATAAATCACGACTTACGATATCATCGCTTGCCATTACCCCTCTAGCATATGCATCATCCATTAAAGCATCTAAGATATTTGGTAAATTGATTTCTTCCCCAGTGATATCTTCTTCTTCAAACTCATCTATTTTCAATTGATCTAAGATGCAATTGCGTACATAGATTTCATCCAAAGCATCAATTAAGCCAGCTTCTCTCCCATATTTTACTAGCTTTAAAATCTCTTTGTTTACGCTCATAATTTTTCTCCTATTCTAAATTTTCCACCATATTATGAAAAATACGATAAATTCTACCGCTATCGCAATGCCGTGTACTATCATCAATTTTTTAAAAGTATCACTGTCCGAAGCAATGTGAACGGCTCCATTCGGAGATACCGCATATCGAATTTGATGTTTTGTACCCACTTCGAATTCATCCGCTTTTACGTAAGGAACAACGATTTCAGAGTGCCCCACTTTTCCGTTGATTACGTATTGGAGTTTGACGTCGTATGCCTTTACTTCCTTCTTCTTTTTTGGAGTACGAAGTGTCATCTTTACCACTGTTGCTTCACAACGATCTTTATATTGTGATTCAATTCGATAGTTGTGCATAAAACGTGTTGCAGAGTACAACATAGCCCATATCAGCAGCAATAAGGATAGTATTATTATCATATATTTCCCTCTATTCTATTATAATCCAAAATGTAATATTCATAAGCATTAATTACAGTAATTTCGTTATATGAATATTTAGCGGGTATGTTATACCCATAGTTTCGATGGATGTGACCATGAAGCATGTATTTTGGTTTATATTTGTCCAAAAGAGCTTCAAAACATTTAAATCCACGGTGTGGTAAATGTTCTTTATCCCCAAATTCATACATGGGAGCATGGCTCACCAACACATCAAATCCTTTGTATTTTTTTAATTTAAACATCAGTTTCAAGATACGAAGATTCATTTGATTCTCCGTATACATGTAATGACCATCTGGTCGATATTTATACGAACCACCTAAGCCTAGAAAACGAATGCCCTGATATTCAAAAATATCATCGTCGATGCAAATACATCCTTCTGGTGGGTGTTTCACATACGCTTCATCGTGATTTCCAGGAACGTAGATCAGAGGGCATTTTGCCATAGTCACTAAAAACTCCAAATAGTGTCTAGACAAATCACCACAGCTGACAATTAAATCGTAATCATCTAATATTCCAGATGAATAATAGTCCCAAAATCTTCTAGCTGGTTCGTCTGAAATCGCAAGTATCTTCATGTTTTATTCCTCGGATTCCTTGCGTGCTGATACAACTCCTACATTGTTTACTAAATCTTGCGCTTGTTTTTCCAAACGAGTAAACTTTGGAATTTCTCCAACAACATTTTCTTCCAAATAATCCATTTTAATGATATCTTCTACGCTAATAGATGTATTTGCTTCATTCCATTGATAAGTTCCGTTAGGGCTTGGATTTGGTAGATAGAATGGTTGACAAATATTCTCACGAATGGACTTGAATAAAACTTCTCCTAAATATCGTATACCAACTGGTAATCTTTCCGCATACATAATATCTATAACGCCTGCTGAGATTCCCCAGTAATAGTTTAATGATTTATTTGTTTTTTCGGATTCTTCGTTTAAAGATCCGTCTAATACAGATTGAAGAATTTTTTCATAGTAAGCACCCCAGCTCCAAATTGGCAATGCGACTGGATAAATATTATCCTTTGTGACATGGGCCAATCCGAACATACGATACTTATCTTCTACTTCATTTCCGTATTCTCTAAAAGAAATTAAATGAATGTCCTGATCTAATAACTTTTGAACAGCACCTTCAACTCCATCCACACTTGACCATTCCAAATAAACCTTGGCATTTGGGTTTACTAATTTAACACCTCGAGCAAAGGCATTAATTTCAGCAATGATTCCAAAAATTGGATATTTACAAATGTATCCAATTTTATCGTGTTTTGTTAAGGCACCCGCAATTGCACCAGTAATAAATTTTCCCTCATACATTCTTGGATAGTACATTTGAACTAATTTATGAGGTCTATTTAACGAGCAGTTAAAGAATTTAACCGATGGATAATCGCTGGCAACCTTTAAACTATCGTCTAACATGGTCGCTCCGGTTACAAAGATAATGGTATTTCCATCTTTAACCGCTTGTCGCATTGTTTCTTCAACCGATGCATAGTTCGCTGCGATGTAATTAGTAGTTTCAATTTTATCGTTCAATGCACGTTGTGCATATAAACGACCTTTTTCATGATTTTTTCTCCATCCAGAGACTTCTATGCTCTCCCGATATATAAAGGCAACTTTTTTCTTAGAGAATGTGAATAAATTTGGAATTATACTCTTCCTTTCTTCAATCGGATCTAACATGATTTCAATTAGTTTCTCTTCTTGTTGAAGGGTGATTTCTTTCCAAATTTTCATTAAAGACTTTTGTAGAGATGCTTCCCCTTGTGATGACAAGTGGCTATATCCATAAACACGAATATAGGCGAGTAGCGCATCCCCTACCGTCGCTTTTAATTGTGCTCCTCCACAAATGTTATAGATTTTTTCAAAATAGTAATAATTGGTATTAAACTTTTTCTTTTCTGCTTCCGTCCAATGTTCCTTTGGTTGTTTTCCTACCAATTTTTGGAATTCCTTATATGAGCCTGGCTTAGTAAATTCTAAATTATTAATACCACTCATCTTTTGGAAGTCTAAAAATTCATAATACAGTTCAACTTGTGGATCTCCAGTACGATCTGGCATGATTCGTTTTACATATCCATAAACACTGGCAGCTCCAAAGAATTTTAAGACACTGACACGTTTGTTTCCTTCTTGAACATAGTAACGATTCATGAATTCCCATGCTTGAATCGGCTCACGAATTCCTTCGTTAATGTGCGATTGACATAGGTTTTCCCATTTGAAGGAGAATTCGGACTTTTCTTCGGCTAATGGCATAAAATTGCCTGCGAAAATAGATGTTCTACCACGCGTTTTTGTACCTACTATTAGATGTGTAGGAATCTGTACTAAGCCTAAATCCTTTCCCATATCGACTTTTTCTTTAGGCAACATTTCATCTAAAACAGGTAGATACGGATATTGTCCATTAGACACATTTCTCTTATAAAAAGATTTACCTTGTTTGAGAGCTTGACTATAATATTTTTCCATATTTATATTTTATACTCTTTTTTAAATAATAAAAGCTACTTGATAAACAAGCAGCTTTTCTGTTTTTCATTTCTTTAATAAATCTTAGAAATCGTATTTTTTGCAGTGAGGTGAGTGAGCTGCAACAGATTCTGCATCGT
Source organism: Bacillota bacterium (assembly GCA_018065105.1). Classification (GTDB taxonomy): domain Bacteria; phylum Bacillota_I; class Bacilli_A; order Erysipelotrichales; family Erysipelotrichaceae; genus Floccifex. Next base: position 12,991 of record JAGHTX010000234.1, read on the forward strand.
ACCAGATTAAGTTGTTTCCAGTTGCTTTGTCAAATAATTGGATTAATCTTGGTTGAGTATTGAAGCTTACTTCTGCACCCATAGAAACGTCTTCTGTTAGGTCTACAGTTTGTAATACCATAACTACATCGTCTCCACCGCAGTTTACGTGAAGGTTAACTTCTGAACCTAACATTTCAGATACTTCAACTGTTCCTGTTAATTGTCCATCACCAACAGTTACGTGTTGTGGACGTACACCAGCAACGATATCGCATGGTTCTTGTCCATTAGCTGTTAATGCTTTTTGTTGGAAATCAGATAATTTGAATTTAGCACCTTTGATGTCAGCGTAGTAAACACCGTCTTCTTTTAATAACTTACATCCATCGAAGAAGTTCATTACTGGCATTCCGATGAATCCAGCTACGAAAATGTTAACTGGTGAATCGAATAATTCTTGTGGAGTACCGATTTGGTTTACATAACCGTCTTTCATGATAACGATTCTGTCACCTAATGTCATGGCTTCTGTTTGGTCGTGAGTTACATACATGAATGTAGTGTTGATACGTTTACGTAATTTGATGATTTCTGCACGCATTTGGTTACGTAATTTAGCATCCAAGTTAGATAGAGGTTCGTCCATTAAGAATACTTTAGGATCACGAACCATTGCACGTCCGATCGCAACACGTTGACGTTGACCACCTGATAACGCTTTTGGTTTACGTTCTAAGTATTGAGTAATGTCTAAGATTTCAGCTACTTCTCTTACCTTCTTGTCGATTTCATCTTTAGGTGTTTTCTTTAATTTTAATGCGAATGCCATGTTGTCATATACTGACATGTGTGGGTATAACGCATAGTTTTGGAATACCATGGCAATGTCACGATCTTTTGGAGCGATGTCATTAACTAGTTTTCCATCGATATAAAGTTCACCACCAGAAATATCTTCTAATCCGGCAACCATACGTAAAGATGTAGATTTACCACATCCTGAAGGACCAACAAGTACGATAAATTCTTTATCTTCGATGTGAAGGTTAAAGTCGTGTACCGCAGTTACCTTGTTGTCATACACTTTTTTCATGTTCTTAATTAGAACTTCAGACATAATTTTTTTGGATTTTGATATCCCAGCCTCCGCTAAGAGATACCTCGCAGTTGCCCAGCTAACGAACAACTACATTACGACAGGTCTCCACACTGTCGCACCGCAAATCGGGCGGATTTCCTCCTTTTCTTTTTTAAAGTCGCACTACCTAAGTGGAGATGAAATGATAGCGCTTTCAGCTATTAAAATAATACCAATAATAAAAAGGTTATCGAATGGGAAAATGTTCAATTCATATGTCAATATGATAGATATTAGAGAAAAGAAAAAGTGCTGAAAGAATCAGCACCTTGAGATACTATAGTCCATCCATTTTTCGAAGATCTTCCATCATCTTGGCTTCGTCGAAATCATCGTAATCGCCTTCATCATGAGGATGATCTTTGTCTAAGAACGGTTTAAATTCTGGTAATAATAAGGCAGCACCTAACATACTTACAAGCCCAAATCCACATGTGATCCACAAGAAACCATACAATGGCATATATTGTGGGTCTGTATATGTTAGATACAATGGAAATACATCAAAGAATAGAATAACCAACAATTTAAATGGTTTTTTTGCCGCAAAATAGAAGGCATTTCTAAATAATCCCTTAATATCATCCGCAAAAGCAGCGGTTACAGGTAATACGAATAAGAATAGAATCAATCCAATCAATCCCATCATATACAATGGATATCTAAACATTCCAATAAATCCACCTGCTTGCTGGCAGATTTGTACATCTCCCAAAATAACAATTGCGAACAAAATGGCCAAAATCCAAATGACCATTCCTTGTTTAAAATTGCTCTTAAATCCTTTCCAGAATTCTTTGAATGGATTGATGTCATAATCTTCTCTTAAAGCACGAAGCATGACATGGTATAAGGCAATAAAACCAGGTCCAATTGTGAAAAATGGTATTGAAAAAATCATAAATGTGATATTAGCTGCGATGATGATATAACATTTATTCATCAATCTTCCAAACGTACTATCATTATCTAAAAAGCCTCTAATAAACTCATTCATAACTATCCTCCATAAATGTATTCTAAGAACGCAATGACTGCATCAATATTCTTTGTGTTTGCTCCAATTCCAATGGCACACGAGTCTGGATAAATGTTATATTTTTCCATCAAGATACTATCGCTAATATCGATTCCAATTGGAACTGGTTCTCCACTATATTCTACATCAAAAGGCAGAGCGTAGATAAATTTATCTTCATATTTTTCTTTAATTTTCTTACATTCGTCTCGGTTTAGATCCAAAAGACGACCACTTTGCCCCAATAGTTCTAATGATTCACTTTCCATTGTCACCGCATCTAATGTTCCAGCATCGGTATAAGTGATATAGCTTTCAAAGTAGGTATTTCCAGTTTCATTTTTTCGATAATCAAAATAAGCCACATTGTTGAATTCAACATTCTTCTCTTTTGTATCGAAACCAGTATAATCTATATACCCTTGCCATAACTCAGATCCATTTCCAATTTCAGCGTTTGTGTTGGCAAAAGTAATATAGAACCAATAATCTGTAATGGCATGATTGTATTGGTAAAATGTAAACGATAGAAAACAAATGACACCAATAACGCCAACAATCCATAAATAGTAATATTGCCAAATATATTCTAATTTACGCTTTAACCCTGTAATACCTTGAATTTTTTCTTTTTCTTCCTGATACCAGGCCTTTAAACGATCCATATATTTCTCCTATTTAATCTTTTTTAGGTGAATTTGAATAGCTGGATAATCACCAATTACCCAAGGATAAGTATATCCACCATGCATTAAAGCAGAACCTGAGAATACTTCCTTTTTCACAATATAGTCTTCACGCATATCAATATCTACAATTTCAAATGTTTTTCCCCAATCTGGAAGTGTTTTTGAATCAATTTCATAAATCGCTTCTTCTTCCAATCCTTTTAGTTTTAAGTTAATTAAGGTTGGGTTTGGTTGTGTACTTGTGATGACTAAATCTAATAATGCTTCTGTCTTATCTTTGCTGACAAATTGCCAAGCTTCATAAGATTCATCTTTAATAGAGCTTAAACGATAATATTTACCATCTTGTGTGATGTGATAGTACTCTTTGAATTTTTTAATTTGGTAACGGATTTGTTCCTTTTCTTCTTCTGTTAATTCTGTTGGATCTAATTCATATCCAAAAGTACCATTCATCGCAACAACCGCACGTGTATTTAATGGAGTTGAACGACCAGTTTGGTGGTTAGGAGAAGCCGAAACGTGTGCTCCTACTGTACTGATTGGATATCCGAATGAACTACCATATTGGATGTTTAAACGGTGAATTGGGTCTGTATCATCACTACACCAGATTTGAGGTGAATAATATAAGATACCTGCATCATAACGTGCTCCTCCACCAGAACATCCTTCAAATAATACATCTGGGAATTCACGAGTTAATTGATCCATTAATTTGTACAATCCTAATACATAACGGTGAGCAACTTCCCCTTGTCTTCCAGCAGGTAAAGTAGCAGACCATAAGTCACTTAAAGAACGGTTCATATCCCATTTTACATATTCAATGTGGTTATCTCTCAATAGTTCAGACATTCTTTCATAAAGGTATGCGATAACATCTTCTCTAGACATATCCAAAACCAATTGGTTACGTGAACGAGTTGGAATACGATTTGGCATTCTTAAAGCCCAATCTGGATGTGCACGATATAAATCAGAATCTTCATTTACCATTTCTGGTTCGATCCAGATACCAAACTTTAATCCTAAATCATTGATTTGACGAATCAATTCTGGTAATCCACATTTAATTTTATCTGTATTTACATACCAGTCACCGAGTCCTGAATTATCGCTATCACGAACTCCAAACCAACCATCATCCAATACGAATAATTCCACACCTAATCCGGCTGCGTCTTTTGCGATTTCTACTAATTTCTTATCTGTAAAATTAAAGTATGTAGCTTCCCAGTTATTTAATAGAACAGGTCTACGAGCAACTTTGTATTTACCACGGCAAATGTTATTACGAACAAAATCGTGATAGTTGTGTGATAAAGAAGATAATCCATTTCCTGTATAAGTCATAATAACTTCTGGTGTATAGAATACGCATTCTGGTTTTAAATCCCAAGTAAAGGCTTCATCTTGAATACCCATTACCACACGTGTACTGTCAAATTGATCTCTTTCAACTTCTGCCTTGAATCCTCCAGAGTATACGAACATAAATCCGTAACAATCTCCGAAATCTTCGGTTGCATCTTGGCTTGTTAAGATAATAAATGGATTTTGTTGGTGAGAAGAAGTTCCACGTGTAGATCCTACAGTTTCAATAGCGTGGGATACATGTCTTCTTTCAATTTGTCTTTCTAATGCGTGTTTTCCATGGAAATTGATTAAATCCCATTTTCCATATGGGAAATCAATACACATAGAAGACGCTTTATGTAATGTTACTGGTGTTTGCCCATTATTGATGATTTTTGCACAACGAGTGATCATATCTTTTTCTTCAAAGACACCATAGTATAGATCTACCGTCATCTTTGTAAGTGCATCTTCAATAGTAATGATTAAAGTATCTGCTTCATCCCCGTTATCATAAGAAGCAGGTAATCCAGGAAGTGCATATTTTCCTTTTTTGATTTCATGTTTCACATAACGGAAATCAACTCCGTAACTTCCATCGGCATTTTGTAAGGCAATACTGTTAACACGGAAGTCTCCAACTCCATAACCTGTATATTCTTGTGGTAACACGTTAAAAGATACGGTACGACTTGGATAAACTTCATTTGGGTTTCCCGCACATGCACGATCAAACATCATATATAAATAAGTCATATTTGTGTTATGAATTTTTTGTCCATAATACAAATGTAACAAGAAATTGTGCTCATTAATTAGTACTTGATACGAAGTATTCTTAGTATTCATAGTAATAATTCCTGTTTTCTTATCGAAAATAATACTCATATTAATGAATCCTCCCTAATATTTTCAGACAAGAATAATTCTACAAGAAAAGTGATGTTTTTTAAATATAAATTAGTCACGCGCTCTTAACAATATGTTGTATGATTCATACGATTTGTAAAATAAAAAACAAGAGCCTTTCGACTCTTGTTTAGACATTTTCTTTAGAAAATATTATAACTTACCACCAGATGTAGCGATACCTTCCACGAATTGTTTTTGGAAGATAATGTAGATAATTAACATTGGTAATACAGCTAATACGGCAGAAGCCATCATTGTTGGATAATCAGATCCATATTGACCTTGCATCTTAGCTAAGGCTGCAGATAATGTAGTTGTTTGAGAGTTTGTACAAACGATCATTGGCCACATTAAGTCTTTGAATGCGAATACAGCAGTGAAGATTCCTAAAGATACCATTGATGATTTAGTTAAAGGCATCATGATCTTATAGAATTTTTGTCCGATGTGACATCCATCGATACCAGCAGCTTCTTCTAAGTCTTTAGGAAGACCTTGGTATCCAGTTTTTAATAAATAAGTACCGAATGCAGTTACAGCACCAGGGAATACTAAACCAGCACAAGTATTTAACCATCCTAATTTTGAAACCATCAAATATTGAGGGATGATGAAGATTTGAGCTGGAACCATCATTTGAACTAATACCAAACTAAATAAGAATTTTTTACCAGGGAATTTTAAACGTCCAAATGCGTAACCTGCCATTGTAGCTGTTAAACAAGCACATACAACACGCCAGAAAATCATTAAGATTGTGTTCTTATAAAGAATTAAGAAGTTATAAGAAGCCCAAACTTTTGAGAAGTTTTCAAAGTGCCAAGTTCCTGCAGGGAAAATATAGAAAGGATCTACAGAAATAGCTTGTTGGTTAGTTTTTAATGCAGTTAAAATCATCCAAGCGAATGGAACGATCATAATAAATGAGAAGAAGATTAAGATACAGTGAATCAATACTTGAGTCACTTTTTGTTTCATTCTAACACTTTCCATAATCGACTCTCCTTACTAGTTATAGAATACAAACTTCTTTTCGCAAGCTTGTAAAATAACTGTTACGATCATAATGAATACTAATAAGATCATTACGATAGTAGCTCCATATCCCTTGTTACCATTCGTAAACGCATATTGATAGAATACGTATACGATTGATTGAACTTTTTGTAATGCCAAGTTAGTTTTGTCCATAACCATGAACATTAAGTCGAACACTGTTAACGCACCAATTACACGAGTTTGTACGATAAAGAATGTAGTTGGACTTAATAGAGGGATAGTGATGTTAAAGAATTGTTTGATTCCTGTAGCACCATCGATTTCTGCTGCTTCATAGTAGTCACCAGGGATTTCTTGAAGACCAGAAATGAACAATACCATGTTGTAACCAATAATTGACCAAACACCAATGATACCGATCGCAATCCAAGCAATTTTTGGATCAGAAATCCAAGCAACATTAGAGTGGAAAACATTGTTGATTAAACCGAATTGTTGGTTGTATAACCATTTCCATACCATGGCAACGGCTGCTGGAGCACAAACCATAGGTAAGAAGAAGATTGTACGATATACAGAACGTCCAGCGATTTTTCTATTTAAGAATACAGCTAGAACTAATGAAATTACTACTGAGAATGGTACTTCGATAATTGCATACTTAATAGTATTAATTAACGCTTGCCAAGTTTCACTGTTAGCTAATGCAACAGAGTAGTTACTGAAACCAACGAAAATGTTACCTTTACCGAAGTCTCCTGTTTTACATAAAGACTGCCATGCAGTATTGAAGATTGGATAGAAGTTTAAGATGATCAAACCTAACATTGTAGGAGTGACAAACGCCCAACCCCATTTAGCTTCATTTTTTTCAGCAGCAGTCATTTTCTTTTTTGCCATTTTGACTCTCCTTATAAAATGAAAGGCAGATGGAAGGCATCTGCCTTTGCTAATTAAAATTTAATGCAATAAATTGTAAATCAAATATGATTATTCGTTAGCGATAGCGTTTTCGATGATAGCTTGAGCGTTTTCACATGCTTTAGCCATTACATCTTTATCTTTTGGATTTTGCCAAGCGTCTAAGAATGCACCAGCTTGTTGTAATGCATCTTCCCAAACTGTTGTGTTACGAGTGTAAGGACGGAAGTATAATGTTCCAGTTTCTTCAACTTTAATGAATGCAGAAACGTCCATACCGTCGAATGCACCAGCGAATGCATCAGATACACCTTTCATACCACCCATAGTTACACCTAATTCAGCTTGCATTAATTGTCCTTCTTCTGAACAGAAGTATTTGATTAATGAAGCACATTCTTCAGGGTTAGCAACGTTAGCGTTTGCAGCCCATCCTAAACCGTTGTAAGCAGATACACGTTCACCTGGATCTTCTTGACCATTTCCGTTAGCATCACCATAAGGTAATTCAGCCCAGAAGTAATCTTTTGAGTTTTCAGCAGTGTAGAAGAAGTTGATCATCCAAGAACCTTGAGTAATCATAGCTGTTTTTCCAGAAGCGAATAATGAGTCAGTTCCTGTTTCAGCAACTACTGATTGAGGAGCAGCATATTCTAAGATTTGACGGCACATTTCCATACCAGCTTTAGATTCTTTAGAACCGATTGTAGTTCCTTTGTGGTCTGGAGTAATAACTTGTCCACCGTATGCTTGGATGAAGTTATACCAACCATCTTGGTTGTTAGAAGAGTTTAGAGCGTATCCATAAACATCACCGTTAGATGCTTCAGTGATAGCTTTAGCAGCTTTTTGAACATCGTTCCATGACCAGTCATCAGTTGGGCAATCTACACCATATTTGTCGAAGATAGCCTTATTGTATAATAATGCGATAGTATCGTGGTCTTTAGGTAATGCATATTGGTGTCCATTTGATTTGTAAAGATTTGTAACACCTTCATAGAATTGGCTCATATCTACATCTTTGATATAGTCATCTAAGTTTAATAACATATCATTTTCCATGTACATTTGAGCTGTGTTAGAGTGCATCCAGAATACGTCTGGCATTTCCCCACCAGATGCACCAGCTTCTAATAATGTCCAGTAGTTATCCCAGTCGATAACTTCAATTTTTACAGGGACACCAGAAGTTTCAGTCCATTTGTCAGCGATTTTTTGTAATCCATCTTTTTGGTTGTTATCCCAGATGTTTACACGGATAGTTCCATCAGAACTTCCTGAGCTAGATCCACCGTTAGATCCGCCACCACATGCTACAAGTGAAGCAGTCATAGCTGCACTTAAAGCTAATTTCCCAAATTTTTTAAAATTCATAATTTCCTCCTATACTTTGAATTCCTTTTTAAGGGTTATGCTTTCTATTGAATTAATTTTACTAGTTAACGCGTTTTTTTCGCATGGCATTTTGTTGTATTTTCATATCGTTATGTTACTAATTGCAAGCGGTTACATTATTCGCTTCAAAATATAAATCAACTGTAGGAAATCGACAAAACATTGGCTGATTACGTATACGGGTTGTGACTTTTATCACAGAAATGTTAACTAAATCACAAATATTCATATACAAATATATATAAATTATCCGATATTACTTCAATTTGACATATTTTCCATAACATTTATACATATATAG
>JAGHTX010000071.1 GCA_018065105.1 Bacillota bacterium
TGTCATTTTTACTTTCCAAGTTGATAAATTCCAGTTTTTAAAGAGGCAATAACTCCTCCATCAATCAATAAATCGATTCCTGTAATAAAGCTGGATTTTGGAGATAATAGGAATTCACCTGCATACGCAATTTCATCTACGGTTCCTACACGTTTCGCTGCACTTTGATCAATCATATTTTGATATGTATTTCCAGGAGCCTGGAATTCATCGTAGGCAACCGGCGTCATAATGATACCTGGAGAAATGGTGTTAATTCTTGCTCGTCTTTGTGCCCAGGTTGTAGCCGCTGCGGTACGTACACGAAGTTGGTTTACTTTCTTGGATAAAATATAAGCAGCTCCCGAACGTGTGATTGCTTGTAGTAAATCTAAATCTTTTAGTTCTTCAGTTGGTGTTAAAGCCAGTTTCATTTCGGTTTCCATATCATAGTTTGGTCCCATATACCCCGTTTGGGAAGCAATGATTAACCCGGCTCCACCTTCTGCCATTACTTTTCCAAAGGCATCGATCGCATAGCTTGTTCCAATCAAATCCAAGTTAATGATATGTTCCGGCTTTCCCTGGCTAGGAGATGCACCAGCACTGTCAATAAAATACATAACCGGACCCAAGGCAGCTGCTTTTTGTGCATACGCTTCCACCGATTCTTTTGAACATCCATCCACTACCATAGTTTCTACATCGTATCCGTGATATTGAAAATCACTGGCAACTTCGGCTAATTTCTTTTCGCTGATATCTCCTAAAAAGATTTTCTTTCCTGCCGCAATTCTTTTGACAATGGCTACGCCCATGCCTCCTGCCCCTAATAAAGCGATTACTTCTTTCTTGTTGTTTCTATCTAAAATCATATGTGTTTCTCCTTTTCTTGATTCTATTTTAAAAGGAATTGATAAATATGTATAATCGATATATCTTATTATTAATAAATTTTTTTTATGGAGAATATATGAACAGTAAACAAATAGAAGCCGTATTAGAAGTCTCTCGAACATTGAATTTTACCAAGGCAGCCGATAATCTATATATCACCCAGCCCGCTTTGACCTATTCGATCAAATCGTTTGAAGAAGAATTGGGATTTAAGATCTTTGATCGTTCTCAAAAGGGAGTTGGATTAACCGTAGCTGGCAATTACTTTGTCAAACAACTGCGAAATATGGAAAACACGTATCGGACAGCGGTTGAACAAAGTTTAAATTTAAATGCACAATTTGATGATAGTTTATCCATCTGTCTTCCTACGCGAAGTTCTTTGTACTTCTTACCGGAAATTATTTCGAGATTTAAAGAAAAATATCCAAAGATTCAGATCAATATTCAATACATCTATGGAAACAAGCGTATCGATTCTCTACTCAATGGAAGCAGCGATATTCTATTTGCGATCGAAGATCCAAACGTAAAAATTCCCAATACCATTTCCCAAACAATATTCGAATCTGGAATCTATTTAGTCTGTACCAAAGAAGATCCATTGGCTCGTAATAAAGAAATCACAACCAAAGACCTGGACGGATATACCCTTCTTGTAGGAGGCGGATCCCCTTATGGACTTCGCAAAGCCCAGAAGCAAGTTCTTTCTCGAAACAAGGTCAATGTACTCAACAGTCCCGATCATGAAACCTCATTAACCCTGATTTCTTTAAAAGAAGCTATTAACTTAATCCCTGGTTTCTTGAACGATCACAATGAAGAATTTGCCTGGATTCCCTTTTCTACACAGGAAAGAATTCCTTGTCAACTGGTAAAAAGAAAAGACGATTCTCGCCCCTTTGTGCAGGACTTTATTCAAATGGCAAAAGAAATCTATTCAAATCATTCAAATTTTAAACTCTAAAAAAGGTAGAGATTCGTCTCTACCTTACTTTTGTATATTAGAGTCAATGATTTCCTTTAAGGAAATGTGTACATTGCGATAACGAGCCTTTGGATTTGGTTCTTTGATTGTCGCAAATTGAATTGCCATTGTAGGACAGGCTTGTGCACAAGCCATGCAGTTTACACAGTTTGTATAATCGTATATGACCTTTTTATCTTTTATTTGAATACATCCTCCTGGGCATACTTTCGTACAGGTACCACATCCAACACAGGCATCGGTAACCTTGTATAAAGGGAAAGAGTAAGCCGGACCCGTTTTTTCAATCATCTTACGATATTCTGCCTGAAATTCTAATTCTTCTTTTCGCGCAAATTGAATTTCTTCTTTTCCCTCTTCGATATCTTTCTTTAAAAGCGCAATGTGTTCATCCACTTTCTTTCCTTCTTCTAAAGTTCTTTGTTCATCCATATCAAAGACGATAATCGCATTGTCATGCATCTTGATTGTATTGATATAATCTACTTTCTTTCCTAGCGAATCCATAAATTCTTTTGAACGCTTGGCAACTCCACCATCATGCATTCCATAGGTAACGATGATATAGAAGTATTCGGTTTCAAAAGTGGAACCTTTAATAAATTCTTTGACAATGTTTGGCATTTCAAATTCAAATAGAGGACATACAATTCCAATTTTTTCTGCTTTATACTCTCTATTTTCTTTATGAATTTCCTGGGCAATACTGTATCTATCTGTATCTAGTTGTTTGGCAACATATAAGCTATTTCCTGTTGCGGTAAAATAAAATATCATAGTACTCCTCCTTATTTGGTGATGGTAATGCGCACATTCCCATTGGATAATAGGTCGATGACTTCTTGTTTCGATAGATCCATTTTTCCCAGTTTTGTATAATCCCAGGAATTGGAACCATAGAAAAGTACAATATTGCTTGCATTGTATAAAACAATATCTCCATTATGTGTTGTCATGTAGGTATCTTTTTTAGAATAACTTCTTCCTAGCGATCCCACTTGTTCGTTATTACTGTACATGGACATCGAAACCACAATATCTTTACGATTCACTTCTTCCATGAATTCTTTAACCGTTTTATTGTTTTCCCAGATGACTGGAATTTCCTGTTCGTTGATAAATAGCTTCATGCTTGTCTTCTCCGTTTCTATTGATGATTTTTCAACTGGTTTCTCCACTTTCACACTACTTGTGCTGCATCCAGCCAGGTTTAAGAATAAGAAGAGAAACAATAATCTTTTATAGATTTCTTCCCAGCGCATATGCCTTTTTCATCACATCTTCATGGTTGTTAGCTTCTTTAGCATCTCCAATGCCTCCTGCTGCAACCAATCCTTTTAGACTCGCTTTTTCAAAACAATCGACCCATCCTTGTAGTCCATTATAAGCTTTTTCAAAAGTACTTTCTTCCTCTTCAGCTGCAGTGGCAATCATATATACATCGCGGAAGGCATATTCACAAGGATACAATGGATTTAATCGATCCAATAACGTTTTCATTTGTCCACACATTTCGTAGTAGTAGATTGGTGTGGCAAAAATAAGTACTTGAGCATTTTTTACCTTGTTTATGATTTCTGCTACATCATCTTTTAATACACAGCTTCCACTATTTTGACAAGCTAAACATCCGATACAATATTGAATTTCTTTTCCTTTTAAAGAAATATATTCTACTTCATTTCCGGCTTCCAAAGCGCCTTTTTCACAGGCTCTGGCAAGAATATCTGAATTGCTTCCGGCACGTAAACTTGTGGAAATAATACAGACTTTTTTCATCTTTAGCACACTCCATTTTCTTTAAAGAAGGCATCCATCTTTTCAAAAGGAATCACTTCCAAATTGTCATAAAGATCGGTATGTACAGCCCCTGGAATGGTTAATAATTCTTTATTGTCTGCATATTTACTATCTTTGATCATGTTTTCATAGGCATCTTTTCCAAAGTAATAGCTATGTGCTTTGTCTCCATGCATAATCAATACAGCGCTGCGAATTTCATGACTGTATTTTAGAATCGGCTGATTCATAAAAGATAGGCATCCAATACTATTCCATCCATCGTTTGAGTTTAAGCTTCGTTCATGATATGCACGCCCTTTGTAGTAAGCGCTGTAATCTTTCACAAAGAATGGCGCATCTTCAGCAACTGGTAAAGGAAGACATCCTCCTGCTCTTGAGTAGACTCCTTCACTAAATTCTTTAGTACGAAGAGCATTCATGTTTACTTTCTTTTCATAACGAGCTTGTTCACTGTCTTCGCTATCAAAATATCCATTTGCGCTAACACGAGTCATATCATACATAGTGGATACAATGGTTGCTTTGATTCTTGTATCAAGGGCTGCAGTATTTAAAGCCATTCCTCCCCATCCACAGATTCCAATGATACCAATTTTTTCGGAATCTACATTTTCCTGTACGGATAAAAAGTCAACGGCTGCCTGGAAGTCTTCGGTATTGATATCTGGAGAAGCCATATAGCGAGGTGTACCTCCACTTTCTCCAGTGAAAGATGGATCAAAGGCAATGGTTACATATCCTTTTTCTGCCATGGTTTGGGCATACAATCCAGAACATTGTTCTTTTACTGCACCAAATGGTCCACATACGGCAATGGCAGGATATTTGTTGAGATTTGTTTTTGGGGTATACATATCCGCAGCTAAAGTAATTCCGTAACGGTTGGTAAAAGTAACCTTTTTATGATTTACCTTTTCACTTTTCTCAAATGTTTTGTCCCATGTCTGGATTAAGTTTAAAGTTGTGCTCATACTATAATTCCTCCTTCTTTAACTGATAAATAAGATAATCTAACTGGTCGACCTTTTTTTGATACAAATGCATCTTTTCCACAAGATCACATCTTTGGCATCGAAGATAATTTCTTGCCTCTTCAATTCCTTCGGTTTCGAGAATGTCTTCGAATCTTTGAATTTGTAGAGAGTCAAAACCAATTTGTTCCAACATATGTAGAATGGATTCCTTATTCATCTGCATTTCTTTTCTTCCTTTTCTTCATCCATATCATAAGGCTTTACAAAAGACTTCGCTAATAGTTATAATTTATATCGTATTATTCCATTTTGGAATATCATGAGGAGGATTGTCGTATGGAATTAAAATCGCTTCGTTACTTTTTAGCCGTTGCCCGAGAAGAAAACATGAGCCGAGCTGCCCAAATTCTTCACGTTACCCAACCCACTTTATCCAAACAATTAAAGAGCCTAGAAGAAGAATTTGGAAAAAAACTGTTTAATCGACATGCCTTCAGCATTGAATTAACCGACGAAGGTGTATTACTACGAAATCGTGCCGAAGATCTAATCACCTTGGCCGATAAGATTACCAATGAATTTTCTTCTATGAATGACATTACAGGAGGAGATTTATATTTTGGACTGGCCGAAAGTTATCAGGTAAGTTATCTGGCAAAAGAAATCCGAGAATTCAAAAAGAAATATCCAAATCTTCGCTACCACATTACCAGCGGTGGTACCGAACAAGTTATGGAACAATTAAATAAAGGAATCCTGGATTTTGCGGTCCTTGTGGAAACACCCGATTATTCTCAATATAATGCACTTGAATTTCCAGAAAGTGATGTTTGGGGAATCGTTGTCTCCAAAAATCATCCCCTAGCGAAAAAGAAAGAAATATTCGTAGAAGATTTAATCGGACATTCCCTATTTTGTTCGAGTCAATCCTGGAAAAAGGATATTCCCCGTTGGGCTGGTTTAAAAATGAACGAACTCTCTTTAGAAGGAACGTTTCAGTTATCCTTTAATGGCGGTATATTTGCCCAGGAAAATTTAGGTGTTCTTTTAACTTTTGATAAACTTTTAAACACTTCTTCCGATAGCGAACTGGTCTTCCGTCCACTTTCACCAAGACTGGAAAATAAAATGTATATCGTCTGGAAGAAATATCAGGTCTTTTCCCCCATTGCCCAAAAATTCTTAAACACGTTAGAATCGCATTTTTCCAATAAATAAAAATCTCCCCCTCTTGAAAAGAGGGAGAGAGGTTTTTGGAGAGAATTTTTATAATTTAAGAGGCTAATATTAATACATAAGTTTTCTATTATATTTCATAGGGTGAAGATAAAATCTTCTATCTTTTGAAAATTCGATTTAAAAGTCCTTTTAAACCTAATTTAATTACGTCAAAAAAACTTAGGGATCGAACTAAATTATTGGAGTCTATATACTTATTGACCATTCTCAATGTTTTTTTATTATCGCGTGTTGAGAAGGTAAAGGCTCCATTTTGTTTGGTGAAAATCGCAAAACGGGAGATACTTTTATTAAACAGAACAGAAGCAGCAACATGATCGACCTGATTCCAAGGAATTTGGATAAAATCAGCAATGTTTTTATCATTATAGTATTCAAAACCACCATCACCAATCATAATTTTTCCATATGTTGGAATTCCTGTTAAGAATTGTCCTTTATCTACCAAATCAACTGTTTTATTTAACGATTGAATCATGTCATATCTCCCTTCCTACAATCTTATAGTAAACCAATGATGTGTCCAACGATACCAACAACGAATAATGCTACGATGATAACGATTGGAGAGACATTTTTCTTTAATAATTTACAACATAATAAAGTTAATAATACAGCGGCTAAACCAGGAATTAATGAATCAATGTTGTTTTGTAGAGTAGTTACTTTAATTTGATTCAATCCTGTAGCTCCTAAAGCTGAATATTGTTCCAACGCAAGTTTAATTCCAGCTGCTCCTTCTGGAAGAGCTTCCCAATCAATGAATGCTCCTTTTGCCTGTTCAATAGAAGATACAACAGGTGCAAAATTAATAGATACCCATCGATTTACCAGAGCACCGATAATAAACATACCTAAGATACTTGCTCCTTCTGTAACTTTTTGAAGCATACCACCAGATAAGTCTTGAGCGATAGATCCTCCAACTTTGTAACCAAATTCTTGTGTATACCACATGAAGGCATAACGTAAGATATTCCATCCTAAGAAGAATAGGATTGGTCCCATAATATTTCCACTTAAGGCAAAAGATGCTCCTAAAGCTCCTAAAATCGGACGTGCAGTAAACCAGAATACTGGGTCACCAATACCAGCTAAAGGACCCATCATACCAATTTTTACACCTTGGATAGCTACATCGTCAACAGGTGCTCCATTGGCTTTTTCTTCTTCTAAAGCTAATGTAACCCCAATGATTGGAGATGCAATATATGGGTGAGTGTTAAAGAATTCCAAGTGACGTTTATATGCAGCAATTTGGTCTTCTTTATTTTTGTATAACGCTTTAATTGCTGGTGCCATCGCAAAACACCAACCACCGTTTTGCATACGTTCATAGTTCCATGAACCTTGTAAGAATGTTGAACGGAAACAAACGGAGATTCTATCTTTTTTAGATAATACTACTTTATTTTCAGCCATTTTCTTTTCCTCCTTCATTCTAGTAATCGTTTAGAATATCCCCTAGAGGATCTCCAGAACTTGAACTTGGTCCACCAGAATTATTTTTAATCATGTCTTTTAATCCTAAGTAGATTAAAGCTAAGGCAACACCGATTACACCTAATGAGATTAATGTTAATTGTCCGATTGCAGCTAAACAGAATCCTAATGCGAAGAATGGCCATACTTCTTTAGTAGCCATCATGTTGATTACCATAGCATACCCTACAGCGGCAACCATTCCACCACCAATTGACATACCATCACTTAACCAAGCAGGCATCATTCCTAAAGCAGTCGTAACAGCTTCTGGTGGGATAACGCATAAAGCGGCAGCAGGAATTGCAATACGTGCCCCTTGCATACAAATAGCTGCAATGTGCCATCCAGAAACAGCTTTAAAGTTTCCTGCCTCAGCAGCAGAATCCATAAAGTGAACCATTGGTACGGCAATTGTACGACATAACATAGTTAAGAATAATCCAGCTACAGATAGAGGAATTGCCACAGCGATAGCTGTTGAGATAACTGTTGTTGTATTTGCAGCATTTCCTAATCCTAATACCATAATAATAGCCGATGCAACAGAAGCTAAGGCAGCATCTGGTGCTACAGCAGCTCCAACGTTAGCCCAACCTAGGGCGATCATTTGTAAAGAACCACCTAGAATGATTCCTTCTGTTAAATGACCTGTTACCAATCCTACTAATGTACAAGCCACTAAAGGTTGGTGGAATTGGAATTCATCCAAGATTCCTTCCATACCGGCTAAGAAGGCAACAATAACAACTAAAATAATTTGAATTGACGACATATATACTCCCTTCTTATTTAATACCTAATTGCGATTTTGCATCCGCAATCAATTTATCCATATCTTCAGGAGAATCTCCTGGTACTTTACGTACATCGAAGCTTACCCCTAATTCTTTCAATTTTGCAAAAGTTTGAATATCTTCAGCTCCTAGAGAAATTGCTTTGTTAACAGCAATTTTTCCTTTAGTATGAGCCATAGAACCAACATTGATTGTTTTGATATCGACTCCACCTTCGATAGCACGTAATGCATCTTGTGGTGTTTCAAATAACAACATAGCTTTTGTATCCCCGAAGCGAACATCTTTAGCTACTTTCATCATTTTTTCAATAGGTACAACGTGTGCTTTAATTCCTGGAGGGGCTGCCTGCATGATCAATCCTTTACGCAAATCATCGTGTGCTACCGCATCCGAAACTACAATAATACGATCTGGTTGTACAGTTTTTGACCAATTGGTTGCTACTTGTCCATGTAACAAACGAGTGTCAATACGAGCTAATGCATACTTAATTTTTCCATCCCCTAAAACAGTTCCTTCTGGGATAGCAGCGACTGGTGCAGCTTGTGCCGGTGCAGCACTTTCTACAACAGGTTCTAAAGATTCTGGTTTTGCGCGAACCGCATCTTTAGCAATTTGTAAAATGTTAGAAACGATTTCTTGTGCATTTTCTGTCATAAATCTTTGTCCTAATGCTTCTACAAGCATAGCTAGATTTAATCCTGTCATAATTGCCCAAGAATCTTCATGACCATTTAATAAAGTACATGCCTGATTAAATGGTGTTCCACCCCAAAGATCGGCTAAAATCAATACCTGTTCAGGGTTGTCGAAAGACGCAATCGCATCTTCCATTTTTTTGCGAATGTCCTCAGGTCCTTCACTAGGCATCAAGCAACAAGCAATGATGTTTTCTTGTTCACCAAAAATCATCTGGCTTGATTGTAAAATTCCTTTTGCGAATTCCCCATGACTTGCAAGAATAATTCCTACCATAACTTCTCCTTTCCTCTTTCGATAGTTTCCCGGCGAAAATCCTTAAGCACATTATAGTATAAAAGGTTCAAAATTGCACGAAATTTGTTTCGTTTTGTTTCGCTCATTGTTGAATACGGTATATTTAAACTTATATCAAGCATATTTATTACTTATTTCAGTTTATAAATGTTTCGCTTTGTTTCGCTTTCTGCCATAAATCAGAACTCATCACGTATAATATCAAGTTGTGATCGTTATAACTTCCAAAAATATTTATTTACTATATAATTAAATGTACTGAGGTGATTTTATGGCAACTATGGAAGATATTGCGAAAAAATGCGGTGTATCAAAAGGAACTGTATCCAAAGCATTAAATGGGGCCAGTGACATTAGTGAAAGCCTGCGAAAAAAAATAATTAGAACCGCTGTAGATATGGGATATACTCGTACCCTTTCTTTAGACGAAAATAAAAAAGTTGCAGTAATTATCGGAACAGATAAGCTACTACAATCTAATCATTTTGGATATCAAATTATTCAAAGTTTTCAAAAAGAAGCTCTCATTAATGGCTATAATGTATCAATACATAATATCCAGGAAATCAATCCTAAAGAAAATAGCTATGATAC
>JAGHTX010000217.1 GCA_018065105.1 Bacillota bacterium
TTAAGCACTATTGGAAAAAGAAAAAAATACAGAGAACTGTTTATCATCTCTGTATTTTTAGAAAAGCTCACTATCGGTCATTTCTTAGCTGAATGACATTGTTATTTAAGGGCTCTTTTTCATTTGGACATTCAAGCTGACACACAAAAATTGGACGCAGAGCAACCTGCTTAATATAAAGAATCGTTCTATATGAGTGATTTTACTTTTCGCTTTGAAAGAAATGTTATACAATCTAGGAGTTGTTTGTAAATACATAAGGAGCTTATGCTTATGATAGAAAATAAAAAAATTTATATGCACACACTAAATCGAGAAAGAGATATTACGATTTACCTTCCAGATGATTATCAATATTCAGGAAAACGATATCCTGTTATGTATATTAACGATGGTCAAAACGCCTTTTTTGACAATCAAGCATATTCGGGAGTTAGCTGGGGATTTTTAGATTATGTAGAATACAACCATTTGGATTTAATTATGGTTGCCATTCCTTGTAATTTTGGACCCTATATGAGAGAAAGTGAATACGGAGCTTGGAAGACCGACCGCGCTATCACGATTATGGAAACAGGAAGACCTGGACCAGGATTAGGTGGAGAAGGAGAAGCATATGTTCGTTTCTTAAAAGACGAGTTAAAGCCATATATTGATTATACATATCCAACAAATCCAGAAGATACTGCAATCGTAGGTAGTTCGGCTGGAGGAAACATCTCTTTCTATGCGAGCCTTAAATATCCAGAAACATTTAAAAAATGTGCAGCTTTATCGTGCGCATTCTGGTATTATCCTTTTCAATATGAGAAACTTGTTAGGGAAGCCGATTTAAGACCACTAGAATGCTTGTACTTTGATTTAGGTACAAATGAAGGCGTTGGAAATGAGTTTGTGACTAACTTATACAAATATGATAATGAACTTATTTATAATGCCTTAATGGAAAAAGAAGGAAAAGAATGCGTTCATTTCCATATTTATGAGGACGCAATCCACAGTGAATCTGAGTGGCGGAAACGCGTACCGGTATTTATGGAGTTATTTTATCGAAGATAATGGAAGTCAGTGTGATAACTGGCTTTTTCTTCTTTTCATAAAAGGTAAATCCGATTAAAATAATAGAAAGAGGAAACGTACTATGCCAGAAAAAACAACAAAAAAAGTAAGCGAGAAAAAAGAAACCGCAAAAAAGACAGAAACGAAAAAAACAGAAGCTAAAAAGAAACCGTCAACGAAAAAGGAATCTGAAAAAAAAGAAACAGAGAAGAAAAAGACTTCAACCACAAAGAAACAAACGACAACAGCGAAAAAGAAAACAACGAAAAAAGAAGATCCAATGACGGATGTGCTAATGAGTGTAGCTGGTGCTGCAGCAGATAAATTGGGAGTTGACAAAAAATATGTCACTAAGAAAAATATCAAAGCTGGAGAAAAGATAATTAAAGAATTCGCCAAGAATAACGAAGCTGTAGATGGAGCAATTAAAACTCTAGAAACAATATTAGGTGGAAAAAAATAATACACGTAATTTTCATAGGAGATTTTTATGTTCTTGTTTAGGAAAAAAGAAATAAAGAAAATTGACTATAATTCACATAAATTGGAGCCTGTTCTTCGAGTCAGTATTTGCACAGGAGAAAAGACAGCGGGTTTTCAAGACAAGGAAACTGGAAAATTTCATGAATATCAATTGATTTCTTCAGATGCTGAATTAAAAGAATTCATGGAAGCCTGCGAAATTAATGAAATCAGAAATATTTATTAAAAACGTATGAAAAACACATACGTTTTTCTTGTTTCTGACCATTTTCAACATCTTATATGACAAAAACATAGATATTAGATAAAGTAAGATTCTAAAAAAAGGAAGATGCTCATGATTTATTATGTTGAAACAAATATAATTGCGATAGTCATCGCAATACTCATGTATCTACAAGGAAGAAACGGAACTTCAAAAAGAGAAACGTCAAGAATCATTTTTGACTTAATGTTAAATACATTGATCTTATATTGTATTAGTGATATCTGTGCTTATTGCTGTAAAGGAAATACAGCTTTGGGAGTACAAATATCAAATGTAATCTATATCGGATTAATGGGAATCGGAACATATCTATGGTTCCTGTATGTTTTAGTAAAACTAGGATATGTCAACAATTTACGAAAAACAATACTAGTTACATCCATTCCTATCGTATTACTAGTTATCAGTATTTTGTTTAATCCTGTTACTAATTATTACTTTTCGGTAGATGAAAGTTGTTTATACCACCGCGGTCCAGGAATTCCCATTACTTGGATTGTAGAATGGGGATACATGTTTGTTGCTTTATATTTAAATATTCGAGAAATTCGAAGAGAACGTTCGTCTTTCAAAAAATCAGAATATCGAGGATATTTATATTTTGTCATTCCTATGGCCGTGGTAGCCATTTGTCAAATGTTGTTCTATGGAACGACGGTAACACAAATTGGATTTACCATTGCACTATTGATGGTAAACATGAACTGGCAAACACTTCAGGTACAAAAAGATTCACTGACAGGGCTTAATAATAAAAATGCATTTTTAAGCTACAAAGATTATTTGATCACAAGAAATCGTGAAGAACACATCACCATTTGTATGATTGACGTGGATTCTTTTAAAGGGATAAATGATACATATGGACATATTACTGGAGATCGTATTCTTAAGGATATTGCTCTTGTTTTAAAAAAGTCAATAGAACGAAGAGACAGTTCATCATTGGGATTGTACCGATATGGAGGAGATGAATTTATTCTGGTTGGGTTAGATGTTTCAGAATCATTCATGGAAGAAATCATTCATACAATTCATCAAAATGTCGAATTGTTAAACAAAGAGAATCATAAGAAGAATAAAGAGTATACATTATCTTTAAGCATAGGATATGCTTCTTCAAAAATTAACTCATTAGCCTCTTTTAATGAATTAATTGGATTGGAAGATATTAAAATGTACGAATCTAAGAAAAAGAAAAAGGCTTCGTAAATATCACATAATTTATAGAAAACTCACAAGTTTTCACACGAAAAGAAAATAATTTTGACAAACTCATTTTGTATCATATAACCATCAAAGAGATACAAAAAACTTTGATAAAATTCATAAACTCTCTCTTCTCAAAACATAAAAGAAAATAGATCCGCTAAGGGTCTATTTTTCTTTTATAATAGAAAAAGGAGGATTATCATATGTTGATGTCTCAAGGTTGTATTGATTGTTTAAGAAGAAGTTTTACTAAGAAGAAAGAAAATGTTGCGTTTATTCATGAGGTTGAAGAACTGTTGAAAAATAGGAATGATTCCAGTGCTCCAGAAATTGTATACTACTACAATCAAATTCACAAAAAGTATTATGGAGAAATGGACAATCAAAAGTTTATTTCTATCAAAAGTCGCTTTAATCAATTGGTTCTTTCGATGGAAATAGAAATTCAAAAGAAAATTGATGAATCATCAGATCCTTTATTCACATCTTTGTTGCTCGCAAGGATTGGGAACTATATCGATTTTGAAGCCATGGAAAAAGTAGATTCCGAACAGTTTATCCAACTATTATTTCATTTTGAAGCCAGTACACATGATGTCGAAACATATCAATCATTTGTGGAGAAATGTAGTAAAGCTGAAAAATTTCTGATTGTGGTCGATAATTGTGGAGAAATTGTATTAGATAAATTGTTTGTGATAGAACTAAAGAAAAAGTTTCCGCAACTAAAAATAACCGCTATGGTCAGAGGCGGTTTGGTTTCTAACGATGCGACTTTAGAAGATGCCAAAGAATCTGGGCTAGACAAGGTATGTGAAATCGTTACAAATGGAATGGCCGTAGCCGGTACTGTGTATCGTTTATTAGGGGAAAATGAACAAAGGATCATAGATGAAGCCGATGTGATCGTGTCTAAAGGCCAGGCTAACTATGAATCTTTATCAGGAGGTCAATTCCATATATTCTATTCATTTCTTTGTAAATGTGAAATGTTCTCAAAACGTTTCAATGTACCACCACTAACTGGAATGTTTGTAGAAGAATGTGCAAGATAATTTCACATAATTAGAAAAAAAGTCACAAGTTTTCACACGAAAAGAAAATAATTTTGACAAACTCATTATGTATCATAGAATCATCAAAGATGAACAAGGCTTTGATAAAATTCATAAACTCTCTCTTCTCTAAAAACATAAAAAAACTAGACCCGCTAAAGGGTCTAATTTTTTTTCACTGGAAATTTTCTGATGATCGAAGGAGGCAGATGAATCTATCTTCCAGTGAGGCAAATAAAGGAGTTCTACAATAAATCACTTTTTAAGAATAGAACACACATTGACATTACAATTATGTCACAATAGATGGTAAAAAAAAGAAAAAGACATCCAATACAGATGTCTTCTTCTACCTTCTATACACAACAAATACGCAATTTCCTGCATTTTATTGAGTATCTCTCTACATTAACAAGAATGAGAGAACAACAACGTTTTAAATTGTATACTATTCAGAATATATGTCAATATAGAAATGTTAATTCATAGTATTATTACATGAATTCCATGCATTTTTCTATATTTGACAATTTCCCATAATCAGAAGAAAAGTCACAAGTTTTCACACGAAATATAAATATTTTTGACAAACTCATTATGTAATATAAAACCATCAAAGGAAGATAATAACTTTGATAAAACATAAACTCTCTCTTCTCTAAAAAATATAAAAAAATTAGACCTGCTAAAAGGTCTATTTTTTTTGTTAAACTTTTCCTCATTTTATACCGACTTTTCCATATCTATTTATCAATAATCAATCTGGTATATACTATAAGTACAAAGAAGAAAGCAGATCTTCTAACAAAAAGAATTTTCCCCTATAATCTATACTAGAAAGGAGTAATCATGAATAGATTAATTTCTTAAGGGTCCTGTTATATTAGAAAAATAATATAATGGGACCATTTTATTTTGTACAATTATGTGAGTTTATGTGTTAATTGTAGCGGTGTTAGACATTTTGGTGTGAATAGATTATAATGCGATTGTATGAATAAGAGGAGTGTAATAAGTGTGAATAAAACACCCCAAAAATGAGCGCACTAAAAAAAGCGTTTTTGATTATTGAAAATTTTTAACTTAGTTTAACTGTAAGGATGAAGTATCAATGCCTTGTTGCTGCAGGAATAAGATGGCATTTTCAACTGTTAATTCTTTCTTATTTTGGTTGTAGTTATTTGGATTCAGAATTCTATCAAGATCTGTTGGATTAAATTCTTCGCCGGTAAGGATCATATGGTAGATACATACAAGCATCATACGTGCGATGGCAATTATAGCTTTCTTATGACCTCGTCGTTTCTTGATTTTTGTATATTTTCTTCCAAAATAACCTTCTTTGTTTTTAATAGCACCTAAAGCACATTGGACAAGTAGCGGCTTAAGATATTGACCTGCCTTATTGATACGTGTGGATTTCTTCTTGTTTGCACTTTCATTATTTGCAGGAGCTAATCCTGCCCAGCAGACAAGCTGCTTTGCACTTTCAAATTTGGTCATATCAACACCAATTTCAGAAATGATGATTATAGAAGAGAATAAGGAAATACCTGACATACGACTAATGTGAATAAACTGGTCAAGCATTGGAGCAGCACGTTTGAACATTTCTGTTTCACATGCTTCGATGTGTTTGTTTAGTTCTTCCATGTGTGACTGAGCTGTTTCCATCTTAAAACGTTGATCGGATTCAATCTTACATCCGTGTAGAGAATCTAGAATTAAATCAGATTTTTTACAGTTCCTATGGATTAATTTTAGAATCTTGTCATCGTCAATTGTTTCAGAGGAAAGAACTTCTTTCATGATGTTTGTTGCAGTTTTCCCAAAAGGATCACTTAATACAGAAGCCAAACCGATGTTGGATTCAGTCATACAGTTCTGATATCTGTTTCTTTCAGAAGAGCGCATGCACACAAGTTTATAGCGATATCGAGCTATTTCACGAAGTTCTCTTATTTCCCTTGATGGGATGTAAGAGAAGCGGATAAGATCGTGTTTAAAAAGATCGCAGATCCATTTGGAATCTTTCTTGTCAGTTTTCTTACCCTTAATAGCTTTGACGTATTTAGGATGCGTAAGGTAAACATTGATCTCGTCTTCAAGTACATTAAAGATAGGGATCCAGTATTTACCAGTAGATTCCATGCATACATCGAAGCAGTTATGTTCCTTCAACCAGATTTTCAATTTGAGCAAATCAGGATTAAGTGTAAAAAAACATTCCTGAATGTAATCAGTAATTCTGGTTTCAGGGTCAGTAATACCGATTGTGGCAACAATAAGATCCTTGTGGATGTCCATACCGCAGCAGATAGGACGAACTATTTTCATGGAAGACATAAAAAAACTCCTTTCAAAATAAAAGGAGAAGTGGCATTGACTGTCATTCTTAGCTATCGACATCAGTTGATTAAACAATCATAAGTGTCCAGGCTCTATTGTCCTACTTATTTGTGCTTGAAAGAATGGCGGCGACTTATAAAAATACAGGATAAACTATATTAGTAGAATTACCTACTCTCCTCCACGTGCTCTGTAGTATACCACCTCTCGAGGATATGGTAACACAGAAATTAGTTGGAGAATACAGAAATATATTCATTAAATATTTGTGACCGCGTGCACGCGGTAATGGAGGGAAATATGAAAAAGTTTTTACAAGGATTAATTATTGCCGCGCTATCTTTCGCTATGATTGGTTGTGGAGGAAAGAAAGAAGAAGCTGCTTCTTCTTCATCGACAGCTTCCGCTTCAAAAGATAAAACAGAAGAAAAACAAAGTTCTAGTTCAAAAACAGAATCGGAAGATAAAACTACATCTGAGGAAAAATCAAAAGATGACGAAGACGATGTATTAACACCAAAAGAAAAGAAAGAAAAAGAACAAGGTTTCGTAGCGGATAAATCTAAATTCCCTAAAGGAGAATATTACGTTGCTGCTTCTGGAATGCATGTTCGTAAAAGAACTAACGTTAGTTCAACTGCTGTATACGCAAACTTCCCAGTAGGAACCGTTCTTCAAATTACTTCAGTAAAAACAGGTGAAGCGGATCCTTCAACTGTATGGGGAAAAATTAAATCTCCAGTATCTGGATGGATTTGTATCGCAGATAAAGCACACTGCTATTTAATGACTCCAGAAGAATGGGCTGAAGAAAATAAAGAAACAACTACAATTGAAAAAGTCGATGTTAAAACAGAAAATGGAGAAGTAGTAGAAACTAGACCAGCAAATGGGACTGCTGAAACAGTAGACGATTCAGATGTTCCAGCTGAAGATAAACCGGCAAGTACAGGAAAAAACAATACGGTTAAGGTTAAAGTTGAAATTATTTGGGAAGGAGCTGCGTTAGAAAATGTAGATCAAATTGGGCCACTAGATTTCACATTAACAGATAACGAGGGACCAGCTAGTACTGTATTAAGTGCTGCTAATGATTGGTCAGCCACATTCTTAATCGCAAAAGGTGTAGAATTCTATTGTAGTTTAGATTTCAGTAAATATTCATTCATTACTCAATATGAATGTAAATGGAATGTAAGTACAGGAGTATTCACATACATCGTATCTTAATAAACCTTAGAGATGGGAAACCATCTCTTTTTTGTTTGAAAGAAAAAAGAAGATGTTTCCATCTTCTATTCGATCCAATACGATTCGCTGTTTTTACGATATCCTTGAAGTTTCATGTACTTATTTACCAACATATTTTCGATTCGACCTTGAACGGAAAACAATTTATCAATTGGATTGTCTTTTAACACTTCCATAATTTCATAATATGAATTTAATAAATCAATGATTTCATTTTTTGATTCCAATGAAATATTATCGTCATAATTAAATTGCGACATCAATAAGTTGGATAACTCCATAATCATTTCATCTCTAAGATTAAAATATTCTACTCTAAATTCTTCTTCCAATTGGTCTAATTGATTCATATCGGTTAAACGAATAATCACGTTATCCAATTGTGCATAAATATCTGCAAGTTGACTCATAGTATTTTTCCACCTTTACCTTATCTATCATACACAAAAATAGGATAAAAAGAAATCAACAGTTATTACATAAGTTTCGATGACGTTAAGATAACGTTAAGGAAAAACGAGGTTAAAGTTCAGACTTGAGCATTATTCTATGGTTGTAAAAGAAAGAAAGCTAGTAAAGCTTTAGGAGGAAATAAATTATGGAAAAGTTAAATGAACAAGAATTATTTGATGTAAGTGGTGGAATGGTAGCTGGAGGAGCTGCAGGAAAAAAAGCACGAATCGT
>JAGHTX010000239.1 GCA_018065105.1 Bacillota bacterium
GATAAAGCTCAAGGAGGAAACATATATGAAAAAATTAAACACATTCGCTAAATTAGGATTAGCTACAACAATGGCATTTGGAAGCATGGTACCAGTTATGACAATGATGACACCAATTCACGCACAAGAAGAAGAATCACAACCAGCTGGAATGATCGATACTCACAACATTGAAAACATGGATATCCAATGTGTAGGACAATTAGTTTACACAGGTGCTCCACAAGAACAACAAATTAAATTCATGATCAATAACAAAAAACAAAAATTAACAAAAGATGTTGATTACACAGTAGATGGAAACATCGCTACAGAAGCTGGAACATACACAATGACAATCAGAGGAATCAATGATTTCCACGGAGAAGCTAGCGTAAGCTTTACAATCGCAGAAGCAGCAAAACCAGTAAAACCAGATGGAATGTGGGATACACACAACATCGAAAACTTAAAAGTAGGTTTAGCTAACCAATTGGTAGCTAATGGAACAAACCAAGCACAAAAGATCGTCATCACTTGTGAAAAAGAAAACCTAGTACTAGAAGAAGGAGTTGACTACACATTAACAAACAATGTAGCTTCCCAAGCAGGTAACTATACATTAACTGCAAAAGGAATCAACAACTATCACGGAACAATCCAAGTAAACTACACAGTATTACAAGGAGAAAAGAAAGACGATAAAAAAGATGACAAAAAAGACGATGTACACACAGGAGTAAGCACTGGAATGGCAGCTGCTTTTGGAACAATGGTTCTTGCTGCATTAGCTGGAATGGGATGTGTATTCGCTCGTAAAAACACAAAAGAATAGAAAATGAATAGAGGATGCCAGGGCATCCTCTTTTACTTTCCAAATAGATCTTCTTCAATATCTGTTCTAGGAATTGTGATATCCATAATGTCCTTATTTTTTGTAGCCTGAATATACATTTCCATTTCTTCAAAATCCATACGAACGATAGAGACTATATATTGAACGATTCTTCCTAATAAAGAAGTATTTTTTTGTAGGTCTTCGTACATATATTCATAATCCGTTAGGTCGATGTTGTCGATGGTTTCTAAGTAAGATGCTTCCATCATATCCATGTATCGTTGATCCTCGAAATCTTCTTTAATCATTGCCTCAAATTCATCCACTTTAGTTAGGTAGAAGTTCGGCTCTCCTTCTACTTCCACTTCGTTTAAGAATAAAATTTCTGTTCCCATTTGAAACTTTACGGAACAAACGATATTTCCAGGAATAAAACCTTCCGGAGTTAATTCTCCGGGTGTCATTCCGCATTTTGTATCTAAAATTACACAGTTAGTCATAGAGTATCCTTTCCTATTCGATATCATCATATTAACAAATATATGATTTTCATGTCCACTCAATCTTCAATGTGACATATTATATGTTTATATAGAACGTATTCTTAGAACACAAGGAGGTGCACAAGATGGAAATGATTTTAGCCGACAACAATGTAGATGAAGAATACGTAGAATGGATTGTAAGAAGAGAGGCAGCAGTTAAACAAGTCATTGCCTTAGAAGATATCTATGTGCATGTATTTGGTAAGCTTATGGAAGAAAATTATCGCTGGAAAAGTGCTTGCAAATATCTCCAAAAGAGTTTGGAATATTGTTCGGATCACAAAAATATGGAGATTGAACAAATGGAGTTTTTTGTGAAAAAAGAAATGGAACAAGATTTGCATCAATGGATGCTTATTCAAGAAAGAGTAAATAGTGTTCAATTTATTTCTTTTATATCACAAAATCGTTTGAAAGAAATAGAAACTCTTTTTAGAAAAATTGTCAACAAACTACAATCGAAGAATGATCCGCTATATGGTCTTGCACAAAGAGCGTATTTAGAAAATGACATTAAAACACTTTGGAAAATAAACGATCATTTAAAGAGGAATAAAAGTCAAAATTATATATTTATGGAAGAGGAAACTAAGACTTTAAAAAGAGAAGTAAGAGAAATAAATAAAAGAGTAAAGTACTATACCGAGGTATTAAATAGTGCCGATCGGATTCAAAAAAAGAATAAAGAAATTATAGAAGATACAAAATCGTATAAGTACTATCAAAAAGTGTTGAAGAGAAAACTCCGAAAGACATTAAAAAAGACTGCTGGGATGCAGTCTTTCGTGTTTATTAGTAGTTTTCGTGGCAACGATCTAATAATTGTTCCCAACGACGATCCACTTCTTCTTGGAACGCTTCCAATAAATCTTCGTTTCCAGGTTTGAATAAGTGTTTGAAACGTCCTTGTTTCTTTAAGAATTCAGTTAAAGGAAGTTTATTCTTAGGTTTGTAACTTAAAATCCATTTTCCATCGATTACTTCGAATAACGGCCAGTAACATGTTTCTACGGCTAATCTACAGATTTCGATGATTTCAGGAGAATCATAACGCCATCCACGAGGACATGGTGCAAGAATATTTAAGAAAGCTCCACCAGGTGTATAAATGGCTTTTTCAGCCTTTTCGTATAAGTCTTTCATGTTTCCGATGAAAGTTGTTTGAGCCACGTAAGGTACGTTGTGATCTGCGATAATAGCAGCTAAGTCTTTACGAGTTTGAGGTTTACCAGCTGAATACTTACCAACAGGAGTTGTAGTAGTATCGGCAAACATTGGAGTTGCAGAAGAACGTTGGATACCCGTATTCATGTAAGCACCGTTGTCGTAACATACATAAACCATGTCATGACCGCGTTCCATAGCTCCAGATAAAGATTGGAAACCGATATCGTATGTACCACCGTCTCCACCGAAAGTGATGAATTTATAAGTACTATCGATTTTACCTTTTTTCTTTAATGCTTTATAGGCAGTTTCTACACCAGATAAAGTAGCTCCGGCATTGGCGAATGCAGTGTGGATATAGCTGTCTTCATAAGAAGTGTATGGATAAGTAAAACTTGATACCTCCAAACATCCAGTCGCATTTCCGATTACGGCTTTATCTCCAGGGTGAAGCGCTTTTAATACGTTACGAACAGCGATTGGTCCCCCACATCCAGCACACATACGGTGTCCTGGAGCAAAACGTTCTTCGCGTTCTTGGATTTCTCTAAAATTAAATCTTTTTTCCATGATTACACCTCACTAATCTCTTAATCCTAAGTAAGGATATTCATCGAATGTTAATTCTCCAGCAGCCATTTTTTCTAAGTCTGCATAGATGTTTTCGATTTCTTCAACTTTTGTATCACGACCAGATAGTCCGTACATGATATTTACTACTTCAGCTTGGCATTTTGCTCTGTACATACCAGCTGTTACTTCTGCACCTAATGGACCACCTTGTGTAGAATAGCTTTCTGCACGGTCCATAATAGCTACGGCTTTACAGTTCTTTAGAGCAGCTGCGATTTCTTCAGCAGGGAATGGTCTAAATACACGAATCTTTAATAATCCGACTTTTTTACCTTGTGTACGTAAGTTGTCTACGGCATCTTTTACCCCACCACAAATAGATCCGATGGCTACGATTGCGTATTCGGCATCTTCCATTTCGTATTCTTCAAAGAATCCATATTTTTGTCCTGTTAAGGCTTCGAATTCTTTGGCAACGTCTAAGATAACTTGTTTTGCGTTGATCATAGCTTGCGCTTGTTGTTTTTTAGCTTCCATACAGAAACTTGATAAAGCGTATGGTCCAACAGCCATTGTTTCATCTTCTTTTAATAAGTAGTGTTCTGGTTCATATTCTCCAACGAATTGTTTCATTGGTTCATCTTCCCATAATGTGATGTTTTGAACAGCGTGTGAAGTGATAAATCCATCTTGACAAATCATGATAGGTAATTTAACACTTGGGTGTTCAGCAATACGATATGCTTGTAAGAAGTTGTCGTAAACTTCTTGGTTTGTTTCGGCATAGATTTGGATCCATCCAGAATCACGTGCACCCATACTATCAGAGTGTTCTGCGTTGATGTTTAATGGACCAGTTAATCCACGGTTTACAACCGCCATACAGATTGGTAAACGTGAACTAGCCGCAACATATAATACTTCCCACATGTAAGCTAAACCAGCAGAAGAAGTTGCTGTTAAAGTACGAGCACCCGCAGCACTAGCACCCATTGCAGCAGACATACTAGAGTGTTCACTTTCAACAGGAATGAATTCAGTTGTGATTTCCCCATTGGCAATCATAGTAGATACGAATTGAGGAATTTCTGTAGATGGAGTAATAGGGAAAGCAGGCATTACATCCGGATTGATTTGTTTAATTGCGTGTGCAACGGCTTCGTTCCCAGACATTCTTTCTTTAATAGCCATTATTTTCCCTCCTTCATAACAATCGCGTTGAATGGGCAAGCTTTTACGCAGATTCCACATCCTTTACAGTGATCGTAGTCAAATTCTAAACGTTTTCCATTTTTTACAGGGATACATGAGTCTGGACAATATGGTACACATAATAAACATTGTTTACATTTGTCCCATAAACATACTGGAGTTTCTGTACGCCATTCTCCTGTAAAGAAGTCACGGCTTGTTGCGGGTTCGTATACTTGTAAACCTTCAGTCAAGTCTTGCCAACGAGTTTGTTCGTTGATTTCATTAGCTTTAAGTGCCATTATTTTACCTCCTGAAGGGCAAGTTTAAGAGCTTGCATATTTCCTTCTAATACTTCTGGTTTTTTCGCAAATTTGTGTTGTAAAGAAGCTTTCATTTCTTTTAAGAATACTTCTTCATCCATAACTTTAGAAATTTTAATCATTCCGGCTAACATTGGTGTATTAGGGAAGTATTTTCCTAATGTCTTGTTACAAACTTCTTTGGCATTGATGATATAAACTTTACCTTCATATCCTCTTAATAAAGGAATGATTTCTTCTTTTGTTTTTTCGGTGTTGATTAAGATGGCTCCTTCTTTTTTCAACCCTTTTGTTACATCAATGCTGTGTAATAATGTGTCATCTACAACGGCTACGAAATCTGGTTCGTAGATGTTAGAGTGAACACGAATTTCCTTATCACTAATACGGTCATAGGCAGTGATAGGAGCACCCATACGTTCTGGACCATATTCAGGGAAACCTTGAACATATTTACCAGTGTTGAAGGCTACGTCTGCAAGTAATAAAGCGGCTGTTTTGGCCCCTTGACCACCACGTCCGTGCCAACGGATTTCAGTTAACTGACTCATATCTTTTTTCCTCTCTTTCACAAAATCCTTCTGGATTTCAATAAAAAAATCCTGAAAGTATTAAACCTTCAGGACGCAATATACATTTACGCGGTACCACCCGAATTCATGACATAGATATGTCATGCACTTAAGAATCTAACAATTCTTTCCTCTTATAACGGTGAGGGATCCGTCAAACACTACTTTGTTCGTGCTTGCTACTCCGAAGTGATTTTCCAATTTCTAACCTGTGTAGTGCTTACACCCTTCACTACTCGCTCTGACAAGATACTTGAAACTGTACTGTCTCCATCCACGCTTGTAGAAAATACATTATCACTTTTGAGTTGTTTTTTCAACCTATATACCCCCGACTTTTTATAGGTTTTTTAAGTTTTTTTTCTTATATATACTATAAAGCTCTTCAACAAGTTCAATTGTTTGTAGAGTACGCTCTTTATACATTACAGGACTCTCACAAAGTCCTTGTTCAATACAAGAAGAAATATGTTCCACTTCATATACAAATTCACTCTTATATGGGAAGTCAAAATGTTCTGTATGGTCTGGGAATACAATATCCAATCCCTTGGATTTCCAAAAGTTTGGAACGACAATGTATCCTTTTGTTCCATAGAATACAGCTTCATTTTTTAGTGGGACATGCATGGCGATGGTAGAAGAAACCAGGATGTCTTCAAAAGATAGGTGGAAGTTGACAATATTATCACCTGTTCTAGGTCCTTTCACAAAGGATGCATTGGTCACAAAATTTGGGTAATCGAATAAGAAGCTTAAGAATTCCACCGTGTAGGTAGCACTACCATATAATGCACCACCGCCTAAACTTAAGTCATTCATCCAATGTTCTGTGGCAAAACGAGCAGGGAATCCCGCTTTTAGTTCAATATATTTGATGTCACCAACAATCTTATTTTCGAGTAACTTTTTCAATTTAAGAGTTGTTGGTAAAAACACAGATTTTTGTGCTTCCATTAAAAATAGATTCTTTTCTTTGGCCAAGACAAAGACTTCTTGGGCTTCTTCTTTGTGAAGCGAGAAAGGCTTTTCGACCACTACGTGTTTTCCGTGTTCCAAAGCTTTTTTTGCCCATTCCATGTGAATCGCATTCATAGTAGGAATATAAACAATATCAATGTTTTCTTCTTCTAGTAATTCTTCATAAGTTCCATAGTAGTGTTCAATGCCCAATCTTTCGGCTTCTTTTTTTGCACTTTCTATATTTCTTGATGCAATTCCATAGACATTGTTATTTTTACTTTCACGAATTCCGGCTACATATCGTTCAACGATAGACGCGGTACTTAATATTCCATAATTCATACACTTACACCTCTATTACACTATATCAAATTCGAAAAGTTTGTTATACTAATGTATAAGGAAAACGAGAGGATTTTATAATATGGAATACTATACTTTACCTAAAACAGATCTTAAAGTCTCTAAAATCGCGCTAGGATGTATGCGTATTGCCGGTAAAAGTGCCGATGAAGTAGAAGCATTAATCGACAAAGCGTTAGAACTAGGAATCAACTTCTTTGATCACGCCGATATTTATGGTGGTGGACAAAGCGAAAGAATCTATGGAGAAGTATTAAAGCGTCGTCCCGATTTACGTGACAAGATGATCATTCAAACAAAATGTGCTATCGTTCCAGGAAAACGATATGATTTCTCTAAAGAATATATCATCAATGCGGTAAATGGTTCATTAGAACGATTAAATACAGATCACGTAGAAATTTTATTACTTCACAGACCAGATGCACTTTGCGAACCAGAAGAAGTCGCAGAAGCATTTAATCAATTGTATGAAGAAGGAAAAGTAAAGTACTTTGGGGTTTCCAATCACACACCTTATCAAATTCAACTTCTTCAAAAATATGTAAAATATCCAATTATCATTAACCAACTTCAATTATCTATTGTTCACTCTGTTATGATTGATTCTGGAATGAATATGAACATGAAAGAAGCATGGGCACAAGATAAAGATGGTGGTGTATTGGATTTCTGTCGTTTAAACGATATTACGATTCAACCATGGAGTTCTATTCAGGCATCTTGGGCAGAAGGAACATTCATCGATAATCCAAGCTATGCGAAGTTAAACGAAGTTCTTCAAACATTAGCGGATCAATATGGTGTGACAAAAGCGACTATTGCCATCGCATGGTTATTAAGACACCCAGCACATATGCAACCGATTATTGGAACAACTTCTCCAGTACACTTGGCTGAAATGGCAGAAGCAGTAAATGTGAAATTAACTCGCCAAGAATGGTACGACTTATACTTAGCGAGCGAAAAACCATTACCTTAATGGATGATTCAGGACACTTCAATGTGTCCTTTTTAAAAGGAGACCAACTATGAAAAAAATTATCGCCATCAATGCCGGACCAAGAAAAGGTTGGAATACCGATCAACTTGTTAGCAGTGCGGTTAAAGGCGCACAAGATCAAGGCTGTGAAGTGGAATATATCGATTTATACAGACTGCCAAAATTTACAGGATGTGTCTCTTGTTTTGGATGTAAAAGAGAGCCGGGATTTGGGACATGTATCTGTAAAGATGGATTGTATGATGTATTAGTAAAAGTACGTAATGCGGATGGACTAATTATTGGCTCTCCTAATTATTTAGGAGACTTAAGTGCTGGATTTAGAGCTTTTTATGAAAGAATCATCTTCCAGTCTCTAACCTATAATAAAGAAAGACCATGTTGTAACGAACATAGAATTCCTGTTTTATTAATTACGACAAGTAACTGTTCAGAAGATTATTATGACATGATTGGATATACAAGAATGTTAGAAAACTATCAATCGAACTTTGAACGATTCGTAGGACCGACTCATGTGTTCATTTGTGGAGATACTTTACAAGTAAACGATTATAGTATCTACAATTGGACCATTTTTGATCCACAAGCGAAAAAAGAACACCGCGATCAGACTTTTGAAAGCTACCAACAAAAAGCGTACAAAATGGGAATGGAAATCTTAACTGCTGCTGAGTAAAATCAGCAGTTTTTAAATAAAATCCGGAAAAAGTCATACATTAAATGATTTTTTCTAAGGAAAAAGTTTGATAGGTTGTGATTTTTTCCATAAAATATTGGGCTCTAGATAACCGTTTTGATGTGATTGCGACTGGGTCTCTATTAGGCGTTTCACTAAAAGACGGTGCATATCCTGTAGGATATGAAAAAAAAGAAATATTATATCCTTTAGATTTTGAAGAATTTCTATGGGCAATTGGAATTTCTGAAGCCTCGATTTCTGTTTTAAAACCGTATTTTACTAACGGTGAGAGAATACCTTCTGTTCTAAACGATAAAATGTTTGAGTATTTAAAAACATATATGATTGTAGGCGGTATGCCTGCGGTTGTGAATGTTTACTTAGAAACGCATAATTTCATGGAAGTTGATAGTATTCAACAACAGCTTATTAGTTCTTATGAAGAAGATATTGCTCATTATGCGCAAGCATCGGATCGTATTAAAGCACAGGCTTGTTATAAATCGATTCCTTTACAGTTACTAAAAGATAATCACAAGTTTCAATATAAGTTAGTAAGAAAGGGAAGTATATCCTCCGATTATTTTAATAGCTTTGATTGGTTGGAGAAAGCAGGTTTGGTACAAAGATGTTATAATCTACAAATTCCTTCTTTTCCAATTCGAGGATATTTGGATCAAGACAAATACAAAGCGTATCTGAATGATATAGGATTATTGATATCAACTTATGGTATCAAATAAAACAAGCCGTATACCAAGAAACGTTGGTTGGAAATATAAAAGGAGCTATATATGAAAGCCTTATGGCGGACATCCTTTATAAAAAAGGATATCCTTTGGTATATTATAGAAATGAAAAAGGAACCTTGGAAATGGAATTTTTCATTGAAAAGGAATCTAGAATTGTTCCTATAGAAGTAAAGGCGAAAAATTCTGCCACAGCCTCGTTGAACAATTTGTTAAAAGAAGAAAGCATTCCATATGGCTATAAATTTATTACCGGAAATGCAGGAATAAACGATAAAAAAATGATTTTACCATTGTATATGGCTATGTTTCTATAATGATAAAACTCTCGAGAAATCGGGAGTTATTTTTACATCTTGAGAAAAAAAGTATTATAATATAGCTATCGGATACATACTAAAAGGAGAATATTATGGACTATTTTAAGCTAAAAGACTTCCCAGAAGACTTTTTATGGGGAGCTAGTAGTAGTGCATACCAATGCGAAGGGGCATGGGACGAAGATGGTAAAGGACCATCTGTACAAGATTGTATGCCTATTATTGAAGGAAATGCAGATTGGAAAGTAACTAGTGATCACTATCACCGTTACAAAGAAGACATTGCTTTGATGGCAGAAATGAACTTTAGAGAATATCGTTTCTCAATTGCCTGGCCAAGAATTATTCCAGATGGAGATGGGGAAATTAATCAAGTGGCTGTACAACACTATCATGATGTGATTGACACATGCTTAAGTTATGGAATTGAACCAGTAATTACTTTATATCACTTCGATTTACCACAAGCTTTACAAGAAAAATATGGGGGATGGATCAATCGTCAATGTATCGAAGACTTTGTTCGTTATTGTGAAGTTTGTTTTAAAGAATATGGAGAAAAAGTTCAATATTTCCTAACAATCAATGAACAAAACATGATGACTATGTTTAACATGGGAGAATACGCAAACGATAAAGATCGTTATCAAGCTAATCACCACATGTTAGTAGCGCAAGCTAAGGCAACGATTCGCTGTCATGAAATGTGTGGAGCTTGGATTGCACCTGCACCAAACATCACTTGTGTATATCCTTTAACATCAAGTCCAATGGATACTTTAGCTGCCATGGACTATGACCAATTAAGAAATCGTACATACTTAGATACAATCGTATTTGGAGAATATCCAGAAGCCTTTGCTGAATATTTGAAACAAAGAGATGCTTTCCCAGATGTAACCGTAGAAGATATGGCGGTTATGAAAGCAGCTCATCCAGATTTTATCGCATTTAACTACTATGGTGGATCGACTGTAAAATATGTAAACCAAGAAGATGGAATGGCAGCTAAAGAAGCAGCTAAGAAACCAGGCGCAAACATGGCAGAATTCATGACTGGTATGATGACAGAACCTGGAATGGCTGTAGGTGTTCAAAATCCACTTCAAGAACAAACATCTTATGGAATGGGAATTGACCCAGTTGGATTACGAGTTACTCTTCGTCAATTGTGGGAAAGATATCAATTGCCACTATTAATTACAGAAAATGGATGTGGAGTTCCAGATAAAGTAGAAGACGATGGAAGCATTCATGATGATTATCGTATTGACTACTTACGCAAACACATTAAAGCTTGTCAAGAAGCGATTACAGATGGTGTAGATTTAATGGGATATTCACCATGGTCAGCAATGGATTTAGTATCTACGCACCAAGGTATTAAAAAACGTTATGGAATGATTTATGTAGACTACCACGATGATGGTTCTGGAACACTAAATCGTTATAAGAAAGACTCATTCTACTGGTATAAAAAAGTTATTGAATCAAATGGAAAGGATTTAGATTAAGATGAAAGTATGTGTAATTGATATTGGGGGAACATTTATCAAAGCTTCTTTAATGAATGAAAAATCGGAAATTTTGACAAAATGGAAAGTTCCAGCGCCTACAAAGAGCATGGAAGAAATGATGGAATCTTTATATACATTAATTGATGAACACAAAGATGAAATCGAAGGTATCGCCATTTCAATGCCAGGAAAAATTGATGCCGTAAAAGGAATCGCCCACACAGGAGGTGCTTATAAGTTTATTAAAGACATGCCAATCAAGGACATGTTAGAAGAACACTATCACTTACCAGTGGCAGTAGATAACGATGGTAAATGTGCTGCCAATGCGGAAAACTGGGTAGGTGCTTTAAAAGATGTAGAAAATGGATTGGTATTCGTTATCGGAACAGGAATTGGTGGAGGAGTCATTCTTGGAAATAAAGTATATCGTGGAGTAAACTTCTCAGCTGGTGAATTAAGCTTTGCGTTTGTAGATACAAACGTATCATACAAAGACAGTGGAATGATCTGTTCGAAATGTGCAACACCAGGATTATTAAAGATGTATAAAAAACACGCACAAAGCGAAGAAGATATTGATGGAATCAAATTCTTTGAATTAGCCAATGCAGGAGATGAAAGTGCTATGGCAGCATTACACGAATTTGGATCGTATTTCGCAAAATACATCTTCAACATTCAAGGTGTAATTGATATTGAAGCGGTAGCTGTAGGTGGAGGAATTAGTGAACAACCATTACTATTTGAAGTTCTTCAAGAAGAAATGGATGCACTATTCGGATCTTTATGTTTCTTACCAATTCATGAACCTAAGTTGTTAAAATGCCAATACGGAAACGACGCCAACCTTATTGGTGCCATGAAAAACTTCTTAGACCAACAATAAAACAGAATGCCAGAGCGTCATGTCTCTGGCATTTTTTTTGAAAGGATTTACTTATGCATTACCAATATTTATGTATCGCTTGCTTAGCGATTATGGCTTTATTTATTTTTACGGAATCTATTAAACAATATAAGTTAGCTGTTATTCTAAAAGGATTAGCTTCTTTAGTCTTTGTGATTTTAGGTGTATTAAGCATTCCTTATTGTTCTAAAACAGGTCTGGCAGGAAATGTAGTACTCGGACTATTATTAGGATGCATTGCGGATGTACTCTTAAATCTTCGCTATGTCTTTGAGAAAAAAGGACAACTTATATTTTTAGTAGGAATTCTTGTATTCTTATCCGGACACGTTATGTACCTATTGGCTTTGATAGCCGAAGTGAAATATTACTATATAGGATTAGGCATTGGAGTTGTGCTAACAGCTTTGATTATGAGCTATATCTTAAGAGTGGTAAATGCCAAGCTGGCTTTTAAGATTTTCGGTGTATTTTATATTGCAGCCGTAGTAATGATGACCTGCGTGGCTTGGCAAAACGTTTTGTTTCATCCAGGCAATGGATCTTTATTATTTGCGGTAGGTGCAATATTCTTCTTGGTCAGTGATATTGTGCTAATACTAAATACGTTTACGGAAAAAACGAGATTCTCTCTTCGCATCGTAAACTTGTCTTTATATTATATAGGGCAGTTAATGATTGCTTTATCGTTACAATTACTATAAAAGCCTGAGCAAAAGCTTAGGCTTTTTTGTGGTATACTTTATGTAGAGGTATGCATATGAAAAGGTTAAATTATAAGATAAGTTCAAACTGTGATGGTTTGTTGCTGGATGTTTTAGAATGCATTCCAGATTCAAATATAAAAGGAGTTTTTGTCATTTCTCATGGAATGGCCGAACACAAAGAAAGATATGAAGGCTTGATGTGCTTCTTAGCGCAAAATGGATATGTTGCGTGTATTAATGATCATCGAGGACACGGTAAAAGTGTTAAGGATCAAAAGGATTTAGGATACTTTTATGATGAAACAGGAAAATATATTGTAGAAGATATTCTAGAAGTAATTCGCAGATTAAAGAAAAAATATCCAGAAGTACCCGTATGTTTATTTGGACACTCGATGGGAAGTTTAGTGGCAAGCGCTTTTGTTTCACGCTATGATTCTCAGATTGATCAGTTGATTTTATGTGGACTTCCTAGTGCCAATCCAGCTGCCGGAATTGCGCTTGGATTAGTAGCGTTCTTTACAAAGCTAAAAGGAAATCACTTCCGTTCAAATTTGATCAATACGATGGCTTTTTCTTCTTATAATAAGAATATTCACGATGAAGACAAAAATGAATTTAGCTGGTTGTCTGTCAACCGACAAAACGTACAAGAATATATAGAAGATGAAGAATGTGGATATGTCTTTACATTAAACGGATTTAAAAACTTATTTATCCTTATGAAGGATGCTTACGATCAAAAGAATTGGAAATGCACAAATAAATCTTTACCGATTTTATATATTGCGGGTAGTGAGGATCCATGCATTGTAGATAAGAAAACTTGGTTCAAGTCTCAAGATTTTATGAGAAATGTAGGCTATACAAATATTGTAAATCATATGTATAATGGATATCGTCATGAAATCTTATTAGAAGAGATCAAAGAAAATGTTTATAAGGACATATTGGAGTTTATTGAAAAATGATAGAAATCAAAGAGAATATTAAAGTTTTTGAATACAATGTGGCACCCATCAGTGCAGAAGTTATTGGAATAGAAAAAGAAGACCATAGTATTATCATCGATTGCGGTACTACCCCAGAAGCTTTGGAGTTTATAGATTTATTTAAGATGCCAAGAACGCTCATTTTAACTTCCTGGCATCCAGACCATGCGTTTAATGAATCATGTGATCTTTGTACAAAATTATATGTATCTAGTACAACGGCTTCTCAACTATATAAGGGAGAAGCAATTAAAACACCAACAGAAATAGAACCAGGGGTTGTGATTTATCCGATAGTAAGCTGCAATGATAATAATATGATTGTCGTACAAGTGGATGATGTTCTATTCCTTCAAGATGCCTTGTATCGACCAGGAATTGGAAAGTACGGGAAAAAGGCATATGATGCAAAGATTGTGGAACAATTGATTTCATTTATTGAAAATAGTAGTGTTTCTTCTTTCTGTATCAGTCATGATGATACCTTTGTTTATTCAAAAGAAGCGATTCTATCTAAATTTAAAGAGATGACAAAGTAAAAGAGATTCGAAAAGAATCTCTTTTTAAAATCCTAAATTATCATTTACTAAAATGACATGAATGCGATCTTTGTGTTTAGAATAACGGGTTATTAAGAATTGGCAACAAATTGTATCTGGTACTTTACAATCCATACATTTTCCTGTTTTTGCACAAGGTGTATTCAAATTGAAACGTTGTGCATTGATTGTAGCCGCTTCATTACGAGCGCGTTTCATTGCACTATCCACATCTTTGGAAACTTTGTTCATACCTACGATCAAGACTAACTTCTTTGGCCCATACGCAAAAGCAGAAACACGGTTAGCGTTTCCGTCGATATTGACTAATACACCATCTTCAGTAATCGCATTGGCGCTTCCTAAGAATACATCGGCTGTATAGGCAAATAATTCGGCCGCCTTTTTGTCTGTAGCTGCATCGCGGTCGCAATAATTGTAGTTTCCCTGGATTAGGGCTTCCGCTAACCCAATTTCTAATACCGACATGGATCCGCCTTTTGTGACAGAGCTTCCTTCGGGGATTAATTCTAATGCTTGTTTCAAAGCTTCTTCTTTTGTTTGCACATAATATCCAGTCATATTTCGAGATTTTAAACCTTCGATGACCTTTTGTGCTA
The DNA here is from genome assembly GCA_018065105.1 of Bacillota bacterium. Taxonomy (GTDB): domain Bacteria; phylum Bacillota_I; class Bacilli_A; order Erysipelotrichales; family Erysipelotrichaceae; genus Floccifex. The sequence goes on from JAGHTX010000239.1 coordinate 14,554, forward strand.
ATAAATTGTTACGCTTAATTCTGTTTTCGTTCATGGGTATCTCCTAACATACACGTACTTTAATATCTTTTCTATGTACAGTACGATTATATTTTACGGCAGGATATCCAATTACTAAAGTGGTAACTGCTTTTTCCTTTCGAGAAATTCCTAATTCTTTTTTTATTTTTTTACTAAGATTTACACTAGTGGTAAAAAAGCCACTGAATAAAACACCCAATCCATTGGCTTCTGCCATTGTTGCCATGTTTTGGGCAGCCAGCGAAGCAGATACTTTATCTTTTCCCATAATTAAAATGACAAGGGGTGCTTTTTTAAAAAAGAAGTGGTCATCAATTTCCATGTTTGATAGAAACGCAATGAGTCTTTTTCCAAGATTGATTCCTTTACGAAACATCTGAACCGCGATTTGTTCACAAACCTCTTTTTTCTGATCCAAGATGATGTAGCTAGTTCCTTGACCATTTCCCCCAGTTGGAGCAAGTCTACCAGCTTCAAGAATCATATCAATCACTTCTTGTGGAATAGATTGACTTGTGAATTGTCGAACGGTTCTACGTGTTTGAATGGATTCTAAATATTCTTTTGGATTCAAACGAACTTGTTCCATTTCAATCGTTTTGTCATGAAAACCAGTTATAGTGATGGCTCCCTTTGGACAGATTGCCTCACAATGCCCACATTGGATACAAGATTTGTTGGCTGCAACGGCTTTTCCGTTTTTGACTTTTAAATCAAAGGCAACGCAATCTTTTACACATAGGGAACAACCAATACATTTATTCTTATCGATAATTATCATGTTTATACCTCATTTCGTTATACACGTGTAATAATAACGTATTTCCTTTATGTATCTCAACTAAAAAAATATTGAGGTTCTTTAAAGAGATTGTGCTATACTAATCGCATGAAAAAGAAATATAAATGGTCATCGGTACAACTGATGATATTCGGATTTTTATTGTTGATCCTATTCGGATCGTTGATTCTGCAACTTCCTATTTGTAATCAGGATGGAAAGTGGTTACCATACGTGGATGCTCTTTTTACAAGTACGACAAGTGCTTGCGTAACTGGACTTATGACCGTCACCACGGCAACGCAATTTACCTTGATTGGAAAGATCATAATTCTCTTCTTGATTCAAGTTGGTGGTTGGGGTGTTTTAGTTTGTGCAGCCTATCTTATGGTTTTATTAAATAAAAGGATTAAGATGTCGACTCGAGTGATCCTTCAAGATCTGTTTGGGTTGGATGGTGTCGGTGGAATCGTTCGCATCGTTATCTATATTATTAAGGCTACCGTTGTTGTGGAAGCTTTAGGAGCTTTCTTCTATAGTTTTCAATTCATCCCGCAATTTGGGCTGGTAAAAGGAATTGGATATTCTATTTTCCATTCCATTAGCGCCTATTGTAATGCGGGAATTGATTTGTTGGGATCGGATAGCTTAGCGCAATATGTAAACAATCCTTATATGAATTTTGTGACTTGTTCACTGATTGTATTGGGTGGAATCGGATTCCTTGTGTATCAAGATATTGTAGATTTATTTAAAAATATCCTAATTAAGAGGGAACGGATTAAGACATCTCTTAGAAAATGCAAGCTACAAACGAAGTTGGCACTCTCTATTACTGGGATTTTATTGCTGGCAGGAACTGTTTTGGTATATGTTTGTGAATATGACAACCCAGATACCATCGGGAATATGCCTTTTGCACAACAGGTTATGTGCTGTTTCTTTCAATCCGTAACTACACGTACCGCGGGATTCTTTACCATTGATCAGGCCTTGTTCAAACCGGTTACCCAATTCATCTGTTGTATCTTCATGTTTATTGGTGGTTCGCCTTTAGGAACAGCTGGAGGAATTAAGACGGTAACGATTGGGGTTATTTTCTTAACATGGGTTTCTATTCTAAAAGGAAACAATCACGTTACTTGTTTTAAAAGAAGTATTTCTTTATCGTATATTCGTGTCGCGGTTTCTGTTTTTGTAACAAGCTTATTCTTGTCGCTGATGGGAGTTGCGATGTTGATGATATTTTCGCCCAATGCCACTTTAAATCAAGCCTTATATGAAGTATTCTCGGCAACCGCCACAGTAGGTCTTACTGCGGGATTGACTTCTTCTTTAACCTATGCAGGAAAATGGATTGTGATTGTCTTAATGTATATGGGTCGTATCGGACCGGTAACCTTACCTGTATTCTTTATGTCAAGAAATAAGAATAAAGGAGAAAAAGAATTGCCGAACGAGCATATTTTAGTGGGATAATTGAACGAATGAGGATTCCTTGTTCGTTTTTCTTGTGTATAATAAGATTCGTAGTTTAGGGGGATATATGAAAAAAATTGGAATTGCGTTATGCAAAATTATATTAGTTGTAGTATTTGGCTTCTTTATGTTTATTCAGCTACAAAAGCCAGAACGTAGTGAAGCGGATTTTTCAGAGGTTGAAGAAATCGTTATGAACCAAATGGATGAGTATGGTTTGGTGAAACAAGATAACTTAGCGATTAAGTCGACATTCTCTATCGATCCAGCAGCTTATACAAACATCGCTTATTACAAATCATCCGATGCGATGGATGTCCGTGAAGTGATTCTTGTGCAATTTGAGAACGAAGCGATGGCTCAATCTTTTGAAAAAGCGGCTCAAAATCGTATCGATTCGCAAATCAATGCGTTTGATGGATATGCTCCAGAACAGGTAAAATTGTTGAAAGGTGCAAAGGTGTATTCACAAGTGAATTTTGCGATTTATGTAACCAGCGAAAACAGTGCTGAGGTTGTAAAAGCCTTTAAGGGAGCACTATAGGAGGACATATGGTATTTAATAGTTTAATATTTATATTTTTATTCTTACCGATATCGATCCTAGTTTATCAACTTGTGCCAGGAAAGAAGATAAAACAATTCTTATTATTGATTCTATCTTTATTATTTTATTGCTGGGGAAATCCGATTAGTTTAGGATTGTTACTCATTTCTATAGTATGGAACTATCTAACGGGAATTGAATTAGGTTTACACAAGGGAACTTCTAAGAAAGTTGTATTTGTGCTAGGAATTCTATTTAACGTGTTGATTCTTGGTATCTACAAATATATGAATTTCTTCTTTGGGTTTACTGGACTTCATTTTGATCTAGTGCTTCCTGTCGGATTATCCTTCTTTACTTTTAGTGCGATTTCTTATATTGCAGATGTATATATGGGAAAATCTGCACCACAAAAGAGTTTATTATCCATTGCCTTATACATCGCATTCTTCGGAAAAGTGAGTATGGGTCCTATTGTGCAATATCACAATATGGAAAAAGATCTTCAAACCTTTACGCGTTTAAATGTAACCATCATGGGTGATGGAATGCGAAGATTTATTAAGGGATTGGTAAAAAAAGTGATTTTAGCGGATCAATTTTCCATTCTTTTTGCGAATTTATCTGGAAATCAAACTGTTTTAGGAACATGGTTAATGGCGATTGCTTACATGCTTCAAATTTATTTTGATTTTAGTGGATATAGTGATATGGCAATTGGATTATCTACTTTATTTGGATTCCATTTTGACGAAAACTTTGACCATCCTTACATAGCTACAAGCGTCCAAGATTTCTGGAGACGCTGGCACATTTCTTTATCAAGATGGTTTAGAGATTACATCTACATTCCATTGGGGGGAAATCGTGTAGGAAATGTGAAATACATTCGCAATATTATGGTAGTTTGGCTATTAACTGGATTATGGCACGGGGCAAACTGGACGTTTATTGTTTGGGGAATCTATTATGGCCTTCTTCTATTGTTAGAAAAGTTTGTGCTAAAAGATATCCTTTCTAAACTCCCAAAATTTTTATGCCGAATCTATACTTTGATTCTAGTGTTAATAGGATGGGTATTCTTTATGAGTGGTTCGATTTCCGATGCCTTCTTTACTTTAACTCGTATGATTGGAATCGGAGCAGACGGATTAACAAGCTTTGAAACATTCTTTAGTTTAAAACAATTTGCGGTATTCTTAGTTTTCGGAATTTTATTCTCAATGCCAATTCAAGGTAAAATAGAAAAAATCAACTCTAAGTACTTTGGGGCTATTATGAATTTCTCTATTTACATTGTATTGTTTGTGATTGCGATTGCCTTTGTGGTATCTAGCACATTCCAATCGTTCTTATATTTTGCGTTCTAAAAGGAGATTGTCAGATTATGAAAAAAGATGAACAATTATTAAAACGCCTTCTTGGAATTTTTTGCGCAATTCTTCTTGTGATTACTATGGTTATTAATCTGGTTCTTCCAGATCGTGCCAAGTCGGATGTGGAAAATCGATCTCTTCAAACGTTTCCAACTTTATCTATGGATTCGGTGTTAGACGGTTCGTTTGAAACTTCTATGAATGATTGGTTTTCGGATCAATTTGTGGGAAGAAATTTCTTTATTCACGTACGTTATGCGATTTTAAAAGCTTTTGGATATGACAAAATTGATTCTGTTTACTTATGTGGCGACAAGTTGATTGAAGAGAGTGCACAACCAGATGTTGACAATATCGTTCGAAATCTGGATGCGATCGAAGCTTTTGCGGACGACCTTCCTACTTATTTTATGTTGGTGCCTAATGCGATAAATGTGCAATACGATTCTCTTCCTTATTTCACTACAAGTGATGGTCAAGATGGAATAATGAATGACATTTTTGATTATTTTGAAGACCGTATTCAAGTTGTCGATACAAGAGATATGTTCTATGAACACAGTGATGAATATATTTACTATAAAACAGATCACCACTGGACAAGTCTAGGGGCTTTTTATGGATGTCAGTATTTAATGGATCTTAAAGGAGAAACATTAAAGAAAAAGAATTATAAAGTTCTTCCTGTATCAGATTCTTTCCAAGGAACACTTTCAAATAAAACAGGAAGTTTTGATATTCAGGATGAAATTGATATCTTTGTGAACAAGGATCTTTGCGATTACTATGTTGTAGATGATGCAACCCAGGAAAAAAGTCGTTCGATTTATAACTCCAAAGCGTTAGATGTGAATGATCAATACACTGTATTCATGGGTGGAAACAAGGGAGTTGTTCACTTGGAAATGAATAATGATTCGGATAAACACTTACTATTGTTTAAAGATTCTTATGCCAATGCCGCAATACAATTCTTACTGCCTTATTATCGAACAATCACGATTGTGGATGCTCGTTATTGTAACGAAAAAGCGTCAAATTTCTTAAAGCGTGATTTAATCAATGAAGTTATGTATTTATATAACACAAATACATTTGTACAAGACACATCCCTAGCAGATGTATTGGAGTAAACTTATGAAGAAATTCGATTTTAGAAAACCTTTGATTTTTGTGTTGTTGGTGGCTTTGATTGCGGTAGGTGTGATTGTCTTTGGGATGTTAGGAGATCACAAAACCTTGGATTTAAGCGAAGGTCGCGAATATATCAAAAATCAAGAGAGCTTAGAAGTATCAACACTTGAAAACTCGATTAAAGAGAAGAGAGCAGATGAAAGAGAAGATGTAGTGATTGATGGTGATGGAGATATTTTCTCAAAATTTGAAGACTATGTATTCTATGGCGATTCACGTGTTCTTCACTTTGTATCTTATGGATATTTGGAACCTACTAGAGTATTAGCGAATAACGGATATTCTTTCCAAAATGTTTCCGATTGGGATTCTTCTTTACGTGCTTTGAATCCAAAGAACATTTATCTGGCTTTTGGAAGTAACGAAATCAATCAAAACATTTATTATGGAAACGATAAGCAGTACAAAAAAATTGTTATTAAGGCGATTAAACATATTCAATCCATCGCTCCGGATGCGCATCTATATGTGCTAGGAATGATTCCTCCAAACTCTTTGGGACAGTCACAAATGAAGCAATTTAAATTGTACAAAAACATCAATAAGGTGTATCAAGAAGTTTGCGAGGAAATGGATAATGTCACTTATATTGATGATGAAGTTTTAGGACAAGATGGAGAAGCGGATATTTATACATTGGATGGTTTCCACTTTGTGAGTGATTTCTATCCAACATGGGCAGAGTACATTTTAAGTCATGCTCATTCCGATACAGAATAAAG
>JAGHTX010000194.1 GCA_018065105.1 Bacillota bacterium
AACCAGTTGAAAACGCAGAAGAAATGATCTTTGACGAAGATGTATTTGGTGGAGCGGTTCCTAAACAATACATCCCAGCCGTAGAAACTGGATTAAGAGAATGTTGTGAAAAAGGTCCTCTAGCTGGATACAAAGTAGTAAATATGAAAGCTACATTAAAAGATGGTAAATACCATGATGTAGACTCTAACGAAATGGCATTTAAATTAGCTGCTCACTTATCATTCAAAGATGCTATGACTAAGTGTAAACCAATCTTATTAGAACCAATCATGAACATTTCTATCCGTGTTCCTGATGAATATACTGGTACAGTAATTGGTGATTTAAATAAACGTCGTGGATCTATCATGGGTATGACACCAGATGAAGGTGATCAATTAATCGATGCACAAGTTCCAATGTCAGAAATTCCTAAGTATTCTATTGAATTACGTGCTATGACTCAAGGTTTAGGAACATATTCAGTTGAAATGGATCGTTATGACCCAGTTCCTGAAATGAATGCTAAACGTATCATTGCCGCTAATAAAAAAGATTAATATTGAAAAAGAAGCTTCACAAACGTGAAGCTTCTTCAGACTGTTGACAAAATAATTTGTTGGCAGTTTTTTTCTTTTTATTATGATATAATCAGTACGCAGAGTTTCCTATGTGATTTTAGCCGATTGTCATTGTCACTCTGCGCTTTTTTTATGCTCGAATGGTATAATAAAGATGGCTAAATTCACAGTAAAATAGGAGAACATTATTATGGCAATGACTCGTAGAACCTTTGTCCGTGACAGATTTGTCATGGATACATTAGAAGAACTAACACCACAGGATCACTTGGTAAGAAAACTGGAGGATGCACTTGACTGGGATTTTATATACCCACTTGTTGAGAATCTATACAGTAAATATGGAAGGCCAAGCATAGATCCTGTGATTTTATTTAAGATGGTCTTCATCAATAAGATCTTTGGACTTAATTCGATGAGAAGAACCTGTGAAGAAATCAATGTAAATGTAGCTTATAGATGGTTTCTCGGCCTTCCGTTTGGTGAACCTATACCTAATTATTCTACATGGTCACAGAATTATATCAGAAGATTTGGGAACAGTAATGTATTTGATTCGATTTTCAATCATATATTGATGAAGATTTACGACCTTAAATTTCTTGATCTTTCTGTCGCATATGGAGATTCAACACATAGAAAGGCAGATGCGAATAAAAGAAAGGTTACTGATAAAGAAGTAGAAATCGAGGCACGCGCTTATGATAAGGAACTTCTTGACGAGATAAATGAACAAAGAAAGCTTGATGGAAAGAAAGAATTTGATTCAATCACAAAGACAGAATATGAATTCGACGAAGAAACAGGAGAAGAAGTAGAAATCAAGAAGACAAAGCATATCAAGGAAAGTAAGACGGATCCAGAAAGTGGAGCCTATCATAAAGGAGAGCATGAAAAATGTTTCGCATACAGTGAATCCATATTCTGCGATTCAAAGGGATATGTATTAACAGTACATACAGCACCTGGTAATGTACATGACAGCACTTCTTTCTTTGATGTATACAGTAAACTAAACGAAATCTTTCCGAATCAGATAACAGGGATATGCCTTGATGCAGGATATAAGACACCAGCAATTGTACGTGAGATACTAGAAAACAATCAGATACCATTCTTGCCCTATACAAGAACAGGAGCCAAAAAAAGTGATTTTGGAAAGAAACACTTCGAATATGATCGAGATGGAGATTTCTATACATGTCCGTGTGGGAACAGACTTGAGTATAAGAATACAAACAGAGAAGGATACAAACAATATCGAAGCAAAAAGGAAGAATGCGACGAATGTCCGTTCAGAGAACAATGTCGAAAGAAATCAAAGACGAAGATGATACATCGTCATATATGGGAAGATAATATCGATATAGCAGAGACTATCCGAAAAAGTAATGACTGGGATCTTGTGTACCCAACAAGAAAGATGTCAGTTGAACGCGTATTTGGAGAAAATAAAGAAAACGGATGTCTACGATATACGAGAGTAAGAGGACTTAAAAAGAATCAGCATGATACGCTGATGATTTTTGCATGCCATAATCTTAAGAAAATGGCAAAACATATGAAGAAAGATGATAAATATGTCCTTCAATAAGGACTATTTTTTTACGATTTATTGAATCTTGATTGCAATAATCCTAAATATTTGAATATTTCAGAAAAAAAGAAGTGGTATCTACACAATAATATTGTGAGATACCACTTTGTCAACAATCTGAAAAGGCGATAACTCGCCTTTTTTACATATTTGTAAAGTCTTCTATAACTTTTATTACACCCGGAAGAAGTTCATATTCTTCCTTTTTGTTTGCACTATTTACTACAACAATTTGTTTGCATCCACAATTATATGCACTTTTTATTCCACTCATAGAATCTTCAATAATCAAACAATCCTGACATGAAACATTTAATCGTTTAGATGCTTCTTCAAACATCGCAATCTTATTCACATAACTTCCATCATCAAAGACAATCATGGATGGATCCATCCACTGGTCTAATCCAAATGATTCCACAAAGAAATCAATATTTTCTTTTATAGAAGCACTAGCAATAGTAAATGGTATATTATGATCAACTAGATATTGAAAATATTCTTCTACTCCTTCTACCAAATGAAATGAAGGTGTATCTTCTCTACAATATTGCCGATAATATTCTTCTTTTAACTTTGAATACTTTTCCAATGTTTCCTTTGAACATGGGTGTCCAAAAAAATATTCAATAATCACATTGTTAGGAATCCCATTCAACTTATGAATCTCATCCAATGTAGTCGCCTTTCCTCGAATCATTTCAGAAATCTTTGACCAGGCTTTAACATGTTTATCATTATCAAAAAATAATGTTCCATTAAAATCAAAAATTACTCCCATCTACATAATCAAATCCTCGTATATATTATACAAAAAGAAAAAGTCCTTAGTTAAGAACTTTTAATC
>JAGHTX010000236.1 GCA_018065105.1 Bacillota bacterium
TGTCATGCCAAAGGTGCACAATACTTATTTGAAAAAGAAAAGATGAATGTGATCGATGTGGGAGGACAAGATACCAAAGTAATCACATGTAAAAACGGGAAAGTCCAAGAATTCTTTATGAATGATAAGTGTTCTGCAGGTACTGGAAAATTTGTAGAAATTATGGCCAATCGTTTGACAGTTCCTATTGATGAGTTGGCACATCTTGCCAAAAATCATACTGAACAAATAAAAATCAGTTCAATGTGTACTGTTTTTGCGGAAAGCGAAATCGTCTCTTTGGTCGGACAGGGCACATCCAAGGAAAATATTGCCTGGGGTGTTATCAATTCTATTGCCATGAAAGTGAAACAAGAATATGGGAAACTTCATACTCAAGATTTGCCCATTGTGCTAACCGGTGGGCTATGCGAATGTGATTATTTTGTGGAATTATTATCTATCTATATCGGTCGGCCAATAGAAACCTGCAATAAGGCAAGATTTGCCGGAGCTATTGGAGCTGCATTACTGGCAGATGTGTAGAAAATTTATTCGCGAAATAATATAATTAAAAGCGAGGTTATACGCTATGAAACAATTAATTATTACTTTCTCCACAACGAATATGGCTTTGTTTATGGAAAAAGTGTGCAAAGAAGAAAAAAAAGAAGGGCGTTTGATTCCACTTCCTAAAGAAATCAGTGCAGGATGTGGTCTAGCCTGGATGACAAAAGAAAAAAATCAAGAAGAATGGAAAGAATTCTTAAGTAATCATGCCGTAAGCTTTGCAGAAATGGTGGAATTAGAAATATGAGCAAAGAAATAATATTTTGTAAGAGCGGAGGATGCAGTGCGAAGTTAGGTGCTGGCGCTTTAGAAAGAGTTTTGTCAAAGCTTGATAAAAAAAGTGATGAGAATCTTTTAGTCGGATTTGATAGTCATGATGATGGATCAGTATATAAGCTAAATGATGAGCAGGCAATTATCAATACACTAGATTTCTTTCCACCGATGGTAGAAGATCCTTATCGATTTGGTCAGGTGGCCGCCTGTAATGCGATGAGCGATATATGGGCCATGGGAGGAAATGTATTAACCGCATTAAACATTGTATGCTTTCCCGAAAGCTTAGATATGAATCTATTGGGAAAGATTCTACAAGGCGGAAACGATAAAGTAATCGAAGCCGGTGGTGTTTTATGTGGAGGACATTCCATTGTAGATGAAGATATCAAATACGGAATGAGTGTTACCGGTGTTGTTCATCCCGATAAGATTTTTCGAAACAATACATGCGTTAATGGGGATGCCCTTATACTAACTAAGAAGTTAGGTGTTGGAATTGTGATGGCTGCTCATAAAATGAATGCAGTAGAAGAAAACGTTTTTGAAGAAGCACTTGATTCGATGACAACACTAAACAAATATGCGAAAGAAATATTAGACCATTATACAGTGCATGCGTGTAGTGATGTAACCGGATTTGGTTTACTTGTCCATCTAGATGAAATGTTAGATGGAAAACATTCGGCCATTCTCAATCATTCTTTGATTCCTATGTTTGATGGTGTGAAAGAGCTAGCTAATGATTTTTACATTACGGCAGCTGCCCAAAAGAATCGAAATCACATGAGTGAGAAAGTGGAATTTATTATCTCTGATTTTGGATTGGAAGAAGTCTTATTTGATCCCCAAACCTCTGGAGGACTATTAGTATCCGTTCCATTAGAAGAAAGTTATGAAATCGTAAAAGAAATGAATAGAAAGGGAATACCGGCACAAGTAATTGGGAATATTACACCAAGACTTGAAAAATCGGTAACGGTAAGATAAATGAAAACATTAGATGCACGTGGATGGACTTGTCCATTACCAGTTATTGAAACAAAAAAATTAACAGAAACAATGAATGCAGGAGAACAATTAGAAGTTCTTGTTGATAATGAAATTGCCGTTCAAAACTTAACAAAATTTGCGGCTCAAAGAAATCATGCGGTTGTTTCTTCTAAAGTTGAAGAAAAGAAGTATCAAGTGATTTTAACAGTAGGAAGTCAAGAATCTTGTGAATGTGAACTAGATCAAACTAGTGATTTTATTGTTGCGATTGGTTCAAACAAAATGGGAGAAGGAGATCCAGCTTTAGGAACTGCTTTGATGAAAGCCTTCATCTTTGCCTTAACAAAACAAGATCAATTTCCAACAACAATATTATTCTTTAATTCTGGAGCATACTTAACATGTCAGGACAGTGATGTTCTAGAAGACTTAAAGACATTAGAATCCAAAGGTGTTGAAATCTTTACATGTGGAACAT
>JAGHTX010000145.1 GCA_018065105.1 Bacillota bacterium
ATTGGGCATCCTTCGAATCCGTATTCTTCTAATAATTCAGAAACTTCCATTTCTACTAAGTCGATTAATTCTTCATCATCAACCATGTCACATTTGTTTAAGAATACAACGATTGATTGTACACCTACTTGACGTGCTAATAAGATGTGTTCACGAGTTTGTGGCATAGGTCCGTCTGAAGCAGCAACTACTAAGATTGATCCGTCCATTTGAGCGGCACCAGTGATCATGTTTTTGATGTAGTCGGCGTGACCTGGACAGTCTACGTGAGCGTAGTGACGGTGAGCTGTTTCATATTCAACGTGAGCAGTATTGATAGTGATTCCACGTTCTTTTTCTTCTGGAGCACCATCGATTTCATCGTAAGCAGAAGCTTTAGCCATACCTTTTCCAGCTAATACGTTAGTGATAGCGGCAGTTAAAGTAGTTTTACCGTGGTCAACGTGACCGATTGTACCGATATTAACGTGAGTTTTACTTCTGTCAAATTTTTGTTTTGCCATTTTGTATTTCCTCCTAATAAATTTTCATACACATACGTGTACATTATAATTCAGAACCTAAGTAAAATCAACGATTTTACTTAGAATTCTCTTTAATGATTTTTTCAGCGATACTCTTTGGTACTTCTGAATAGTGGTCGAATTTCATTGAGTAGTTTCCACGACCTTGAGTGAAACTACGTAAGTCTGTTACATATCCGAACATTTCTGAAAGTGGAATCATAGCACGAACGATAATTGCGTTTCCACGTTCTTCTTGATCAGTGATTTGTCCACGACGAGATGAAACGTCACCCATTACTGAACCTAAGTATTCAGATGGTGCAGTTACGTCTACAGACATGATTGGTTCAAGGATTGCTGGTTTACATTTTTTAGCAGCTTCACGTAATGCGAATGATGCAGCGATCTTATAAGCCATTTCACTTGAGTCAACATCGTGGTAAGATCCATCAAATAATGTAGCTTTGATATCGATTACTGGATATCCAGCAACAATACCGTGATCTAAAGCGTCAACTAAACCTTCCATTGTAGGTTTGATATATTCACGAGGTACTGAACCTCCGACGATAGCGTCAACGAATTCAAATCCTTTACCTTCATTTGGTTCGAATTTAATCCATACGTGACCATATTGTCCACGACCACCTGATTGACGAACGTATTTACCTTCGCAATCAGCAGTAGCACGAATTGTTTCACGGTAAGCAACTTGTGGTTGTCCTACGCTAGTTTCAACTTTGAATTCACGACGTAAACGGTCAACGATGATGTCTAAGTGTAATTCACCTACACCAGCGATGATAGTTTGTCCTGTTTCTTCGTTAGTATATGTTTTGAAAGTTGGGTCTTCTTCAGCTAATTTTGATAATGCTAATCCCATTTTGTCTTGGTCAGCTTTAGTTTTTGGTTCTAGAGATAACTCGATAACTGGTTCTGGGAATTCCATTGATTCAAGAATGATAGGATTCTTTTCGTCACATAAAGTATCTCCAGTAGTAGTTACTTTTAAACCTACAGCTGCAGCGATATCTCCGGCATAAACCATATCGATTTCTTTACGTGAGTTAGCGTGCATTTGCACGATACGTCCTAAACGTTCTTTTTTGTTTTTAGTCGCATTTAATACGTAGCTTCCTCCAGTAGCGATACCTGAGTATACACGGAAGAATGATAATTTACCAACGAATGGGTCTGTTGCGATTTTGAATGCTAACGCTGAGAATGGAGCGTTGTCATCTGACTCACGAACATCTTCTTCACCATCTAATGTAATACCTTTAATAGCTGGTACATCTAATGGGCTTGGTAAGTAATCTACTACAGCGTCTAATACTAATTGAACACCTTTGTTTTTGTAAGCAGATCCACATAATACTGGGAAGAAGTCACCGTTACATACAGCGATACGTAATACACGTTTGATTTCGCTGATTTCTGGTTCTTCACCTTCTAATACCATCATCATGAAGTCTTCATCATAATCTGCAAGGTATTCTAATAATTTTTGACGATATTCTTCAACTTGATCTACCATATCTTCTGGAACTGGTTTAGTTGTAATGTTTTTACCGTAGTCACCAGAGAAGTAGTAAGTTTTTCTTTCGATAATATCGATAATTGCTTCGAAGTTTTGTTCAGCTCCGATAGGTAATTGAATAGGACAAGATTTAGCTCCTAAACGATCAACGATTGTGTCACATGACATTAAGAAGTCTGCTCCAGTTGCATCCATTTTGTTACAGAATACAATACGAGGAACTCCATAAGTTGTAGCTTGACGCCAAACTGTTTCAGTTTGAGGTTCTACACCTGCTTTAGCATCAAGAACTGTAACGGCACCGTCTAATACACGTAATGAACGTTCAACTTCTACTGTGAAGTCAACGTGACCTGGTGTATCGATGATGTTTAAACGACATTCTTCACCAGTTCCGTCTAATTTTCTCCAGTGACAAGTTGTTGCAGCTGAAGTGATTGTGATACCACGTTCTTGTTCTTGTTCCATCCAGTCCATTGTTGAAGCACCATCGTGTGTTTCACCAATTTTGTGGTTAACCCCTGAATAGTAAAGAATACGTTCAGTTGTTGTTGTTTTTCCGGCATCGATGTGAGCCATGATACCGATGTTACGAGTGTTTGCTAAGCTATACGCTCTACCCATGATTCATGACCTCCAATCTTACCAACGGTAGTGAGCAAATGCTTTATTTGCTTCTGCCATTTTGTGAGTGTCATCACGTTTTTTAACTGATTGACCTGAACCGTTAGATGCATCGATAATTTCTGCAGCTAAACGTTGTTCCATTGTTTTTTCGTTTCTTAAACGTGCGTAGTTTACGATCCAACGTAATCCCAAAGTTAAACGACGTTCATCGCTTACTTCAACTGGTACTTGGTAGTTAGCACCACCTACACGTCTAACTTTTAATTCTAATTGAGGCATAACGTTTTCCAATGCTTGTTCGAAAACTTCCATTGGTTGTTTTCCTGTTTTAACTTCTACGATTTCAAACGCGTTATATAAAATTGTTTGAGCAACCCCTTTTTTTCCATCAATCATGATTTTATTGATTAAACGAGTAACCAATTTGGAATTATACATAGGATCTACTAAAACGTCACGTTTGGCAATGTGTCCCTTTCTAGGCATTATAATTTCCTCCTTTCACGATTGACTTATTTCTTAGGTTTTTTAGTTCCATATAAAGAACGAGAACGACGACGATCGTTAACACCAGCGCAGTCTAATGTTCCACGGATAATGTGATAACGAACCCCTGGTAAGTCTTTAACACGTCCACCACGAATTAATACAACACTGTGTTCTTGTAAGTTGTGTCCAATTCCTGGGATGTAAGCTGTAACTTCCATTCCGTTTGATAAACGAACACGGGCATATTTACGAAGTGCTGAGTTTGGTTTCTTAGGTGTCATTGTACCAACACGAGTACATACTCCACGTTTTTGAGGAGCAGATAAGTTAGTTGGTTTAGACTTTAATGAGTTGTAACCACGGTTCAAAGCTGGAGACTTAGAAACGTTTTCACTGGCTTTACGACCTTTACGAATCAATTGGTTGATTGTTGGCATTTTAAAGCCCTCCTTTCAAATTTCTTTCTTATTTTTTAAACACACGTTTTCGGGTGGTTCTTTTTTTACCCTTTTTTTATAGGGCCGTAATTAGCCCTATATTTTCAGCGTGCAGATAAAGTTTATCACGATAAAATAGAATGTCAAACACTTTTTAATGTTTTTTTCTATAAATTGATTGTCCATTGGATTCACACACTTCTTTGTACCAAAAGTATGATTTTTTAGGCATTCTTCGCAAATTATTTTCAAAATCTATAGCCACTAAACCATATCTTTTTTCACAACCGTTCTTCCAAGAATATAGATCAAAAGGACTCCACACGAAATATCCTCTTACATCCACTCCCATATCCATCGCATTCAATATCGCATTGATATGATCGTTTAAGAATGAAATACGATACACATCATTCACTTCTCCTTTTGAGACATCTTCATAGAATCCCAAACCATTCTCTGTAACAAATAATGGTACTCCATATTTTTTATGAGCACGAACTAATCCCTCTTGCAATCCTTTTGGATATATTTCTGTATCCCATTCCGTATACTCACTATTGGGATCCATAACCTGTTCAAACCAGTTCTTAATAATCGTTTTAGAAGTCCCTTTTCCTTTTTTACCTGTATTATTTACAATCAGTTCTGTTTCTCCACTTGTATACGGTTTAACCAAAGCACGAGCATAATAATTCAATCCTAAAAAATCAACGGTGTTCTCGCGCATTATTTTTTTATCTTCTTCCAAGATAAAAGAAAGATCCACCCCTTCTGAAGCAAGCTTCTCTAACATATCTTCTGGAATTTCTCCTAAAGCTGCTGTATCCAGTACCCAATTGTTACAATAATTATCCGCAAAACGCATAGCTTCTAAACAAGCCGGGCTATCATCTACACCATCGATTGGTGTATAGGAATGTACAATGCCAATCTGACCTGGAATATGCATAGTTTTAAAAGCACGAATAGCTAAGGCATTGGCCAACATGACATGATACGCTCCCAAAGTCGTTAGCTGCTTATCCTTTTTTCCAGGAGGATAGTTTCCAATCCAGTATCCATTAAAAATAAACCATCGTGGTTCATTAAACGTTGTCCAGTACTTTACTTCTCCACAAAAAGCTTCGAAAACAACTTTTGAGAAATATTCATACGCATAAACCGTATCTTTATTTAACCATCCACCTTTTTCTTCCAAATATTGTGGTAAATCCCAATGATATAAGGTCACAAAGGGTTCCAATCCGTTTTCTTTACAACAGCGGATCAAGGAACGATAAAATTCAATTCCCTTTTGGTTGATTTCATTCTTTTCAGTTAAGATCCGACACCAGGAAATAGAAAAACGATACGCATTCTGTCCACCATCCCTCATTCTTCGGATATCTTCTTCATAGCGATGATAATGATCACTCGCAACATCTCCATTTTCTAAATTATTTACATGTAAATAGTGATCCCACATGGATTCTATTTTGCCATCTTCTTTCCAAGCCCCTTCACATTGATAACTTGCGCTTGCACTTCCCCACAAAAAATTGTTCATAATGTATTTCCTCATATTCTCTTTATTATTATAAAAGAAAAAGAATGTCTCTTTTATAGAAACATTCTAAAATTCTTCTGGATGCTCTTTAAAATACGTCATCATTTCATAAGTTAGGGTAATACCTATATCTTGAATATTGATGTCATCTCGACCATACCAGCCAGCCATAGACAATTCGTTTTGGTCGATGTGGATTGCATCGTCTCCATCTAAATCGCAATAGAATCCGAGTAACATGTTACAATCTGTACCCCAAGGCTGTGACTTATAATAACGAATGTTCTTTACTTTTAATCCAACCTCTTCCATTACTTCTCTAGCTACTGCTTGTTCTGGGGTTTCTCCAACTTCAATAAATCCAGCCAATAGTGCAAATCCACCATAGGCTCTTCCAGCATATTTAGACATTAAGATTTTATCTTTGTTCACTAGACCGACAATCACACATGGAGCTATTGTTGGGAAAAACATGCTCTTGCATTCTGGACAATACATCATTCTTTCTTTTTCTGCATGAACCAGTTCTTTTCCACAATGACCGCAGAATTGGTGCATGCTATACCATTTATATATATGCCAACAAGTTAAGATTGTTAACCAAAAAGCACGATCTTCTGGAGTCAAACTTTGACGAAAAGCTTGTTTTGCCACATAAGTATATCCATCTAATTTAATCGGATCCACTTCTTTACGCGTTACATAATATGCTTGTCCATCCGTAGCGCATGCATATTGAAGTTCGAATCCAAATTGTTTCACTTCTTTATATGTAGGCAGTTTCCAATTTTTGCTCATACATACGTTAAGTCCATGAAACAAAACCACATAGTCTTCGTCTTCTATTTCTTTATTACGAAATTGATTATCTAAATGATGAGGATAAATATCTTGAATCATATCATTCTACCTTCCAGCTTAATTTTTTAATTACAGATACATCTTCGCTTTCTTTATATTGAATGCTTAACGTATCACCTGCTTTAATAAACGCTACAATATCTTCATTACTAGTTGAAACAGTGATTTTATAACGTTTTCCTTCTTCATCCACTAAAAAACATTTTGATTTTCCATCAACATTTAAGATTTGTACATCCGCGATCACAATGTCCTTTTCTAAATATTTAGAAGTATCATCATCTTCTTCAACTTCTGTTCCTAAGAATTTTTTCTTCAATGTTTTAAATCCTTCATCTGGATCAATAACCGCTACCTTCTGATAATTTGTTGCATCAACCATGGCATACTTCTTGATCAATCCACTGTCGTCTTTTAAAGCCATCATATAAACTGGATTTCCTTTTACGTTAACCAGCAATGGGAAGGTTGCATGATAACCGTAGTTCTTAACTTCCCCTTCTGCACTATTCATCGCACTGTATTCATTAGCGCCAGGACTCTTAATTTTCATTGCGTCGTGTGTACGCAAGTTAACTAGCACAAAAGCTAAATTGGAAGAGTCATTGGTTGCAGAAGTTATACCCGAATAAATATAGATATCTCCATCTTGTGCTAAATAGTTATATCCATCGCTTGTTTGCGTTACATTCTTTTGACCAAACATAGAGTTAAGGAAACCATTTTGATACATACCATTGTCATCTACTTCTTCCATAACCAAAGACTCAGGATAAATACGGTCTACCCATTTTGGTGCTTTGTCTACCGAATACTTTGTAGAATCTCCGGTAATTGGGTCAAACAATACAACACCGGTAACTCTTCGTTTTGTTCCATATCCAGTATAGTTATATGTTGTACAAACATACCAAGGATGTCCATCTTCATCAATTTCGAAAGATGGCGATCCAAAGATTGTGGTTGGATACTGCATTTGAAGTTGTCTTTCCAAGTTTTCATTAAAGAATCCACTTGGTACATACTTCATTCCATCCAATCCTAAATCCTTTAATTTTACTAGCTTTGTTTCTCCGGTTACGGAATTTACCATAATATAGGCTGGAATTCCTTCGCTACGATTTCCAAAGTATTTAATAACGGAAGCGTATTCCAAAGGTGTTACTCGATATACTGTATTTTGATATGTAATTTGTGTGTATTCATCACTTACTTCAAATTGCGAAACCAATTCTGGCATTTGTCCCATGACACGGTCCCCTAATACCATTGTGGAATTACGATCAATAATAGGCGTTTTTGTGAAATCCACTTCTTTGACATTGCTAAAGTCCACATTTTCTATTTGAATACGATTCGCAAACGACTTCGCATTAAAAATCGGTCCACATACCCATGGTGAAACAAAGATATATAATAATGGAAGTACAAACGAAGCAATCGCTAAATAGTGGAACACACGGCTAATTCCGTTGGTACGAGACGATTTGGATAAAATCCCACGCATTCCAAAGATGCTTGTTTCATTAAATCCCAAAGATAACAGGGTAAACAAAATCGCAAAAGCGATAGCCCAGAAAATCAAGCCTTCACTGTTAATCGCAAAAGCGGGTACAGTAATATACCAGGCAATAGCCACAATCACTAATTCCAAGACAATGAATTTCACCATTTTTCCTTTACTTAATAAGAATGGTTCCTGTGGTTGTGGATTTGTATTTGTATTAAAATTTGCGTTTCTAAATAAATCTTCTACTCTCATACAATAGTCCTCTTTTCCTTAAGTTTCATTATAGATAAAATCAAGAAAAGAGCAACTCTTTAGACTCCGTTGATCAAAGTCGTTGCTCTTTGTTGGATTGTATAGCGATATTGTTCAAAAGAAGGAAACAGCTGATCTTCTTTCAAATCCAAATTACGAATCATCAACAATTCCAGTACTTGAATTGCGTTTTCTCTTGCACAGGAAAGGTGAATGGCATCCCCATATTCAAAGTACAAAGTTGAATCGGTTGTTTGTTCTAACCAGTATTCATAGTTTCTCTCTTGCAATCCTAAGACCCCAATAAATTCTAAAAAAATTCGAAAATAAGAATATTCCTGTTCATTAGTAATTTCCACTACATTCTTTCCCGATAAAAATTCAACAAATACGTAATTCATCATAAGCGTTTCCTCCTTGTACCTATAGAATGAGCTTTAATGTGACACAATAAGTGTACATATAAAAAGAAGTGCTATACACTTCTTAATCTTCCTCATTCCAAATACAATAATAATCTTCTTCGTCTTGCCAGGGATCATTTCCTTCGCTAGGCCCAACATATACAACCTTTTCATTTCGAATTAGAATACAGCACATGTGTTCTGGTTCCCAGGGACATTCCGCTTCAACGCCATATCCAAGTTCTCCTTCCAATTGTGGAAATACAAGAAGTGTTGGACTATATAAGTAAGAACATAAAGCTTCGCCTTTCTTAAAACCTTCTATAACTGGTTCTAAAGAATCCGCAATTTCTTCATATACATCTTCCATAGCTCCCCATTCCTCATACATATATAGGAAAAATGGTTTTAACATGTTTTCGATTTGCGTATAAAGGTCACTTTGATCTGTCAAGCTGTTGTAGTGTTCTATACAACGATAGGCATCTTCCAAACTCGCTCCATCGTCCGTAAAAATCATGACTTTCATTTCCTCATGAAATAAAGATGTAGAATCAAATATTCCATAAGTAAACCAGTTATTTTCATCGCTTTTAATATCTCGAATATTTACCATATATATTTTTTTCTAAGCTATATCTCGAAAAAATGATTTTAGAGCTTCGAAATCGCCATTTGGATATTGTGAGATATCCTTTTCTTTTTTATTAATCATGTCATTTGTCAACAAGAAAACTTTCATCCCTAATTTTTGTGCTACCATATCTTCTTCAACATCGTTCCCAATCATAAGGCATTCCTCTGGTTTTACCCCAAGTTTTGTACATACTTCTACATAATACTGAGGATTTGGTTTACTAGAATAGGAGTTTTCATATGTTGTAACCAACTCAAAATCTTCTATATCTAATCCTGCCCAGCGAATTCGACTTTCGGTAGCTACGGAAGGAAAAATTGGATTGGTTGCCAAAGCCACACGAAATCCTAATTTCTTACAAAGTTGAACAATATCGTTTGCTTCTTTGTGAGAGTCACAAATCCCTTCTACTCGTTGAAACTCATTACGATAGAACTCTTCGAATTTTGGATAGTCTTCTTTACTTTTTCCAGGATATACACTTTCAAAAAATGACCAGAATACTTCTTCGTTTGTATGCGTTCCATTATTCATGACCATCATAGCGGTCCCTTTCCAGATATTCTTGATCAACAAGTCTGGATCGTATCCAAAAGCACACATTTTCTTTGCCATCAAAGAGAAATAAGCGTTAGTAAATTTGTCCTGGTCCATTCCTAATAGAGTTCCGTCTAAATCAAATAATACGGTTGTTACTGCCATAAAATACTCCTAATATCCAAATACACGATCTACTACGTTTCGCATTGGCTCATTCTTTAAATAATGTTGAATGTTTTCTTCAACAATCGCATAGAACAGTTCATATGTAATCTTATTCGCATAGTTTCCCGCCACATGAGGTGTTAAAATCACATTTTCTAAATCCCATAGAGGACTGTCTGCTGTTAAAGGCTCTTGTTCATATACATCTAGACAAGCACAAGCAATTTGTTTCGAAGACAATGCTTCATATAGAGCTTGTTCATCAATCGCATTACCACGACCTACATTCACCAAAACCGTATCCTTGCGCATTTTTGATAAAGTATCTTTATTAATGATATGCGTCGTTGAAGGATGATTTGGAAGCGTCATGACAATCGCATCCGCTTGATCAAAGTATTGTTCCATATGATCTAGGGTATCCACTTGATCAAAATAGGCTAAAGAATCCACCGGAGTACGTTTTAATCCAATCGTATTTCCTCCTAATAGTTTTACTCTTTTCGCAAACTCCGAACCCAAATCTCCCGTTCCTAAAATCAAGAAAGTAGAACCTTGAATCATTTTGTTCGGAATGATTCTTTCGTAACGGTGTATAGGTTTGGATTCTACATAAAAAGTCATATTGCGAAAGGCCATTAGTATGACCATCATTATATGCTCAGCAATACTTGCGCCAAAAGTTCCGGATCCATTGGTTAAAATCGCATCTTTTTTTATAGTATAGGCATACTGATCACTTCCCGCACTGTCCAATTGCAGCCATTTAATGTTTTTCATTTCCGGAACAAATCTAGCTGGCACATTCCCTATACAGATGTCTACATCTTGTACATCTTCCACCGTAATATTTTTTACAGGTATATATGTATAATCACCTAATTGCTTTGCCATTTCTATTAACTTTTCTGATAATTGAATTGTACTAATTACTTTCATAAAACCTCTCATTTCTATATAAATAGTATCCCTAATAGAATACATAATTGTGCGAGTGTATTAATCACTTCTTCAATCCAGTTATTTTTCGCATCTTCTTGGGAACAGTTTTTAGCCATATACCCCATCAAAGCCATTCCTATGATTCCAATCCCAAAAAAGATCACAGAAGGCATGGTACACATGGCTTGAAAAAGGGATAGCCAATTTACTTTTGCCATGATCGTAGAAATGAACATAATCATAGCGCCGCTGATCATACAATATTTAAATTGGTTGGATAAAATCCGAACATCCTTTTGTTTCCAAGCTAATAATATCTTCCACACTACTTTTCCCAGTCCTGCTAAAAAAGATAGAATGGCTCCTATTCTAAAAAATGGATTATTGAACTTTGCACCGATTGATAAAACTGAAATTCCAAACAACAATACCGGACATGCATCCAACAATGCTAATTTCCAAGTAAATCCTTTCATTTGAAGATTCTCCGTTTCTTTATTCAATGAAATAACTATATCACTATTTCTCACAAGGAATCACTTCCAAGATATATTTTGTATCGACTTTTTCTATACACCATACTGCGTTTTCACTAACTCCAATACGATATCCTTCTTCCTGCATTTTTTGTGCATCGATTGAAAGAACAACAGGTTCTTGATTTTTCCATCGTTTTGCACTGCGACTTGCCATTTCTAAACTCGCACTCATGTGTACAGCGTGTCGTTTCATTTTAGAAATATAACCACAATTCTGAATCTTTTCCCAAGCTTTGCGCGTTGTTCCATGATATAGAATCTCAGGTGGAGCTAAGTAGGATAATTTTGGAATCACCCAATCAATCGAATGTCCTTGACAGGCTTTGATTCTCGTATGCTCTTCGTTAAAACGAAATCTTCCTTTATTATCCGAAAAAACAATTTCTTCTAAAAGAGTTTGGTCTATCTTATATTTTGAATATGTATTGATTCCATGAATTAGCGATTCTACACTCACCCAACCATGCTCGTCCATAGTTAATTGTGCTTCTTCTGGTCTGTGTCTAAGTAACATACTTATATAAATAGATATTTTTTGATTTGACATGCACTTTTTTCTCCTTTTCTATTCTACTCTTCTTAGGAAGTATTTGAAATGCTCATAGTATCTATGTAATAATATAAGAAAATATTATAGTAGGAGGTACTCCATGAATATCCAACAACTTCAATACTACATTTCTGTAGCTACATATCAAAACTTCACCAAAGCAGCCAATGCACACTATATTTCGCAAACTGCCATCACCCAACAAATGCAGGCTTTGGAAACAAATCTAGGTATTAAATTAATTGATCGTTCCAAGCGTCCGATTGAATTAACCAATGCTGGAAAGACTTTCCTACAAGAAGCCATGGCTATTGTAGAACGTTATGAATATGCAGTTCAAAAAACCAAAGAAGCCAGTCAAGGAACTGGGGGTACGCTTCGTATTGGATTTATCCGTGGATATGAAAGAAGTTCTTTATCCAATTACTTAAAAGAATTCCATGACTCTCATCCAAATATCTTTATCACATGTTATCGTGAAGACAGCGATACTTTGGCTGCTGGATTATTAAATGGAGACTACGATTTAATCTTTACCTGGGATAGTACAAACATCAAGACAGAAGAAAATGTCAAATCCGATTTTGTGGAAAATGTACCATTCTATGTTGCACTAAATACTTCACACCCTTTTGCGCAAAGAAAAATCTTAACACGTAAAGATTTGGCAAACCAGACAAACTTATACTATACACACGCTAAAAGTCGCTTCTCTTATGGAGACCAGGCTTATATGGAATTGTACCGTCAAGCTGGATACGAGCCAGATATTGTCTTTGAATCGAGCAACCCTGAAACAATCTTAATGATGGTAGCTGCTAATGAAGGAATTTCTATTCTTCCTTCTTATGTGACTTCGAAATTAGTGGATGCCGAAAATATTGTCTTTATTCCATTGGTAGGAGAAAACGAACACGAACCAATTATTCGCGTTTGGAAAAGCAATAACGAAAACGAACTGTTAAGTTCATTCTTACATTTCATTCAAGGTCAGAAATAATCTGGCCTTTTTACATTTTATACGGGCGAAATGTAAATATATTTCAAGTTGGTTACAAAAGCTTACACTGTTATACTACATTCATGAACAAAATTAAAGAATATGTCTATATAACATTTGCGATGGGAATTGTAGCGGTTGCCGTTTATTTCTTTTTAGGACCTAGCCAACTAGCGATAGGAAGTGTTGCCGGTTTAGCCTATGTACTTTCCCATTTCATTCCTCTACCCGTATCTATTATTACTTTATCTATCAATGTATTCTTATTGGTCATTGGGATTGTATTAATTGGAAAGGAATTTGGTGCCAAGACCATCTATACAACGATACTAATTTCTGTATATTTAGCTATTTTTGAGAAATTGTTTCCAAATGTACAATCGTTAACGCAAAGTGGAATCTACGATGCCCTATTATATAGTATTATCGTAGCCCTAGGACAAGCGATGCTCTTTAAAACCAACGCAAGCAGTGGAGGCCTAGACATTGTCGCCAAAATACTAAATAAATATACCCCATTGGATTTAGGAACCAGTGTAACCTTAGCCGGAATGAGTGTAGCCGCCAGCTCTTTACTCGTATACGATCTAGGAACCATGATTATTTCTATGTTTTGGACGTATGCGAATGGATTGATTATCGACAGTTTTATCGATGGATTCAATCGAAAAAAACGCGTTTGTATCATTTCTGATGATTACGATCGAATTCGTGAATATGTACTATTCAACATGAAACGAGGGGTATCCATGGTCAAAGTCATTGGAGGATATGATCAAAAAGAAAAGATGGAGCTACAATCCATCATGACAAAATATGAGTACAAGCGTCTGTTAAACTTTTTAGAAAAAGAACAAATTCAGGCCTTTATCACCATTTCTACCACAAACGAAGTCATCGGTATATGGAATCAAAAGAGATAGGAAACAAACCTATCTCTTTATTGTTTTATAATGCGTAATAAACTTCGTCGCTTACGGGTTCACACCATTCGTTTGAAGTGTTTTCTCCTGGTGGTTCAAACGTTACATGGCTAAACCAAGAGTCCTTTTTAGCTCCATGCCAGTGTTTCACATTAGCAGGAATACAGATAACAGTTCCCGGCACTAAACTAACAGGTTCTTTCCCTTCCTCTTGATACCATCCTTCACCATAGGTACAAAGTAAGATTTGTCCTCCACCAGTTGTAGCGTGGTGGATATGCCAATTATTGCGGCATCCTGGTTCAAAAGTTACGTTGAAAACAGGGAATTCTCCTTGTCCTGTTAAAGGTTTTAAAAAAGAATCGTTAATAAAATATTGCGCAAAGCCTGTATTTAGTGCACCGATTCCAAACGCATCGGTTTTCATCATTTCTTCTTTAGTACTAATTTTTGCCATAATTGCCTCCTATAATTTATTGTATTCTTCATCATTAACCGGTTCTAACCACTCATGATTTCCTGGAATTGTTCTAGACATCACAGAAAGATGAGCAAACCAGCTATCTTTGGTAGCTCCATGCCAGTGTTTCACATCCAATGGAATTTCTACAACACTCCCCGGAACCATTTTCACAGGTTCTTTTCCCCATTCCTGATACCAGCCTTCACCACCAACACAAACTAGAATTTGTTGACAACCGTGATGAATGTGCCAATTGTTTCGACATCCCGGTTCAAAAGTTACATTGCTTATATCAGTTTGAGCTTCATTACTTGTTAATGTGGCATAAAAACTTTCTCCAGAAAAATATTGAATGACTGGATTTACACCCCCTAATTCAAAAGGGGAACAAGTTTCTTTTGTATTCTTCATATTAAGCCTCTTCGACACAACGAATCGCATTTAATGTACGAGGATAACCAATCATTGGAATGTTGTATTTTACAATATCTAATAAGAACTCTTTGGAAGTTCCTAGCCCTAAGTTCGCTGCGATATGCGACTTTAATTGAGGTTCTACTCCACCTTGTGCATATAAGTAGCAGAATGTACACCATTCTCTTTGTTTGTTGTCTAGACCTTCACGAGTATAGTAATCTCCAAAACAGTTTTCCGCTAACCATTGATTTACTTGTCCACCTTTATAGAAATCTTTCATGTGTGGTCCGAATAATTCACATTGTTTGGCAGATCCTACTTCCAAACGATTTTCAATCGTTGTGGTTGAAGAATCTACGTGTTGACCTAAACATTGTACAAATGGATACACTCTAGACATTCCTAAATAAGCAGTAGCCTGATAAACGACTTCTTGAATTTGTAGACCAGATACCTTTGTATAGGCATAAGGCAAATATTGTTTAAACAAATCAATACCTTGTGATCCGATCATAACCGCTAATCGCGATAATACTTTTGTTGTATCATCTAGATTCACCTTTTGTTCAACATCTTCTAAAAAGTATTGAAGACGTTCTTCCATGTTTTTTTCATATCCTAAATACATACAAAGTCCTCCTTATTCTATTTCTTGTAAGTATTCTTTGACTTCTTCCTTCGAAGAAGATCCAAATCTTTTTCCATTAACAATCTTCTTTTCTGGATATAAACCTTGAAGATCTTTTAAACTTTGTTCAATCCCGCTGCCTCCAGAAGTGCAGAAAGTATAAATCTTAGTATTTTCTAATGGATAGGTTTCCAAGAAGGTCTGAATGATACGAGGAGCGGTTCCCCACCAGATTGGATATCCTAATAGGATCGTTGAATACTTTTCCACTTCCGGAATTTCTTCAAACTCTGGTCTAGAAGACTCATCATTCATTTCTCGATTGGCACGACATGCATCATCTGTATAATTAATATCTTCTTCTGTATACGCTACAGATGGAACAATTTCATATAGATCTGCATCCAACTCTTCGGATAGTTTTATCGCAACTTCTTTTGTGTTTCCGGTTGCCGAAAAATAAACTACTGCTATTTTTTCTCCATCCAGCTTTTCTACTTGTACTACTTCTTCCTCTTCACTAACTTGTTTCTTAACGGCCGGTTGGCTCGAACAGGCAACTAATGAAAGAAGCATTCCTGTTTTGATTAAATTCATTATAAACTTTTTCATATTAGATGACTCGCATGTTTTTCCATGCACCTTTCATAAAACGATACGCAAAGACAATTCCTCTAGCTGTCCAGTCAAAGCACATCGCAAAAGCAATTCCGACAACACCCATGTTGAACCATACACCCAGGATAATTGATAAGACCAAACGTACAACAACTGTAGATAGGATGGAAACATACATTGTGAACTTTACATCCCCACAGGCTCTTAATCCAGAAGGAAGAAGTCCGGAGAATGGGAATGCAATCGCATTAAAGATGTTGTGAATGATGACCAATTCAATAACTAAATTTTTTGTTTGTTCACTGACATTGTAGAAATTCATCATAAGTGGAGTGCCTAATCCAATAAGAATATTCCATGTGATGGAGAATACAAGAGCCCATTTCATTAATTTCTTAAAGTAGAAATCGGCTTGTTGAATATCTCCAGCTCCCATGCATTGCCCAATTACAGTAGTAAATACAGGTGAGAAGCTTGCCCCTACTAAAGCTGCGACTGACCAGATACTTTGGGCAATTCCATTGGCTGCGATTTGATAAGTACCAAATAGAGCAACAACACTTCCTAAGGCTACTTTTACCAATTGGAAGACACCTTGTTCAAATCCATTTGGGATCGCAATACTCAACATTTTTCCTAATAATTGACCATTCCAGTTGAATACCATTTCTTTTTCGTAGTATACAGCATTGGTTTGTTTGAAACACAATACAGTAATTACGCCGGCACTAAATAGACGAGCTAATAAGCTTGGATAAGCAACCCCGGCAACTCCGGCATGAAGTACATATACTCCAATACAATTTCCTACGACATTGATTACGTTTGAGAAAATAGAGATGTACATTGTTACACTTGTTTTTCCCATACTTCTATATAAAGCAGCTCCGGCATTATAAACGGCTAAAGCTGGATAACTATATGCAGAAATACGAAGATATGTTTGTGCAGCTTCCATAACGGCTTCTTCAACATGTCCAAACAACATTGTTAAGACGGCATTTTTGATTACCAACACAAATATCATCATGAAGACACTGAATACAGCACTGAACATTAATAATTGGGAACTGCTTTCATTGGATAGCTTTTTATTTTGATTTCCAATGTATTGGCTGATTACTACCGCTCCTCCAGCTGCAAGAGCTGTAAATAAATAGATGAAAATCGTATTGAACATGTTGACTAAGCTTACTCCCGATACAGCAGCTTCTCCAGCATAAGAGATAATGAATGTATCAGCTAAACCTACCAACATCACTAAAAATTGTTCAAAGAACAAAGGAATTAACATTTTGCGTAATGCTTGATTTGAGAACATATGACCTACCTCCTACATAAACAATAAAACAAGCATCTAGTTATGTAAAATGCTTGTTTCGCATATTCAGTTATTCGCTTTTTGTATTTCTGATATAGTCGATAAATTCCGACACAAGAACCGAGTTTTCCTGGTTTCGATAGAGTAATACACTTCCTACATCAATCGAAGGAGAAATCGATTTGCACAACAAACCTTTAAATTGCACATCCAGATCCAAAGTCAGTGCAACTCCCATATTTTCCTGTACCATATATGCCATATTCAATGGCATAGAAAAATAAGAAACAATGTGCGTCTTTTCCAAATATTTGCCCAGCCAGCTAGAAATAATGTTGTTGGCACCAGGCTTTTTTTGAATCAGTAGATTCTCTCCTACTAAATCCTTAGGGGTAATCGCTTCTTTACTTGCCAAAGGATGATTTTCTGGCAACAAAACTTTAAATTCATCTCGCAAAGGCATCGCAATGTATGGATACGAACTATAGTCCAGACGTTTTAGGATCAATGCCAGATCAATCAAGCCTTTATCCATTTTTTCAACCATGTCATCAGCCGTTCCCGTTTGAATCTCAAACAAGACATTCGGATTCTTTTCTTGGAAGCCTTTCATCCACCTTGCTAGAATTCGCATGTTTACACTTTCTGCACAACCGATGGTGATTTCTCCAGACAGTTCCACTTGTTCCTTATGTAGTTCGCTCTTTGTAGAATTGGTAAGATGCACAATTGTTTGTGCACGTTTTCTTAAAAGTTCCCCTTCTTCGGTCAATGTTATATTGTATTGACCACGCTTAAACAAAGATACCCCAAGTTCTTCTTCGAGTTTAGCTAGTTGTCTAGATAAAGTGGGTTGAGTGATATATAGTTTTTGGGCTGCTCTTGTAATGTTTTCTTCTTTGGCAACCATTAAAAAGTATTCTAATAATTTAATTTCCATGGCTTCATTATAAAGAAAAAAAGTCGCATTTTCTAGCGACTTCCTTTTTGATTGGCCATAACCCCTACTAATTTATGAGGTTGGTATAATTCTTCTAAGTATTGGAATTCTTCTTCCGTAAATGTAACCGACATCGCTTCCACGATTCCTGCTAAATGATGTGGCTTAGTAGCTCCAACAACCGGAGAAGCCACCTTTGTCATTAACCAGGCTAAAGAGATTGCTGTCATAGATACATTTTTCTTTAATGATAGTTCGTATACGCGTTCAATAATTTGATTGTCCATTTCGGCACTCGCATCGTATTTTCCTTTCGCAAATGCATCTTTTTCTAAACGATTGGAACTTTCTCCCACTTTACGAGCCAAACGTCCAGCGGCTAGAGCACTATAAGGAACCATAGATACTCCATTTTGGTTACAGTAGTTTACCATTTCTCTTTCTTCTTCTCTGAAGATTAAGTTGTAGTGCCCTTGTACGGCTACAAAAGGTGCCCATCCATTGTGTTTGGCAATTTCGTTGGCTTGTGCCAATTGCCAGGCAAAGCAGTTTGAAACGGCAATGTAACGAACTTTTCCAGAAACTACACATTCGTTTAATGCTTCCATTGTTTCTTCAATAGGTGTGTCATTATCCCACATGTGTAAATAATATAAATCGATATAATCCATATCCAGGCGTTTTAAACTATTTTCTAAACAAGTAAAGATGTGTTGTTTAGCACTGATTCCTGCTTCTATTTGTGCAGGGGAGCGAGGTACGTACTTGGTCGCAATCACAACCTGATTTCTTTGTGTTAGTTCTTTTATAGCTCTTCCTACATATTCTTCACTTGTTCCGCCTTGATATCCCATAGCTGTATCAAAGAAGTTAATTCCAGCTTCTAATGCACTTTTAATGATTTCTTTTGTGCTTTCGTAGTCCAAAGTCCATTTGTGCATACCTTTTTGGGCATCTCCAAATCCCATGCATCCTAAACAGGCTTTTGATACTTTTAAATCTGTATCGGGTAATGTTACATAATTCATAAAAATTCTCCTTTATTGGTTATTTATATTTTATAAAATTGGATCCATTTCCTGCGATTTATAAACTCTATTTCCTATCTAGATTTTGACATTTCTTCCCTTTTGTCAATCTCGATAGTAACACTGCATGGAACATCCTTTTTCAAAAAGTTCTTTTTTTACTTTTTTCACATATTCTTCTTCACTATTGGATTCTTTTACGAGTCGCAAAGCTCTTTTTAGTTCCATAATATCTTCTATGGTTTCTTCCATAAAGTTTCCTCGACTAACCAGTTTGCCATACTGGATTCCCATTTTTGAAAGTTTATATAAAGCACAAATACCACATCCACTTTTCCCTAAACAATCTATACTGGTTTCTACTTCTTGAACTTCTTTTTCCATTTTATAAGGAACCAGACACATATGATGCAGTCCGTCACAATGCAGACCTTGACAATATCCACCGTGGAAATGGCAATTTTCATTGAGTACAAATGCTTCATATTCTAGATTCTTTTTCATCATTTTTTCCATATTGGATAAAGACACTTTTCGATGAAAAATAATACGTTCGGGTTCATATTCTTCTAAGTATTGAAGCACAAAAGAATTCATTTCTCCAAGTTCTCCACTAATATGCACCTTTATCTTTGGCAAAATACCTTCTTTTTTCAAATAGGAAAGAAGATGAACGTCCGCAATGATAAAAGTATCAAAGCCATCTTCGATACATTCCAAGATCATTTGTTTCAAGAAAGGAAGCATACTGACTGGATAGTATAGAGAATTTAAAGTAATAGAAACAGGGACTGCAACCTTTTTCACCATCTTGGCTAAGATTTGCAGCTCGCTTCGTGCTCCGATTTGAACATTGGAATACAAGACTTCCCTCCGATTCACAGAAGGAAGATTTTCATACTGATGAAGAAGATATGGAGGGACATAGCCAATAAATACTTCATCCGCTCCCGCTTCTACATAAGGAATGTATTCGTCAATACTTCCCATACCTACTGTAATTTTCATATCTACACACTCACTATCATTCTCTCTGCATTTTCTGATATTTTCTCTAGATAATCACTTTCCTGAAGGCTTCTTAAATCGTAACCGAAAATACTATTGTATTCGCCAATCGTATTTAAGTGTTTAGGATATAAAAAGTGTTGGGAAACACAATATCTAGGACATTCGAATACATCTTGTTGGTAAGCCCGATTGCCATTGTGGCATTTGGCATACATGGTACACATACTCGCTGTATTGGTTTGATATTTTGGAAAGTATAAATCGCTTCCTGCTTTATGTTCCAGGGCATATCCACAACTTTCATAGCTTAATTTATAGTTGTAGCTGTTTTCGTTTTGGATGAAATGCTCAAGGTTCAAATCGACATACTGCATTCTTGTATCCTTTAAATGTTTATTGAGTAATACGCCTAATGTTACGTTAAAAGTACTTTCTTTTAATAGTTCCAGCATGCCCAAATCGTTGATGACCACTTCACTATATGAATCTAATATATTTAAAATACTTTTATATCGTTGAATGTTGTGCTCTTTCATTGGAGAAAATACAACAACACATATTAAGTGTAGACTTCTACATTTTTCTATTACCTTAGAAAGCGTGTCATTGTTTGGAAATAGATGTTCACAAAACGAATTTCCAATATAAATATACTCAATCTTTACATCCCTAATAGGATGATTTTGAAGACAGGCCTGTTCAAAATA
Organism: Bacillota bacterium; assembly: GCA_018065105.1. Lineage (GTDB taxonomy): Bacteria > Bacillota_I > Bacilli_A > Erysipelotrichales > Erysipelotrichaceae > Floccifex. The sequence continues at coordinate 20,605 of JAGHTX010000145.1, forward strand.
ATACGATTGAAATGCACTCCATTCCAGTTTTAAGAATTGATCTACTAAAGTTGGATTTTCTAAACAGATTCCTATTTTCTTCTCTTTTAGGATCTCCTTATATTTAGAATCCGGACAAAGATCAAAAAACATCGATTGCAGTAAATCCTTTTTCGATTCTGGATAGATTTCGTCTAGTTCCACCGGGTATCGTGTTATTTTTTCTTGTTGATCTTCTAATTTTAAAGAAATGTAGTCTTGCATGCGTTGCATTAAAGCCCGAACATGATTTGCATACTTTTCTTGTTCGATTTCAACACGATAGGTAGTAAAAAATTCTCCTTGTTCCATTTGTTCAACCGTATAATTTTGAAGAGAAATCGATTCGTACGTTTTTCCAATATAAAAAGAAACCTGAATTTTATGAATTGTGTCTATTTTCTCTGGTACCCGAAATTCCAAATGATAGATGGAACAATCGGTAATACGTACATCTAAATCATTGATCGTACACTGTATTAATGTATAGGGAATCATGCTTCCTCCTTTAAAAAAGACTATCCGAAGATAGTCTATTCTCTAATCTCATAAGGATTTCCTGGATGTGCTCCATCTTTAAATAAAGCTTCCATTCCAACCCCTCGCATTTGGCAAATCAATCGGGCCATTTCTTCACTAGACACACCCATTCCAGAAAGGATCCAGGATAAACTCATAGAACTTGATGCATGTGCATGATAGATTGTTGCTAATTTTAGGGATTCTGGCATAGGTTGGGACCCATATAATTTTTGATGAAATTGAAGATCAAATTCTTCACAATGTGTGAAAATATAATCTTTTAAACAATTTTGTCCTTCCATCTTGCAAGCTTGAATCATAAATTTCTTATATTTACGCATATTATCAAAAGATTCAACAAGGTTCTTATAAAAATTCATATCCAAATTTTTTGAATTGTATTTTGGAACAACTTTTGAATCGTAAATATAGTGAATTAAATCGTCCATATCTATAAAATGATTATAAAAACTTTGACGTGATACCCCAGTTTTCTCCAAAACCTGTTTTACTGTAATCTTATCCAAAGGTTTCCATTCACAAATCTCCAACAATCCGTTCGCTATGATTTCTTTTAAATTGATTGCCATATTATTTCACCGCATTTCTTTTTTATATTATAAAAGAAATACGATTTACATTAAAGTTCTTTTTGCGGCTTCTACCACGTGTGAAACCAATACACTTGTAGTTACACTACCTACGCCTCCAGGTACTGGTGTAATCGCATCGACGATTGGTTCCACTTCTTCAAACTTCACATCGCCACATAGTTTTCCTTTTTGTTCATTCCAGTTGATTCCCACATCAATAATAGTTTGTCCGGGTGCGAAATATTCTTTTCCTAAGCTTTCCATTTGTCCAGAAGCTGCAATAATAATATCCGCATCTTTTGTGATAGAAGGAATATCTTTTGTGCGTGTATGACAAATAGTCACAGTGGCGTTTTTGTGCATCAACATCATTGCTACGGGACGACCAATGACTAAAGATCTTCCAATCACGACTGCTTTTTTTCCACATGGATCCACATCATAGTATTTTAAAATTTCCATAGCTGCTTGAGCTGTGCATGGAGAAAAACCAGTTTGCGTATTTGTGAATACACCAACCAAGGATCCATCGGTTCCTCCATCTACATCTTTTTCTGGAGCCAACATTTTACGAGCTTTTTGCCCATCAATGTGTTTAGGAAGCGGTTGGAACATTAGAATTCCATGAATGGAATCGTCTTTATTTAATGATTCCAATGTTTCAAAGAATTTATCTTCCTCTACATCGGCTGGTAGGACAACATTTTTTACTTGTACCCCAACTTTTTCACAACGTTTCATAGCTCCTCTTTCGTAAGCCAAATCATCGCTTCTTTCTCCAACTCTGAATATCGCAAGGGTTGGTGTTACCCCTTTTTCTTTTAATGTTTGTACGTCGGCTGCCATTGCTTCGCTTAAGGCATCCGCTACCGCTTTTCCTTTTAGAATCTTTGCCATATATTATCCTCTCAATTTTGCCATAACTAATTTGGCTGTTTCTTCTGCTTTTGGAATGTATGTATCCAACATTTGAATCGTTTCTTCTTCCAACGATTGTTTAATTTTTTCTGGTAGATATTTTGTGTTAATAAAAATATTCATAGAAGCACATTCTAATGCGGCTCTAGAACATAAAGCCCCACATCCAACATCACTGGCAAGCATGACACTTCCCTTAATGTGCATTTCTTCGAGTAGATCAATACTGCGACAAATGTTTCGCATCATTTCTAAAGGGGCCTGGCACGCATCCACACTGGCTTGGTCCAAAATTTCTTGTCGATTTGGTGCATCTTTAGGAATCGCATAAGCCTTTGATAAAGGTTCAAAAGCCTGAGCATCTTTATCGATACAAGCTAATAAATTTTTTTGAATCTCTTCGCCTTCTTTTAACATGCGTTGAATATCTTCTTCGTAACATGCATATTTTTTCTTTCCTGTTGTATAGTTTCCTACCATGGAGCATAAAGCACTTCCTAGAGCACCGACTAGGGCGGCAACACCTCCCCCTCCTGGTACAGGTGCCTTAGAAGCTAAGACTTCGGTAAATTCAATACAGGTTTTATTTGATAGTTGTTCACTCATAATTCTAATCCTCACTGAAATTCATTATACTCTACCAGACAAGGTTTGTCTAAAAGAGTGAATGACTTACTTCTTCGCTATACATACGGTCGTTCCTATTGCCTAAATCCTAGAAAAAAAGAAGACTTTTCTATACAATAAAATTATGAAACCTTATGCAGTATTTTTAGATATCGATGGAACTTTAGTGTTCCAGGATCAAATTTCAAATCGTGTAAAAGAAGCCATTCAACAAGCTCGTTCCAATGGGCATTTCGTATTTTTATGTACCGGAAGGACAATTTTGGGTGCAAATTCCATTCCGCCTATTGAACTTGATGGTGCTGTAATTAGTGCTGGTGGATATGTTGAAGTACAAGGAAAAGTTCTTCATCACTCTTGGATGAAAGAAGAACTGGTACAAAAAGCGATTTCTCTTTTTGAAGAAAATCATATCACGTATACTTTGGAGACAGACCACGCCACATATTTGGACGAAGAATCTATGAATGCGTTTATCTTATCATTTAATGCCGATATGGATAATTCCGAAATAGAAAGGATGAAAGCGGAAATGTCCCAAGCATTAAACTTTCAACCTCTCAAAGATTTTAAAGATAAGCCCGTACCAGTACAAACCATCTGCTTCTTTGTGCATAGCAAAGACACTTTAGAAAAAATAAAGCCAGAATTATCTGATTTTTACTTTATTCTTCATGGTGTCAGCGGGGATGACTATAATTGTGAAATCAATCGTACGGATGCAGATAAAGGAGTAGGGATCCAAAGAATTTTAGATTATCTACAAATCCCTAAAGAAAGAAGTATTGGTTTTGGCGATGGCATGAATGATTTAGCTATGCTCCAAACTTGTGGAAGAGGCGTTGCGATGGGAAATGCCAATCCAGGATTAAAAGAAGTGGCAGACGCAGTTTGTGAAAGTGTACAAGAAGATGGTATTTATCATGAATTAAAAAGATTGGGAATCATTTAATCCCAATCTCTTTTATAATCTGAAGTGCCGATGAACATGCTTCACTAATTTTATCCTTTGCCTTATGTAGCTCGCTCTTTTCTAAATATACAATTTGTGAACTTTCATAGATCAAAGTATCATCAATACTTGGATACGCATTGGCATGGATTCCCTTCGCCTTCAATTCATGAATTCCTTCTTTGGAATACCGAGCGATTTCTACTTTTTCTTCATCAATTTTAAAAGCTGTCATGGTTAGACAACCATCACTATATCCTCGGTCTTTAAAATAGCCAACATAGCCAGCATTCATATACGTGAAATTTAATGTTTCTGTTGTATAGGTAACTCCCTTTTCCATATTCGCTCCATGTTTGCAACCAAGTACGGGAATATATATTTCGTCTCCTTTTTTTAAGAAAACCGCTGCCCCTCCTAAATAGTTTTCACAACCTTTGGAATGATTGTGGCCATATAGGAAAAATAAGTTTAAATTTTTCTTTCCATATTCATTTAATACATCAAAGATATACTTTCCATATTCGCCATCTCCATATAAATTGGTTCGAGTGGTTATATGAAGTGGAATATGGCAAAGTACGAAAATCGGTTTCTCATAGTTCTCTTTGGACAGCTTCTCAAGACTATCTTTAAGACAATTTGCGGTATGAACATCTATATTTTCATAATAAGAGCCAGCTTGGTTTCCAGACTCCCAAGGATAATCCTTTTCATTAATTACATATACGCTGTATGCATCAAAAGTATGAAGACCGCTTTCTGAATGATAGATAGGTTCTCCTACTTTTGAATTATCATGATTTCCTTGTTCCATTACAATATTTTCCTCTTTTAATGAAGGAAACACATTTTGTACCGTCGTCTTTAAAGAAGTCAGCCCTTCATTGGAATCTTTCGCATTATAGTCTAATTTAACTGTATAGTCTCCCGCAAACAAGAAACCATCAATGGCCTCGATGCCATCTCTTTGCATGGCTGTTAAGATTTCTGTTACCTGTCTTGCACTTTGCGTAGGATCACTACCTTGATAATCGGATCCAGCAAGAACAATGGTTTCTTCTTTTGCGTTTATATTTGATAAATTGCAGAAACATACAACAGAAACGCTCAAAAGCACTTGTAGTATTCTTCTCATATTTTTCTTCCTTTTTTATTTCAAAGAATGATATAGCTTCTCTAGTAAGGAGTTAAAGTCGAAGGTTGCAAAATCAACTCGGTCTATCTTCTGAATCTTATCTCCATATTTTTCCTTCAATTCTTCTTCTAAATAATAAACTTGTGGCGAAAGGAGAACGATATCATATTCATTGATGATATCCGGTAATCGATTTACACTGGCGCCTCGTACCTTAATGGTATTATCCTTTTTATCTTGATCCATTTTATCTTGAAGCAGATTGGCAAAATAGCCCGATGTCAATCCTACTGTACAACAGATTAGAATGCTTTGAATATTTGAAGGGAATACTTTCATCTCAATGTCTTCTTCCTCCGTTTTGTATAAGAACTTAAAGAAAGAAGCCAATTGTTCCAAGACAAATTCAAAGTCTATCATTTCAAAATGTAGATAATAAATAGGTTGTGCATGTATTTTCATTAAGTAGCCTGTCAAGGATGGTTCTTTATCCTTATTCTCAAAATCAACATATTCTTCGTAAATAGAAAGTTCTAATATGTCTCCATAAAAGCTTCCTTGTTCTCTTTTTTTCACCGATTTATCGTAGAACTGCATAATCCCAAAGCGAACTAATTGAAACCCTCTTTCATCAAATTCATTCTGTGGTTCTTCAATGAACAAACGATTATAGTCCGAAGAATCCCTTGTACAATCCAAAGACGATAACCACGCTTGAATAATCGGCTTTATAAAAGCACTTGTATAATTCTTTTTTTCCATATATATCACCTGTTTCTAATCCAATTATATATTTTTTTCTTTTTCAGTTGTTGAAAACTGCTTAAATTTGATATCTTTCAATCGCAATTCACAAGATTATCAATAACTGTGTAAACGAAAAAAGAAGAATCTATGATAAAATAACAATAGGTAAAAATCATATGAAATGCACGATGTTAGGGACAGGACATGCGATTGTAACACATTGTTACAATACGTGTTTTGTGTTAGAAGAAGATCATGAATATTTTTTAGTGGATACCGGTGGAGGTGGACAAATCTTAACCCAGTTGGAACAGGCCAACATTGATTTGTGTTCAATCAAAGCTGTTTTTATTTCTCATGCGCATACGGATCATATTATGGGAGTATTCTGGTTAATACGAATGATTGGCATGTATACCATGATGGGAAAAATTAAAGAGCCAATCTACTTATATTCTCATCCGGAATGCATCCAAAAGATTATAAATATTTCAAAAGAACTGTTCACAAAAGAACTTAGCTGTTTGGGAAAAACCTTGCTTTTTTGTCCTATTTCCGATTTAGAAGAACGAAAGATTCTTAATCATAGGATTCAATTTTTTGATACCCAGGCCAAGAAAATCGCGCAATTTGGATTTAATTATGAGTATGATGATGAGCATATACTAACATTCTGTGGGGATGAACCACTCTCACGGGAAAATATGTGCACCAGCACAACTTATTTAATGCACGAGGCCTTTTGTTTATATAGCCAAAAAGAAACTTTCAAGCCCGAACGTGCGGGACATTCAACTGCTTTACAAGCTTGTCAGCTAGCTGAAAAGTTACACATTCCAAACATTATCTTGTATCACACGGAAGATACTGACATTTCAAATCGCAAAATGAAATATACACTAGAGGGACGAAGCGTATATTCTGGAAATATTTTTGTCCCAGATGATTTAGAGGTTATAGAATTATGAAAGTCGTAAAATATGAATCAAAATACAAAGAACAAGTTCAGGCGGTCTGTATTTCCCAATCCACTTCACGCTTTAAAGATAAAAAAGCGCAACAAGCTACTTTAGCTTTATATTGCGATGAATATATTAATGAAGAACTTGCCTTTGTCCTATTAAATGAAGAAGACAAAGTATGTGGATATATTCTTTGTGCTCCCGATTTAAAACATTATGAAAAATGTATGGAACCATATGTAGACTTATTAAAAGAAATCGATCCAGATAAGTATCAAAGGTATTATGGAACATTAGAAGTACATCAAAAGTTCTACGAAGACTATCCTGCACATTTGCACGTAGATTTACTTGAAGAATACACAGGTGGTGGAAATGGGACTCGTTTAATGAAGACATTATTAGAATATCTTCGTTCTATTTCTGTCAAAGGAATTATGATTACCGTGGATCCAAACAATACACGTGCCTGTGCTTTTTATAATAAGATGGGATTTAAAAAAGCCGATCCAGAAGGCTACATTTTAGTACAAAACTTATAATAAGAGGAGGTTGAAAATTATGAGTTTTCCAAAAGGATTTTTATGGGGTGGAGCTACGGCTGCCAACCAATTTGAAGGAGCCTGGAACGAAGATGGAAAAGGGATTTCCAGTGCCGATGTTGTAACTCGAGGTTCTCGTGAAGTTTTACGTTATGTAACCTACAAGACCAGCGATGGACAAATCCACAAGGGACCTGTATTTGGATTAGAAGCACCAGAAGATGCCGTGTTTGGATGTTTTGAAGGATACGATTACCCTTCACACCAAGCTTGTGATGGATATCACCATGTTGAAGAAGACATCGCACTATTCGCTGAAATGGGATTTAAAACCTATCGTATGTCCATCAACTGGACAAGAATTTTCCCGACTGGTATGGAAGAAGAACCAAATGAGGCTGGTTTGGCATTCTATGACAGATTGTTTGATGCATGTAACCAATACGGTATCAAACCATTGGTTACCATTTCTCACTATGAAACACCTGTTGGACTAACAAATGCCTGGGGGTCATGGGTTGATGAAAGAACCATTCCATGTTTTGAAAGATATGTAACAGCGATTGGTAATCGTTACAAAGGAAAAGTCGAATACTGGCTAACTTTTAATGAAATCAACTGTTTAGAATTTGGTGGATGGACAGCAGCTGGTGTACCAACTTGTGATCCATACAAAATTGCGATGGCTGCCAAACATCAATTACTTGCCAGTGCAAAAGCTGTACAAATCCTTCATGAAATTGATCCAAACAATAAAGTTGGAAATATGATTGGATATATCGTTGTGTATCCTTTAACACCAAACCCAGAAGATGTTCTTCAAACTTGGAAAGATTTTAATAAGTGTTACTTCTTCTGTGATGTTCAAGCTAGAGGATACTATCCACGTTATAAACTTCAAGAATACAAAAATAAAGGAATTGACATTCAATTAACGGATGAACAAAAGGCAACATTAAAAAATGGTACCGTGGACTTTATTTCGTTCTCTTACTATATGACAAACTGTATTACGGTCGATCCGAATGCGGCTGAAAGTACAATTGGAAACATTTCTATGGGATTCAAAAATCCTTATTTAAAAGCTTCTGACTGGGGATGGCAAATTGACCCAACTGGATTACGAATTGCCTTAAACTACATGTATGATCGCTATCAATTGCCATTGATGATCGTAGAAAATGGATTAGGAGCCATCGATGAATTGAATGATGACAAATCCTGTCATGACCCATATCACATTGATTACTTACGAGATCACATCAAGGCAATGGATGCAGCCATTAACGAAGATGGTGTGGAACTATGGGGATATACACCTTGGGGATGCATTGACTTAGTATCGGCTTCCACAGGTGAAATGTATAAGAGATATGGATTTATCTATGTTGATTATCAAGACGATGGAACGGGTGAAGGTGCTCGTTACAAAAAAGATTCTTTCTACTGGTATAAAAAAGTCATCGCTTCCAATGGGGAAGATCTAGATTAATACTCGCAAAAGGCAGGAAACTGCCTTTTTTCATAAAGGAGATCTATTTGTATGTTAGATAAGACAAAAAAAGACTGGTGGCAAAATGCGGTATTCTATCAAATCTATCCAAAAAGCTTTATGGACAGCAACGGAGATGGAATTGGAGATATCCCAGGCATTCTTTCCAAGCTAGATTATTTAGAAAAACTAGGTATCGATGGAGTATGGCTATCACCTGTTTTTGAATCTCCACAAGTCGATAACGGATATGATATTTCTAATTATCAGGCAATCGATTCCATGTTTGGAAATATGGAAGACATGAAGTTACTAATCAGCGAAGCAAAGAAACGAGGTATTTCCATCATTCTAGATTTAGTACTCAATCATACATCGAACCAGCACCCCTGGTTTCAAGAAGCTATAAAATCCAAGGACAATCCTTATCATGACTACTATATCTTTATAGATGGAAAAGAAGGTGTCTATCCTAACGATATGATGGCCACCTTTGGAGGTCCAGCTTATCAATGGGTTCCCGAATTGAATCAATACTATTTCTTCCAGTTCTCTCCACAACAGCCCGATCTAAACTGGGAGAATCCAAAATTGCGAGAAGAATTATATAAAATGATTCGTTTCTGGATAGATTTAGGAATTGAAGGGTTCCGTCTGGATGTCATTGATCAAATCGCAAAAGTTCCTGCATTAAAAATACGAAACAATGGGCCTAGACTTCATGAATATCTGCAAGAGCTATCCCAAAAAGCTTTTATCCATGAAGGAATTGTCACCGTTGGAGAAGCATGGGGCGCTAACACGGATAACGCAAAGCTCTTTTCCAATCTAAATGGAAATGAATTGAGTATGGTCTTTCAATTTGAACATATGTGTATTGATCAGCAATATGAAAAATGGAATACAATTCCTTTGAATCTAGTAGAACTGAAGCAATGTTTCAAACGATGGCAGCAGGGTTTATACAATAAAGGATGGAATAGCTTATTTCTTAACAATCACGACTTACCTCGAATTGTATCCAGATGGGGAAATGATGCAACATACAGAGTTGAATCCGCCAAAATGTTAGCGATTTTTCTTCATGGTATGCAGGGAACTCCATTTATTTATCAGGGAGAAGAAATTGGTATGACCAATGTCAAATGGAACATGGAAGAATATAACGATTTGGAAACATTGAATTTCTATCATCAAAGAAGAGCACAGGGATAATCGCATGAATCCATTATGGATTCTATTTATAAACGAGGAAGAGACAACGCTCGTACACCAATGCAGTGGAATAATCTTAATAATGCGGGATTTAGTACCAATACGCCTTGGTTAAAAGTAAATGATAATTATAGAGAAATAAATGTTGAACAAGCATTGAAGGATTCCAATTCTATCTTCTATACGTATCAAAAATTAATTCAATTAAGAAAACAATATTCAGTTTTTAAAGATGGCTGGTTTGAATTAATAAACGAATACGATACAGATATTTTTGAATATACCAGAGAAAACAAACAGGAAAAGGTACTTGTGATCACAAACTTTTCCAATCGAAAGAAAACAATATGGCTTCCAGAGGAATTTGTACAAGGAGAGGTTCTTATATCCAATTATGAAGAGTTCAAGTTGGAAGATGAATATGTATGCAGGCCTTATGAAGCTATGATTCTTCTATCAAATAGATATTATGAATAGCGATACTTTGCGCACTATATTGTATTTTAACAAATATTACTTTGCGCACTGTGGGTATTTTCGTGCATAATTACTTTGCGCACTGTAATTTATCAATCAATTATCCACTTAAATAATCTGTATTTATAAATGGAGTGCTTGATGAAGAACTAATATGTTGTGGTGTCTATTCCAATAAAATATAGAAAGTGAGATTTACCAATATGATTAATACTATTTTAAAACGATGTAGTTGTCGTAAATTTAAAAAGGAACAACTTTCAAAAGAAGAACTACAATTGGTACTTGATGCAGGATTAAGTGCACCTAGTGGTATGAATCTTCAAGATACAAAAATTGTCGTTGTACAAGATAAGAATGATATATCTGCATTGTCCAAATTAAATGCTCAAATCTGGGTCAAAGAAGATATCGATCCATTCTATGGAGCACCAACTGTATGTTTGATTTTAGCGCCTAGAGCAAGCCGAAATAATGTTAAGGATGGTTCCTTGGTTATTGGATATATGCAGATGGGTGCCTATGCGATTGGTGTGGGTTCTTGCTGGATCAATCGTTGTGATTCCATGATGGAAACCGAAGAAGGAAAAAAATGGTTAAAAAAATGGAATTTGGAAGAATACGTAGGTGTTGGAATTTGTATCCTGGGCTATCCAGATCAAGAATATACAAAAAAGACAATCAAGGAAGATCGCGTGATTTATAATGATTAGACCCAAAATCGCATTTTTTGATGTCGACAATACACTTGTATCCCATACCCAGCACGATATTCCTTCTTCAACTTTAAAAGCTTTATATCAGCTTCAGGAAAACGACATAAAAGTATTCTTAGCAACAGGTCGTCATTATTGCGAACTGGATGAACTTCCGATGCATGACTTCCCTTTTGATGGATATGTTCTATTAACCGGACAATTGTGTTTGGACAAAGATTTAAACATTCTTTATCACCATCCTTTTGACAAAGAAGATCAAAGAAATATCGTAGAGATTTTTAATGAAAAGAAAACAGCTACCATGTTGGTCAATCAAAAAGATTGTTACATCAATATCGTAAATGAATATATTAAAAAGATATCAGAATCCTACACTTCGGATACACCAAAAATACAATCCTATTGTGGAGAAGATATTTATCAGGCTTCTCTTTTTACGGACTTAAAGGATGCTCAAAGAATTATTCAAAAACTACCCAACTGTAAGTTAGTCTCTTGGTCTAACGATGGCTTTGACATTATTTCTAAAACCGGTGGAAAAACAATAGGCATACAAAAAATCTGTGAACATTACAAAATTGATATTCAAGATACCATGGCTTTTGGAGATGGAGATAATGATATCGATATGTTGAAAGAAGTAGGTCTAGGCATTTGTATGGGAAATGGTACAAAAGAGGCTAAAGAGGCGGCAGATTTTGTGACCAGACACATTGACGAAGATGGGATTGAATACGCTCTTCAATATTACAAATTTATTTAAGAAGTGGAACTTTTCACTTCTTTTATTTATACTGTTTATAAGAAGAGGATAAATAATATGACTATACAAGGAAAAACAGTTTCCCAATCTCAAGTGGAAACCTTCCATATCGTTCGTCCAAATGACTTAAACCCAGCTGGACGTCTGTTTGGTGGAACATTAATGTCCTGGATTGATGAAGTTGCAGCACTAGTAGCCAGAAGACATGCTCAAATGAATGTGACAACGGGATCCGTGGACAATTTGAAGTTTTTAAGTGCAGTATATTTAGAAGAAATGTTAGTGATGAAAGGAAAGGTTACCCATGTTGGTACTTGTTCCATGGAAATCAAAGTCGAAACCTTTGTGGAACACATTAACGGACAAAGAGATCTAGTAAATGTAGCCTATTTCACCTTAATTGGTTTGGATGACAAGGATAAACCAGCTCCATTACCGAAATTAAAATTGGAAACAGAAGAAGATAGGATAGAATGGGAAAAAGCGAATAAGCGTAGAGAATTGCGTCGCAAACAAGCCCAGGAAGGTTTTCATTTCTATTAAAACGAACAAAGAGGAATCGATTGATTCCTCCATTTTTTTGTTACGACAATTTTTTAAATAACCAGTTTCCAATATTTTGTACGATTTGTACAAAGACAATCAGAATGGCGGATGTAACGAATAAGTATTTAAGGTTATAGGCTTGATATCCACGACGAATCGCAACATCTCCTAATCCTCCTCCACCAATAGCTCCAGCCATTGCTGTATATCCTACGATAGAAATCATAGTTAAGATGATTCCAGATAGGATAGCTGGCAAAGCTTCTTTGAAATAAACACGTACCATAATTTGCATATCGCTTGCCCCAAAAGATTTAGCCGCTTCAATAAGTCCTGGATCCACTCCTCTTAATGCACTTTCAATAACACGAGCTACGAAAGGAATGGCAGAAATTGTTAGTGGTACAAGGGCTGCAGTGGATCCAATAGAAGTTCCGGCAATGGCTCTTGTGACTGGGATTACGATAACCATTAAGATAATAAATGGGAAAGAACGGAATGTATTTACAATAAAGTCTAAAATTTGATATACAACTTTATTTGGTTTCAATCCATCTGGCGCTGTTAAGGTTAAAACGATGGCAGGAATAAATCCTAATACAACCGAGAAGAAGGTTGTTCCAAACACCATGTATAGGGTTTGAAGACTGGCATCAATCATTGTTTGTGTCATCTTATAATACCTCCCATTCTACGTTACAAGTTTTTAAGTAATCTAATACTTTTTGTTCATCTTTTTCTTCTACATTAATAATCAAACTTCCTAGAATTCTTCCTCTAAAGTTTTCAAGCTTACCTTGACAGATGTCAAAGTCAATGTCCAAATCACGAGCCAACGAAGTAATTGTGTGTGATTTTGAATTGCTGTTTGTGAAGAATAGTTTAATATTGATTCCTGAATCTGGAAGAATATCTGCATCGTTTCCTGTAAAGTCCAAAATATCTTCATTAGAAGATACGAATAAATCTTCTGGCTTTCCTTGGGCAACGATTTTTCCTTGTTTCAAGAACACCATTTTATTACATATTTGTTTAACAACTTCCATTTGGTGGGTAACAATCACGATCGTAATGTTTAATTCTTGATTGATTTTTTGTAGTAAAGCTAAAATATCTTGCGTAATCTTTGGGTCTAATGCACTGGTTGCTTCATCACACAATAAAATTTGTGGATTCATAACCAAAGCACGAGCAATAGCTACACGTTGTTTTTGTCCACCCGATAGTTCTCTTGGTTTAGAATGAATCTTTTCTTCCAATCCAACTAAGTTTAATAACTCATGAATTCTTTTTTTATTTTCTTCACTCTTTGGATCTTGTTTCCAAAAGCGTAGTGGTAAGGCGATATTGTCATAGACATCCAAACGATTTAAAAGATTGAAATTTTGGAAAATCATCCCCATATCTTTTTGCATCAATTGAAGATCTTTTTTACTTAAGCTCTTTACTTCTTTCCCTAGGGCAACAATGCTTCCGCTTTGGTAATCTTCCAATCCATTGAAGCAACGTAAAAGAGTTGATTTTCCAGCTCCAGATTGTCCGATAATACCGAAAATATCTCCTTTTTCAATTTCAAAAGATACATCTTTGATTACTTCTAGTTCATCAAAGTTTTTTATTAAATTCGTAACTTTAATCATACTTCTCTTCTCCTTTTCTCCACTTTTACAAAATTAAATTTTAATTTTATAAAACTAGAGAGGTACTTTTTCAAGCACCTCTATTTTACATTATTTTAGAATACACAAACAACTGCTGAACCGTAGTTTTCTTCGATATATGCTTTTACTTTATCTGAAGTGATCGCTTTTACTAAAGCTTGGATTTTTTCTGAATTTTCATTTCCTTCTTTTACAACTACATAGTTAGTACGAGCTGCAATATCTGGAACTTCTACGAATAAGTTATTTGCGCGATCTTTGATTTTTGATTCTAATGCATAGTTACCATTTACGATTAATGCGTTTACATCATCGTTAACTTGAGGAACGTTTGCAGCTTCTACTTCTTGGAATTTAATATTTAATTTGTTTTCAACGATTCCATCTAATGGTGAATCAACAGCTTTTTCTGCATCGTATTTGATTAATCCAGCAGCATCAGCAACAACTAAGGCACGTTTTTCGTTATCTGTGTCATTTGGAATAGCAATTGTATCTCCGTCTTTAATTTCTGATAAGTCTTTGTATTCTTTAGAGAAGATAGTCATTGGTTCATAGTGGATACCAGCTACTTCTTTTAAGTGCATTCCACGAGATTCGTTTTGATCATCTAAATATCCTTTTGTTTGGAAATAGTTAGCGTCTAATTCCCCTTCTTCAACGGCAGTATTTGGTTGTACATAATCAGAGAATTCTACAACTTCTAATGTCCATCCATCTTCTGCTAATGTATCTTTAACTACATCGTTAAGGATCATTGCGTGAGGAATAGCTGTTGCTCCTACTTTAATTGTTTTGTCATCTTGAGCAGCTGCACCAGAATCTTTAGCTCCTCCACCACATGCAACTAAGCTTAATGTTAAGGCTCCTGTTGCCAATACTTTTAATAACTTGTTCATACGTTTCTCCTCCTTCTTTTTTCTTTTCTGCTTGAAAAGGATCAGGCTATTTATAAAAAAAACACGCCCTATATTAGGACGTGTGTCATACGTGTTACCACCTAATTTTACGCTTACCTCACGATAAGTGCCTCTTCAAGTACGCTTTAAACAGTTATACTCTATTGCGATAACGGGCAATCCCGGCAAAACCTACATATCGGCTTTGCGACTCCCAGACCATCTTCCAGCTATTCTTCTTATCTGTTTACACCAACCACAGACTCTCTTGAAAGCTTACCAGCTGTACTCTTCTGTTCTTTGTCATTTACGAGATTAATATACTCGCAATATCCTAGTTTGTCAATAGGAATTTAGTGATATTTTTAATATTTTTAAGTTTTCTAATTTCTAGTATAATATAGAGGAAGAAAAAGTAGGAGATTTTATTATGCCAACTATCGCAAAAATCGTAATTACCGGTGGACCTTGTGGAGGAAAAACTACCGTTTTATCTTATATTCGTAAACATTTTGAATCAAAAGGATATACCGTACTCTTCATTCCTGAAACAGCAACGGAATTAATCGGAGGAGGAATCTGTCCTTGGACAACAGGAACCAATTTAGACTATCAAATTTGCCAAGTAGAATTGCAGCTTCAAAAAGAAAGAATCTTTACCCAAGGAGCCATGACTATGCCAAAAGATAAAATCATATTAATTTGTGATCGTGGTTTAATGGATAATCGTGTATATATGAGTGAAGAAGATTTCCAAACTGTATTAAAGACAGTTGGTCATACAGAACAAGAATTCTTAGATGAATACGACGCAATCTTCCATTTAGTAACCGTTGCCGATGGAAAACCGGAACTTTACTCTTTTGAAAACAACCGTGCTCGCTATGAGAATGTAGAGCAAGCTGTTGCGTTGGATAAATCCTTAATTAAAGCCTGGTCAAAACACCCACATCACCATATCATCGATAACTCCACCGATATGGAAGGAAAAGCACAGCGCTTACTTGTCTATTTATCAAAATACTTAGAAAGTCAGGAATAACTGACTTTTTTTGTACACATTTTTTCTTGTATGCTACTAATCTTTTTATGGAAGACCTATAATAACACTGTTATAGAAAGAAGTAGTATATGAAAAAGAAAAAAATTCTGTTTGTCGCATTTCTTGCGATTGTTGTGTGTCTTCTTTGGATCAGTACCCAGACTCCACAAAGGGTGGGACCAGAGTATGTTCCCAAAGCATATACATCCGTACTATCCTTATTACCACCTATCATTGCGATTACCTTAGCTTTGATTACTAAAGAAGTATATTCTTCTTTGTTTTTAGGAATCGTAACAGGTGCCTTGCTCTATTCCAATGGGAATATCTTACTTGCCTTAAATACCGTCGTGTACAATGAAAGTGGTGGTCTGGTTACTAAAATCGCAACCACATCCAATGCCAGTATTTTAGTCTTCGTTGTAATTCTAGGAACGCTCGTTGCCTTGATGAATAAATCCGGAGGCTCGTATGCCTTTGGAGCATGGGCCAGTCGACACATTAAATCCAAAGTGGGTGCGCAGCTCGCAACCATTGCCCTAGGAATCTTAATCTTTGTCGATGATGGTTTTAACTGTATGACCGTAGGAAACGTTATGCGCCCTGTTACGGATCGCTTTAAAGTATCTCGTTCAAAGCTAGCTTATCTATTAGATGCGACAGCCGCTCCTATTTGCATCATTGCTCCTATTTCATCCTGGGCTGCTGCCGTAACCTATTCAGTACCTGAAGACATGAATATCAATGGATTCTCCATGTTTCTAAGAACCATTCCTTATAATTTCTATGCTCTATGTACCATTGTAATGATGGTCTTACTTGTCGTACTTAAGTTTGACTTTGGAAAAATGAAAGATCACGAAGATAATGCCAATAATGGAGATTTATTTACGACACAAAGCCGACCTTATCAGGAAGTGGACAATCAAACACCAAATCAAAACGGAAAAGTCATCGATTTAGTCTTCCCTGTTGGTATCTTAATTATTTCTTGCATTATTGGAATGATTTATACGGGAGGATTCTTTGAAGGGGTATCCTTTATTGATTCCTTTGCCGATTGTGATGCCGCAAGAGGATTATTATTTGGATCTTTGTTTACCTTAATTGTCACATTCATTTTCTATCAGTTGCGCGATGTATTATCCTTCCAGGAATTTATGGATTGCCTGCCAGAAGGGTTCCGTTCGATGTGTGCTCCTATGATCATTTTGATTATGGCATGGAACTTATCAGGTATGACTAACCTATTAGGAGCTAGTATTTTCATTCACGATATCGTAGAAAATGTATCCACAGTTAAGATGTTCTTGCCATGTATCATCTTCGTAATTTCGGTATTCTTAGCCTTTTCTACAGGAACCAGCTGGGGAACTTTCTCCATCTTAATTCCAATTGTATGTAGCGTATTCTCTTCTTCGTATGAAATGTTGGTCATTGCTATTGCTGCCTGTTTATCTGGAGCGGTTTGCGGGGACCATTGTTCACCAATTTCTGATACGACCATTATGGCCAGTGCTGGAAGTCATTGTGAACACGTAAACCATGTAGCTACCCAGCTTCCATACGCCCTAACTTGTGCAACCATTTGTGCCATTGGATATTTATTAGCTGGAATCTTAGGATACACATTCAATTCTCAGCTGGCATTGATTTCTTGCCCGATCACTCTATTATTAATGACTGGTACAATTTATTTCCTATCAAAGAAAACAATTTAGAAAAGAATTCCTCCTGTACTTAGCAGGAGGATTTTTTTAGATTTCGGTTTAATTTGCATGTATCTTCTTGATAGCCAAATCTTTACAAGAAAAAAAGGTATCCTTTCGGATACCTAAAGAGATTAATTTTGAATAAAACTATTTAGCAGCTACTTCAGCCATTCCGTATGGGTTACCTTCGTTGAAGTTACGAGCATTTTCCATAGTTGTTGTAGCGATTGCTTGTAATGCTTCACGAGTGAAGAATGCTTGGTGAGAAGTTAATACTACTTGAGGGAACATTAATAAACGTCCTGTAATATCGTTAGCTAATGCTTCATCTGAACGGTCAGTGTAAACGTTAGCATCTTCACCTTCATAAACGTCTAATGCAACAGCGTGGAATTTTCCCATCTTCATTGCATCGATTAATGCTTCAGCATCTACTAATGGTCCACGAGAAGTGTTGATTAAGATTACGTTGTCTTTCATCATGCTGATAGCTTTAGCATCGATGATGTGGTAAGTACTTGGGAATAATGGAGCGTGTAATGAGATTAAATCTGATTTAGCGAATAATTCTTCTTTTTCTACGAATGTTAATAATCCAGATTCTTCTAACGCTTTGTTAGGGAATGCATCCCATCCTAATACTGTCATTCCGTATCCTTTACAGATGTTAGCCATACATACACCGATACGTCCAGTACCTAAGATACCAGCAACTTTGTTGTGTAAGTCAACACCTAATAAACCAGATAATGCGAAGTTGTTGTCTTTAACTTTGTTGTGAGCTTTGTGAAGACGACGGTTAGCTTCTTGACCAATAGCCATAGCGTGTTCAGCAACTGCATATGGTGAGTAAGCAGGTACACGTAATACTGTGATTCCACATTCTTTAGCTGCTTGTAAGTCAACGTTGTTGAATCCTGCGCAACGTAATAAGATTAACTTAACACCTAATTCGTGTAATTTTTCTACTACAACACGTGGTGCTTCGTCATTTACGAAAATACATACTGCATCATAACCTTTAGCTAATTCAACAGTTTCAGGAGTTAAACGTACTGAGAAATATTTAATATCTGAGTTGTAAGTTCCTTCACCTTTAACTTTAGTTAATTCTGAGAAGAAAGTACGGTCATAATCTTTAGTTCCGAAGAATGCAATTTTTAATACTGGGATAGCTTTTTTAGCTTCTAATTCTGCTTTTAATAATTCTTCGATTTTAGCGATATCAGCGTCTTCGTTTTCACCTTCAACTGCAACAGTTAAAGTGTCACCTTGTTTTGCAGCTAATGCTAAGATTTGTAACACGTTTGATCCATCAGCTGTACGATCATTGCAAGCAATTGTAACAGATCCTTTGATATCAACGCATGTTTGAGCTAATAATGCAGCTGGACGAGCGTGGATTCCAAGAGGATTAGTTACTACATAAGTAAATTCTTTCATTATATAAATCTCCTTTATTAATAACTTTGAGAATATTTTAGCACAAATTCAGTAGTATGGTGTGATAAAATTCACAAATGTATGTAATTTTTTCATAAAAATTTCGCAATCGCAGACTTTCGATATGTATGATAAAATAAAGCTAGGTGATATTATATGACAAATTTTTTACCCGTAACGAAAGAAGAAATGTTAGAAAGAGGTTGGGAACAGCCTGATTTCGTATATGTCTGTGGAGATGCCTATGTAGATCACCCTTCTTTTGGTGCCGCTATTATATGTAGAACACTAGAAAGTCGTGGGTTTAAAGTCTGCATGTTACCTCAACCAAATTGGAAAAATGTCGATGATTTCAAAAAATTCGGAAAGCCAAGACTCGGATTTCTAGTATCCAGTGGAAATATTGACTCAATGGTAAATCATTACTCAGTTTCTAAGCACCGAAGAAAGAAAGACTCCTATTCCAATAACGGCGAAAGTGGACACCGTCCGGATCGTGCTGTTATTGTCTATTGTCAAAAAATCCGTGAAGCCTATAAAGATGCTGCCATTCTGATTGGTGGGATAGAAGCCAGTCTAAGAAGATTGGCCCATTACGATTATTGGGACGACAAAGTTCGGCAATCTATCCTGGTTGACTCTGGAGCAGATCTATTGATGTTTGGAATGGGTGAAAACAGCATTGTTGAAATTGCAGAAGCACTCGATGCGGGAATTGATGTACAATATCTTACTTATTTGGATGGAACGGTATATCGTACAAAAGATTTAGATGTCATTGGAGAAGACTATATCCTTCTTCCTAGCTATGATGAAATTCGTACAAACAAGGAAGCCTATGCACGCTCTTTCCATAAACAATATCTAAATACGGATCATTTTGCCTCTAAAATACTCGTAGAACCTTATAATGGTTTCTATGTAGTACAAAACCATCCAAACCGTCCACTAACCCAGATGGAATTTGATGATGCATATGCTCTTCCATATATGAGAACGTATCATCCTATGTATGAATACATTCCTGCCATTGAAGAAGTAAAGTTTTCTTTGATCAGCAACCGTGGTTGTTTAGGTGCCTGTAATTTCTGTGCCCTTAACTTCCATCAAGGACGTGTTATTCAGGCAAGAAGTCATGAATCTTTGATCGATGAAGCAAAAATTATGATTGCGGACCCAGAATTTAAAGGATACATTCACGACGTAGGTGGACCAACCGCAAACTTTAGACAACCTGCTTGTGATAAGCAGGAAACAAAAGGCGCTTGTCCAGGTAAGCAATGCTTATGGCCGAAGCCTTGCCAAAATTTAAAAGTCGATCATAGTGATTATGTAAATCTTTTAAGAAAATTACGATCTTTAGATGGTGTAAAAAAAGTATTTATTCGTTCTGGTATTCGTTATGACTATCTATATTATGAGAAGGATGATACTTTCTTCAAAGAAATGATCCTAAATCATATTAGTGGTCAATTAAAAGTTGCACCAGAACACATTAGTGATCGTGTGCTGGATAAGATGGGAAAACCAAGAAGACATTTATACGAATTATTCGTGGATAAGTACTATCGATTAAACAATGAATTAAACAAGAATCAATTCTTAGTCCCATATTTAATGTCTTCCCACCCAGGAAGTGATTTATATGCAGCAATCGAATTGGCTGAATACTTGCGAGATATTCACCATCAACCGGAACAGGTTCAAGATTTCTATCCAACACCAGGTACACTTTCCACAGCTATGTATTACACAGAACTAGACCCTCGTGATATGAAGCCTGTGTACGTAGCCAAAACGCCAAAAGAAAAAGCCATGCAAAGAGCGTTGATGCAATATAAAAATCCAGCGAACTACAACCTAGTCGAAGAAGCGTTAATTACAGCAGGACGTGAAGATTTGATTGGATATGAGCCAAACTGTTTGATTCGTCCTCGAAAGAAAAAAGAAAATAAGGAAAATCCAGTTTCTAAAAAGAACATGCATAATAATAAAGGAAGAAGGCCAAGAAGATAATGAAAGTGTATATCGCCAAAGATGCTGACGTATTAGGAAATGTAAAGTTAGCAGAAAACGTAAATATTTGGTTTCACTCGACCATCCGTGCTGATGGGGATATTATTACGATTGGATCTGGTTCTAATATTCAAGATAACTGTGTTCTCCATGTAGATCCTGGTTTTCCCATTGTATTAGGAAAGAATGTAACGGTAGGTCATGGAGCTATCTTACATGGATGCTCCATTGATGAAAATACCGTCGTGGGAATGGGATCCATTATTTTAAATGGAGCACACATAGGAAAGAACTGTATTATTGGAGCGGGTGCTTTGATTACCCAAAACAAACAAATTCCAGATAACAGTCTTGTGTTTGGAAATCCAGCTAAAATTGTTCGTGCCCTTACCGAAGAAGAAATCGAAAATAACACAAAAAATGCCACTATATATATAGAGGAGGCTAAAGCACAATTGGATGAGATTACTCTCTAATTGCGCTTTTTTGTGTAAGCCTTTTCACAAGAACATTTCCAAAATTTTTTATTTAACTTTTAGCGCTTTCGTGTATAATAGTACAGAATAAGTAATATTCACAAACGCTATACCCATTAGCGAACCAAAAAAAGGAGATAACTATGCCCAAAAGAGAAGATATTAACACAGTCTTAGTCATTGGTTCTGGACCTATTATTATCGGTCAAGCCTGTGAATTTGACTACTCTGGTACTCAAGCTTGTAAAGCATTAAGAAGCTTAGGTTACAAAATTGTATTAGTTAATTCAAACCCTGCAACAATCATGACAGATCCTGAAACTGCAGATGTTACTTACATTGAACCATTAAACTTAGAACGTTTAACTCAAATCATTGAAAAAGAAAGACCAGATGCATTACTTCCAAACTTAGGTGGGCAATCTGCTCTTAACCTTTGTTCAGAATTAGACAAAGCTGGTGTTTTAAAGAAATACGGTGTACAAGTTCTTGGTGTTAAAGTTGATGCCATTGAACGTGGTGAAGACCGTTTAGAATTCAAAAAAGCTATGGCTGCTATCGGCATTGAATGTGCACGTTCCGCTATCGCTAACACAGTAGATGAAGCATTAGCAATCGCTGATGACTTAGGATACCCTGTTGTTGTAAGACCTGCCTATACAATGGGTGGTGCCGGAGGAGGACTCGTTTACAATAAAGAAGAATTAGTTACTATTACTAAACGTGGTCTTGCTGCCAGCTTAATTCACCAATGTTTAATTGAAGAATCAATTTTAGGTTGGGAAGAATTAGAATTAGAAGTTATTCGTGACGCAAACAATAACTTAATCACAATCTGTTTCATCGAAAACATTGACCCAGTAGGTGTTCACACTGGTGACTCTTTCTGTTCAGCTCCAATGTTAACAATCTCTGAAGATCTTCAAAAAGAACTTCAAAAACAAGCATATAGAATCGTTGAATCTGTAGGTGTAATCGGTGGTACTAACGTACAATTCGCTCACGACCCAGTATCTGGACGTGTTGTTGTAATCGAAATCAACCCTCGTACTTCTCGTTCTTCTGCCTTAGCTTCTAAAGCAACTGGATTCCCTATCGCTTTAATTTCTGCGATGTTAGCTGCTGGATTAACTTTAGAAGACATCCCATGTGGAAAATATGGAACATTAGATAAATACTATCCTGATGGTGAATATGTAGTTATTAAATTTGCTCGTTGGGCATTTGAAAAATTCAAAGGTGCTGAAGACAAATTAGGAACTCAAATGAAAGCCGTTGGTGAAGTTATGAGTATTGGTAAAACATACAAAGAAGCCTTCCAAAAAGCTATCCGTTCTCTTGAAACAGGACGTTATGGTTTAGGACACGCTAAAAACTTCGACCAATTATCAAAAGAAGAATTATTAGGAATGTTAGTAAATCCTACTAGCGAACGTCAATTCATCATGTATGAAGCACTTCGTAAAGGAGCTACTACAGAAGAATTATTCGAATTAACTAAAATCAAACACTACTTCATCGATCAAATGCGTGAATTAGTGGAAGAAGAAAATCAATTAATGACTTATAAAGGTAAAGAATTACCAGACGAAGTATTAATTGCTGCTAAGAAAGATGGATTCTCAGACAAATACATATCTCAATTATTAGATGTTGAAGAAGAAACAATTCGTAAACAACGTTTAGCTGCTGGATTACAACAATCTTGGGAACCAGTACACGTATCTGGTACACAAGATTCTGCTTACTACTACTCAACTTATAACGCTCCTGACAAATCACGTATCACAAACAACAAAAAGATCATGATTCTAGGTGGTGGACCTAACCGTATCGGACAAGGTATCGAATTCGACTACTGTTGTGTACACGCTGCCTTAGCGTTAAAGAAATTAGGATTCGAAACAATTATCGTTAACTGTAACCCTGAAACAGTATCAACTGACTACGATACTTCAGATAAGTTATATTTCGAACCATTAACATTAGAAGATGTATTAAGCATCCACGAAAAAGAAAAACCATTAGGAGTTATTGCTCAATTTGGTGGACAAACTCCATTAAACTTAGCTAGCGAATTAAAGAAAAATGGTGTTAATATCTTAGGAACTACTCCTGAAACAATCGACATGGCAGAAGATCGTGACTTATTCAACGCGATGATGGAAAAATTAGAAATCCCTATGCCAGAATCAGGAATGGCTGTTAACTTCGAAGAAGCGAAAGTAATTGCTGCTCGTATCGGATATCCATTAATGGTTCGTCCAAGTTATGTACTTGGTGGACGTGGTATGGAAGTTGTATACGATGAACCACAATTAAAAGAATATATGGCTGCTGCTGTTGGTGTAACTCCAGACCGTCCAATCTTAATCGACCGTTTCTTAGGAAATGCGATGGAATGTGAAGCCGATGCGATTTCCGATGGAGAAAACGTATTCGTACCAGCTGTAATGGAACACATCGAATTAGCAGGTATCCACTCAGGTGACTCTGCTTGTATCCTACCAAGCCGTCACATCCCTGTTCGTCACGTAAACACAATCAAAGAATATACTAAGAAAATTGCTCGTGAAATGAATGTTCGTGGATTAATGAACATGCAATATGCGATTGCAGAAGATAAAGTTTATGTATTAGAAGCAAACCCACGTGCTTCTCGTACTGTACCACTAGTATCAAAAGTATCTAATATTAACATGGTTAAGTTAGCTACAGATATCGTTACTTCAGAAATCACAGGAAGACCAAGTCCTGTTGAAGGATTAACAGATCGTAAGATTCCTCACGTAGGTGTTAAACAAGCTGTATTCCCATTCAATATGTTCCCTGAAGTTGACCCAATCTTAGGACCAGAAATGCGTTCTACTGGAGAAGTTTTAGGTATTGCCAATTCTTATGGAACTGCCATCTTCAAAGCCGAAGAAGCAACTCAAACAGTTTTACCAACATCTGGTAAAGTATTAATCTCATTAAATGACAGAGATAAAAAAGACGCTGTTGAATTAGCTCAAAAATACTACGATGCTGGATTCAGTATTGTAGCTACAGGAAAGACTTACGAATTAATCGCATCTCACAACATTCCTGTTAAGAAAATCAAGAAACTTTACGAAGGTCGTCCAAACATTGCCGATGCGATCACAAATGGTGAATTATCAATCGTAATCAATACACCAAGTGGAAAACAATCCGCAAATGACGATAGCTACATCCGTAAAAACGCAATTAAGATGAAGATCCCTTATATGACAAACGTTGCTGCCGCAAAAGCTGCCGTAGAAGGTATCGTAGAAGCTGAAGTAACTGGATATAGTGAAGTTAAATCTTTACAAGAATACCACAAGGCTATTAAGTAAGATTTGAACAATCAATTTTAAAATTTGAAGCAAGAAATTATCATCTTGCTTCTTTTTATTTATATACTATTGAATAAAACATGATATAATATCAATCGCTAGGGAGGAATGACTATGGAAGAAAAAGAAGTCATCAGTAAAAACTTTATCGAACGTATCATTGATAAAGATATCGAAAATGGAATTGAAGCTAAAATTATTACTCGTTTCCCTCCAGAACCAAATGGTTATTTACACGTAGGACACGCTAAATCAATTCTATTAAATTATGGACTTGCTCAAAAATATAACGGTGCATTTAACTTGCGCTTTGATGATACAAACCCTGTAAAAGAAGATATTGAATTCGTAAATTCAATCGTTGCCGATGTAGAATGGTTAGGCGCTCACTACGATGGTGAAGTTAAATTCGCTTCTAACTATTTTGAAGACATGTATCAAGCGGCTATTCGTTTGATCAAAAAAGGAAAAGCTTACGTTTGTGATCTAACACCAGAAGAAATTCGCGAATATCGTGGAACATTAACAGAACCTGGTAAAGAATCACCATATCGTAACCGTTCTGTAGAAGAAAACTTAGCTTTATTCGAAGGAATGAAGAATGGAGAATTTGAAGACGGATCTAAAGTATTACGTGCAAAAATTGATATGGCTAGCTCAAACATCAACATGCGTGACCCTATTCTTTATCGTGTTGCTCGTATTACCCACCACAATACAGGTGACCAATGGTGTATTTATCCAATGTATGACTTTGCTCACCCAATTGAAGATGCGGTAGAACACATCACACACTCCATTTGTACATTAGAATTCGAAGACCACCGTCCTCTATACGACTGGGTAGTCATCGAATGTGGATACAAAAACACACCAGAAGAATTCCCTAAACAAATCGAATTCGCAAAATTATATTTAAAGAACGTTGTTACTGGAAAACGTTACATCAAAAAACTAGTACAAGATGGTGTAGTAGACGGATGGGATGACCCTCGTTTAGTAACTATTGCTGCTTTACGTCGTCGTGGATTTACACCAGATTCATTAAAGAAATTCATGGACTTGGTTGGTGTTGCCAAAGCCGATTCTTCAGTAGACTATGCGATGTTAGAATACTGCATCCGCGATGACTTAAAACTTAAAGCTCCACGTGTTATGGCTGTATTAGATCCTATCAAATTAGTTATCGACAACTATCCAGAAGGTGAAATCGAATACTTACCAGCATCTACAAACATGGAAAATCCAGAATTAGGAACACACATGGTACCATTTGGTAGAGAATTATGGATTGATCGTGAAGATTTCATGGAGGAACCTCCTAAGAAATACTTCCGTTTATTCCCTGGTAATGAAGTTCGTTTAATGAACGCTTATTTCGTTAAGTGTGTAAGCTACGAAAAAGACGAAACTGGAAAAGTTACTACAGTACACTGTACATACGATCCTGAAACGAAAAACGGTACTGGATTCACTGGTCGTAAAGTAAAAGGTACAATTCACTGGGTAGAAGCAACAACAGCTGTAGAAGCGACAGCTCGTTTATATGAAAACTTAGTGGATGAAGATAAAGGTGTTTACAACAAAGAAACTGGAGAAATGAACTTAAATCCAAATTCTTTACAAGTTGTCACAACTTATATCGAACCATTCATTGAAGAATTCAAACCTGGAGATTCTTTCCAATTTGCTCGTACTGGATACTTCTGTATCGATACGAAAGATACTACAGAAGATCAATTAGTCTTCAACCGTATCGTTTCCTTAAAGAGCTCATTCAAATTACCAAAGTAATTTAAAATTTAGGTACAAACTTTTAAAGTTTGTGCCTTTTCTTGTCAAAGAAAAACGAGTATTATATACACGTAGTTTCAAAAGGAGGGCCAACTACATGAAACCTATTAAAGAAGGAAAAGTACGTGAAATTTATGACAATGGTGACAGCCTTATTTTAGTTGCGACTGACCGTATCAGCTGCTTCGATGTTATCTTAAAAAACATCATCACTAAAAAAGGAACTGTATTAACTCAAATGTCAAAATTCTGGTTTGATTATACAAAAGACATCTTACCTAACCACATGATTAGCACAGATGTAAAAGATATGCCTGAATTCTTCCAACAACCTCAATACACTGGAAATTCAATGATGTGCAAAAAATTAGAAATGTTACCTATCGAATGTATCGTTCGTGGATACATCACAGGAAGTGGATGGGCTAGCTACCAAAAAACTGGTGAAGTATGTGGAATCAAATTACCAGAAGGATTAAAAGAATCTGATAAATTACCTGAACCAATTTATACACCGAGTACAAAAGCGGAAATCGGAGATCACGACGAAAATATCTCTTTCGAACAAAGTATTGCTGTATTAGAAAAACAATTCCCTGGAAAAGGTGATGAATACGCAAAAACATTACGTGATTGCACAATCGCTTTATACAAGAAATGTGCAGACTATGCTCTAAGCAAAGGAATCATCATTGCCGATACTAAATTTGAATTTGGTCTAGATGAAAACGGAAATGTTGTGATTGGTGATGAAATGTTAACTCCAGATTCATCTCGTTTCTGGCCAGCTGATGTTTACGAACCAGGACATGGACAACCATCATTCGACAAACAATTTGCTCGTGACTGGCTAAAATCTAACGAACACGATTGGGAATTACCTCAAGAAATTGCTGATAAAACAATCGCAAAATACTTAGAAGCCTATGAATTATTAACAGGAGAAAAACTATAAGAGTGGTCGCTTGACTACTCTTTTTTCTTATTGACACATTAATTCTACGGGTTTAAAATCTTTTTTGAAGTATATAACAGAGGAAGGAATGATTAATTATGGCAAAAAAGAATATTGATTGGTCTTCTATTGGATTTGGATATATTCCAACAGAAGCTCGTTATGTATCTAACTACAAAGATGGAAAATGGGACGAAGGATCTATTACTGATGATGCTAATATCGTATTAAACGAATGTGCTGGTGTTCTTCAATATGCACAAACAGTATTTGAAGGATTAAAAGCTTATACAACTCAAGATGGAAAAATCGTTGTATTCCGTCCAGACCTAAACGCTGCTCGTTTACAAGAATCATGTAAACGTTTAGAAATCCCAACTGTATCCACAGAAAAATTCTTAGACGCAATTGAACAATTAGTAAAAGCGAACATTGACTATGTTCCACCTTATGGATCTGGAGCTACTTTATACATCCGTCCATATGTATTCGGAACTAACCCAGTAATCGGTGTAAAACCTGCAGACGAATACCAATTCCGTGCATTCGTTACTCCAGTAGGACCTTATTTCAAAGGTGGAGTAAAACCTATCACAATCCGTGTATGTGATTATGACCGTGCTGCTCCTCATGGAACTGGACACATCAAAGCTGGATTAAACTACGCAATGAGCTTATACCCAATCATGGAAGCTCACCGTGAAGGATTCGCTGAAAATATGTACTTAGACGCTGCTACTCGTACAAAAGTAGAAGAAACAGGTGGAGCTAACTTCATCTTCATCACTAAAGATGGAAAATTAGTAACTCCAAAATCAAACTCTATCCTACCTTCAATCACTCGTCGTTCATTATGCTACGTCGCAAAAGAAATCTTAGGTATGGAAGTTGAAGAAAGAGAAGTATTCTTCTCAGAAGTTCCAGAATTCGCTGAATGTGGATTATGTGGTACTGCTGCAGTAATCTCTCCAGTAGGAAAAATCAACGACCACGGAAAAGAAATCTGCTTCCCAAGTGGAATGGAAGATATGGGTCCTGTTACTAAAAAATTATATGATACATTAACTGGAATCCAAATGGGTCGTATCCCTGCACCAGAAGGATGGATCAAAGTAATCGCTGAATAGTGATAATTCTAGAAGCTCATTTCGAGCTTCTTTTTTTTGTTTCAAAATGAAAAAACACAGAAATTGTTTATTCCTGTGTATCTTCAGTTAAACTATTTAAATATTTTAAATATCCATTATTTCCCAGTTCACGATTCCAAAAATCAATACTATCCAGAATGCGTAATAGACATTGTATTCCACTTTGATAGAAGGTATCTTTTACTTCTTGATCATTCAAATCAAAATCCGGATCGTTTTCTAATACGCTTTGGGCTAACGCTTCATTCATGTATGGATCCCCATCCATAACCAACAAATTCGCCATTTCATCGATATCCGCTTTTGTACAAGGCAATTGATTATACACAATGCCTTTATATGCACCATACATCTTCACAATCCAGGCTTTGACAAGACGAGAAATATCATTTGAATGAAGACCATGATATTCACTAAAGCTTAGAATTTGATTTTCATACATCATCAATCCATCCAAATAATCTTCTTCCTCTCCTTGAGGTATTGTACCAATTTCTTTGATAATACGACGAAGAACAGACCCTTGTTTTCCTAAATCCAATGAATCCCCTTTTCTTTCTATATAAACTCTTTGAAGAATTCCTTCCCACATCTGCATATCGAAATCCTGTTTCGATTGTAAAATCTCCATAGTCATCATATGTAGATACACACATAGAGCCTCTTTTGCCTCTTGTTGGCTATATTCGTTTTCCAATAGATAATCATAAGCTTTTTTTGTCGCATCCACTTCCAAAAGCTGACGATCCAATAATTCTATATAATCTTGTTTCAAGTTATTCCATTCCATATTTTTCCCTCTTTAGCGTATGCATCTATTATACACATCTTTCATAACTTTTTCTTTTTTTAGTATCAAAAAAAGTGTATATTAAACCTTGGGTGATTTTATGCAAGAAAAGAAAAGTCTATCAGAATTAACAGCTGAAGCACTAAAAGTTCGCATTTTGGAAGAGAAGGAATTTAGAGTTGGTGAAAAACTACCTAACGAAAATGTCCTTTCTACTCAAATGGGAATTTCACGAGCTACCTTACGTGAAGCAATTCGCTCCCTTGTATCTCAAGGCGTATTGGAAGTTCGCAGAGGTTCAGGAACTTTTGTTGCCAATCAATTAAATCAGCCAGCCTATAGTGCTGCAAATATAGCCCCTACAGCTGATATGAAGGTAACTTTAAAAGACTTGTATGAAGTCCGCATGATTTTTGAACCAGAAGCTGCAGCTCTAGCTTGTAAAAGAGCAACAGAAGAAGAAATTCAAGAAATCTTGCGCTTAGGTGAAGAATGTCAGAAACAGATACTAAACAATCCTAGCGGACAAGAAAGAATTGCTTCGGAAGCCGCCTTCCATGGTGCGATCATCAAAGCCAGCCACAACGATTTCTTATATCATTTCATGCCTATTTTAAATGAAACGATTGAAAAAACGTTTGATTTAAAAGTGAATTTAGATGTGATTGCCGAAGATGCTTATAAAGATCACATCATGATCATGAACTTTTTAAAAAATCGCGATGCGCAGGCTTTAAAGAGTGCAGTAACGATTCATTTACATCATGCAGCCTGGACAGAACAATTATCCATTGACGTGTAAAAAAGTATTGACAATTGTATACAATCGTCTATAATTGTCTTACAACGTTAAAGATAGTTGTCTAACAACTTATATAGGAGGAAACACAAAATGGCAGATGCTAGAATTTTTTACGAACAAGATTGTAACCTTGGATTATTAGATGGTAAAACAATCGCTATCGTTGGGTACGGTTCACAAGGACACGCTCACGCATTAAACTTAAAAGAATCAGGATGCAACGTAATCATCGGTTTATACGAAGGATCTAAATCATGGGCTAAAGCTGAAAAACAAGGATTCGAAGTATACACTACTGCAGAAGCTGCTAAAAAAGCAGACATCATCATGATCTTAATCAACGATGAAAAACAAGCTGATATGTACAAAAACGACATTGAACCAAACCTTGAAGAAGGAAACATGTTAATGTTCGCTCACGGTTTCAACGTACACTTCGGATGTATCGTTCCACCAAAGAACGTAGACGTTACAATGATCGCTCCAAAAGCTCCTGGACACACAGTACGTTCAGAATACCAAGCTGGAAAAGGTACTCCATGTTTAGTAGCTGTTGAACAAGATGCTACTGGTAAAGCATTAGATATGGCATTAGCTTATGCTGCAGGTATCGGTGGAGCTCGTGCTGGTGTATTAGAAACTACATTCCGTACAGAAACTGAAACTGACTTATTCGGTGAACAAGCTGTATTATGTGGTGGTGTATGTGCATTAATGCAAGCTGGTTTCGAAACATTAGTAGAAGCTGGATATGACCCACGTAACGCTTACTTCGAATGTGTTCACGAAATGAAATTAATCGTAGACTTAATTTACCAATCAGGATTCGCTGGAATGCGTTATTCAATTTCTAACACTGCTGAATACGGTGACTACATCACTGGACCAAAGATCGTTACTGCTGACACAAAAGCTGCTATGAAGAAAATCTTATCAGATATCCAAGATGGAACATTCGCTAAAGAATTCTTATTAGACATGTCAAATGCAGGACGTCAAGTTCACTTCAAAGCTATGCGTAAATTAGCTGCTGAACACCCAGCTGAACAAGTAGGAACTGAAATCCGTAAATTATATAGCTGGAACAACGAAGAAGACAAATTAATCAACAACTAATTATCAACTTTGTCCTATATAAGACCACCCTTCGGGGCGGTCTTTTTTTAAGTTTTCCATAAAAAAAGCCAAGTTTTCCACTTGTATTTTCAACCCAAAATAGTTGTGTATAATAAAAGTACAAAGAAAGAAAAACCTAGGATCTTCTTAAATATATACATAGAAAGGATGGACAGCAATGCCAGACATAGATCTTGATTATTAATAGAAAATATACCTGCTACTAATAATCTTAATTAAAAAGAGGTATTTACATAGATGAAATAGAAAAGGAGCAACCATGAATAGATTCATTCTATAAAAGGTCTCAACATTAAATAAATTAATTGTTGGGACCTTTTTATTATGTCTATTAAATTGTATAAATCATTTCATGCCATTCTTCCCCTCCCCAGGAAGAATCACTAACACCTAAATCTTCATATCCTAGTTTCTTATATAGAGAAACCTTGGATTCTAAACATGTTAATACAATTGTCTCTCTACATTTTTGGATTTCAATAAAAGCTTTCATTAAGGCTTTTGCCACACCTTTTCCCTGCCAAGCTGGAACAACCGCCAACCCAAGAATCATACAATGTTTGCCATTTGGATCGTGTAAGGTGATATCTGTAAAGAACTCATCTTTTAAATGTCTTTCATTTGTCGCAATCGCATCAATGATTCCAATCATATTCTCTTTCTCATCCACAGCCACTAGAAACAAGTCTCTAGCGTACTCTATGCGTTGTTTCATGATGGGAAATATACAAGCCTCATTAGGGGGAAAACACGCTAATTCCACGTTTTCCGCTAATTCTGCTTCGTTTTCTAAAATCTGACGAATACTGTATTTCATAATTTCTCCTATAAAAATGTCCCAATAAAAATACCCGCATAGTTTCCTAATACGTAGCCTAAGGTTCCTACCAATACAGCTGGTACAACAAGCCCATCCCAACCAAGACTGGTCGCATAAGCTGCAGCCGTAGTCGGACCTCCTATGTTGGCATTGGATGCCACGCAGATACTTTCTAAAGAATAGTCAAACAATTTTCCACCAATTAATGAGATGATCAAATTGATTGAAACAATAATGAAATTAAACACAAATAAAAGTGGCATGCTTGTCAAAATCATCCATAGAGAAGCAGGGATTCCAATAACCATAAAGAATATATGCATCAAATATTCTCCAACAACTTTGGAAGGCTGCACTTTTTCCATATAATTAGAAAAGGAGGTTGCCAAAAGAACGGACCAAGTGGTAATCCAAATGTATTGGCTCTTTAGTAATGTGATGAGCACTTCCATAAACACATTGGAAACCGGAATACTACCAAAAGCAGTGCCCAAAGCCTTTGAAATAAACACAATGAAAAAGGAAAGTAAACTTCCTAATAATACGGATACAATCGTTAATTTTTGATTCGTATTCTTCTTTTCAACATTCTTATGTTTCTTCTTTTTGAAGTATTTTTTCAATAAGGTCGAACTTGGTAAATATACAAGAACTAAAAAGTATAAAACCATTAAAAAGTTATCGGCTACAATACTCGCAGATAAGATACTTTTATTGACTTTAAATAAATCCGCAATCGCAACTAAATTTACACTTCCGCCAATATAGGTACCGCACATCATTGCTCCTATATGACCAATATCTGGTAGTTGACTTCTAAAAAACAGGATGGCCAGTACTACTCCTAATAGAGTTCCAAAAGCACTTATTAAATAGATTCCCAATAGTCTTTTACTATCTTTAAAGATGTGTTTAATATTGGCATTCCACAATAAGAATGGAAGGGAAAAAGGAAGTACATAGTCCCAGACAAAATCATATACCACCGAATCGGTTACTACCAGATTCGTATTGGATAGAAACATACCAAACACGAGAGCAATCATACAGCCAGATATCTTTTTGGCCCAATTGTACTTCTCTTGTAGAATAAAGGCTACACTCGAGAAGAATAGTATTAATAAAACTAAAATCGCATTTTGATGAATCATATTATCACTCATTTCTTAGAACTTATCTTATCACATTCATGATACAATAATTAAAAAAAGGAGCTTTACCATGGAAATTACTTATGAAATACTAGAGAGTATCTTAGATGCCTATGCGTATGAGATCGTATTTGTTGACCGCACCCACACTGTTCGCTATATGAATAAAACCGCAAAAGAGCGATATGGAAATCGTGTTATCATTGGAAACAGTTTATTCAACTGTCATAACGAAAGTACTCGCCCAAAGATTGAAAGATTCTTAGAAAGAGCCGATGCAGGAGAAGATGAAATGTTCGAAGTATTAAATGGAAAAACGGGCGAAAGAGAATTCTTTGTCCCAGTAAGAGACAAGAACGGTCAGGTCATTGGGTATTTTGAGAGACACGAAGATTGCTGGTCTGAAAAGAATCCTTCGGCTTCGGTAAAAAAATACTGGAGAAAAAAAGAAGAAAAGGAACTATAGTTCTAGTCCCTTTGCGTATTCTTGAGCAATTAAGCTTTCAATAAATTGTAACTGATAAGGATGGCTTCCTTGATTATGGTCGGATTCAAAATAAATGATTCGATCAATATAGTCTGGGAAGTCTTTTTTTTGTCCTGTGATCATCCATATCTTTGGCTTCCTTAGCTGATTCTTTTTCCCTCTAAAATTGTTTGTTTCAAAATAAGAACCTGTATAAGAGAAGATAATGATTAATTCGTCAGAATTTGCGGATAATATATGATCCAATTGATGTTGAAAAGAGACAGAAGTATAGACTTGTTTCCCTAACATCAACATATCACTTTGAAAATTCATTGCCACGGTTTCGGCTTTTAAAAGTCCAAAAGAACTAATATTTTGATAGTATCGGATATCTTCGCAAAGACTGATAATCGCCTCCATATTCACGGATTTTTCTACTTGTTCTATGCTTTTTTTTACTAAATTCGCATTTTCCTGTAATCGCTGAAGGGAATTGTTTTTTAAGGATTGTCTTTCAAAATAGAAGTTTGTGGTAGTTAACAGTTCTTTTAATTCGGCAAAGCCTTCCAAGCCAATTTCCTTACAAAACCGAGAAATGGAACTATTAGAAACATGACAAACTTTGGCAAGCTCACTAATTCCTAAATTCTTTACCTCTTCATAATGGGAAAGTAAAAATCTGGCTATTTCATTATTTGTGGAATCTTTTCGTTCGCTAGCCATCGTACTTAGTAATACAATGGGAAGTTTATCATAGATCATATTTCCTCATCCTTTCGATATTATTTTCCACCCGCAAAATCATACATCAAGCGAGAACGCATTTCACTTGTATCTACCCCAAAGATTTCGGCAATTTTAAAAGCGAATGGGTATGGTGTCGCTGGTCCTTGGCTTGTTACGATGTTTTGGTCAAATACTACTACATCTTCTTGGAAAATTCCACCGATTAATTTAGCCGCATATCCAGTATAACCTGTTACCTTTTTACCAGTAATGACTTGTGCATCTGATAAAACGACAGTACCTGAGCACATTGCCCCAATCAATTTATTGTTATCATTAAAATACTGTACCATTTTAATGACTTCTGGATTTTCTTTTAAATTCATTCCTCCAGGTCTTCCACCAGGTAATACAATCATATCGTATTCTTTTACTTCATCACTAAATGGTTTATCGGCTTTGACAAACATATGGTGCATTCCTTCCACATATTGCTTGTCAAAATAGAAAGTGTGACAAGTTAAACCAGCACGTCTTAGAATATCAACAATTGTTAATGTTTCTCCTTCTTCATATCCAGTTGCCATGAAAACTGCTACTTTTGCCATAATTATTCTCCTTCCTTTTTGAACGCATTATAGTAAACCATTCGACTCTTTACGGCTTGTGCATCGCCACCTAATGCTTCTACTAGAGCATACGCAAACACATACGCTGTAGCCGGTCCTCGGCTTGTAATTATATTTCCGTCTTGAACAACGATGTCGTATTTAAAGTTACCTGCTTTTATTTTCTGGTCATATCCCTTATACGCTGTAAAGTCTCTTCCTTCTAAAATCCCTGCTTCTTCTAGAGCAATTGGTGCTGCACACATAGCACAGACAAATTTTCCTTTTTCATTCATTTCTTTTAGGATTTTTTGTACCAAGGAATTCGTTTTCATATAATCGGCTCCTCCATATCCTCCAGGAAGAACAACCATATCATAATCTGTAATAGCTTCACTGATGATTTCATCACACATCATTTCGATTTCATGAGAACCGGATACATACTTTTGTGCACCGAAAGTATGGCATGTAATAAAGGCACGACGAATAATATCTACAATTGTTAATGTTTCCCCTTCTTCAAAACCAGGGCATACAAGTACTGCAACTTTCTTTTCCATAAGATTTATCTCCTTTTTTGATAGTTCCATTGTAAATGTCACTTACAAATTTTTCGATTTATTTCCAAAATTTGGAAATGACATTCGAAAATAGAAAGAAGACATTTATTTTTTAGAAACAGTGATACACTAGTATGCGAAAGAAGTGATAATTATGAATTCAAGTAAAAGTATGACCGAAGGTCCTTTGACAATGAAAATTCTAAGATATGCCATTCCTCTGGCATTAACTGCCATATTTCAACAGCTATTTAATGCGGCGGACATTGCGATTATTGGTAGATATGTAGGTACCGATGCGATGGCTGCAGTCGGAGCTAACAGTCCGCTAATCAATTTATTTGTTAACTTATTTGTAGGAATCTCATTAGGAACAAACGTAGTAATTTCCCATGCGGTCGGAAGCCAAAATAAAGATGATTTACACAAAGCCGTACACACATCGATCTATATCGCCTTAATCGGTGGAATCTTTATGTGTATCTTAGGTGAATTATTAGCACCAATCATTCTTGGCTTAATTTCTGTACCAGAAAATGTATTCCCACTGGCATTGTTGTATTTACGAATCTATTTGTTAGGAATTCCAGTTATCTTCCTCTATAACTTCGAATCGGCTATTTATAGAGGATATGGAAACACCAAAACACCACTTATTGCACTTTCTTTTTCTGGAATCATCAATGTATTATTAAACTTATTTTGCGTCCTTGTTATACATATGTCTGTGGAAGGGGTTGCCCTTGCCACAGCTGTTTCTAACCTAGTGAGTTCAAGTATCTTATTTATCTTGTTGGTAAAAACCCCAGAAGAAATTCGCATCAAATTTTCGGAATTAAAAATTGATTCGGTCATTCTAAAAAGAATTTTGAATATCGGTATTCCCTCAGGAATTCAAAGTTCGGTATTCTCTTTCGCAAATGTAGTTGTCCAATCCGCAATCAATTCTTTAGGGGCTGTTGTCATTGCGGCTTCTAGTGCTGCCCTAAATCTAGAAATCTTCGCTTATTTTATTATGAATGCTTTTGGGCAAGCTTGTACAACCTTTGTCGGACAAAACTATGGTGCTGGAAAACTAGATCGTTGTAAAAAAACTTTTACACGCTCTATTCTTTTATCCATGGTATTTACTTTCAGTGCCATTTCCATAATCTTAGTCTTCGGAAAAACGCTATTAGCTATTTTCAATAACGATCCAGCCGTTATCGAAGCCGGTTATTTAAGATTGATTATTATCTTCTTTGCCTACTTCTTTAGTGTTTGGCAAGAAATGGGATCTGGATATTTACGCGGGTATGGACGTTCCATGGTTCCTGCCATGATTTCTATGATCGGTATTGTCTCTACTCGTGTTTTATGGGTATTGTTTATATTCCCAAAATCACCTTCTCTACTAACAATCACCTTGATCTACCCAATCAGTTTAGGACTTGTTAGTATCGCAATTATGATCGCAATTTATATCATAAAGCCTCATCAAATACGCACATAAAAAGACAGTCTCCTGTCTTTTTTATTTTGCCAGTTGGTTATACCAGTCTTTATATTTATCATTAGGTGCATAGCTTAATGGTTTACAATACGTATTTTGTAACAGAATGGCTCCAAAGTTGTTTTTCTTAAAATCTTCGAATGAATTCGAATTGGCATCCATACTTAACCATATATAAGCGAGCGTCCTTCCGTATTTATCTTCTCTTTGTTCATCGAATTCCAAATAAACTTTTCTTCCCTCATATAACTCTTTCTTAGTAAAGGAAGAGGCTAATCTACCTTCATACGTGTTTTCCATTTTATTTGAACTAACACTTTCTGGTGTATCGATACCAATCATACGAACCTTTATTTCTTGATCCTCATATAAAACAACTACCGTATCCCCATCTATGACATATACTATTTGTGCTGGATAAAATGTGTTGGATTCTTCCAGGACAATGTTTCGTAGTTGCCATCCAAACCATCCGATGCAGATAAATCCTAGCAATAAAAGTAACTGTTTCACTCGTCTTAACATGTCTTCATTTTATCACATCAAAAAAAGATATGTCGAAACATATCTTTTACCAGTCACTATCCCAATCGGATGAGCCAGAATCCCAAGAATCGCTACTATCCCAAGAATAATCGTTATCCCAACTGCTACCCCAGTCATCATCGTCATCATCATTTGATGAAGAAGAGGAAGAAGAGGAAGAAGGTGGTGTATAGTAATCACTGTCCATGAAATCACTAGAATCAAAACTAGAATCATAATCCTTTTGCGTATAATAATCTTTCCAGTTTTCATCTAGATAGTCCTTCGCATCATAGTCTTTAACCCAATCTTCTAATTCATCGTCGTATTTGTACCAGTTATTATTTTGATAATAGTATGTATAACCATCGTAGTTATAATATCCTTTATCTGGCACTGTATTCCATATCCAAATCGCAAACCAAACAA
Organism: Bacillota bacterium; assembly: GCA_018065105.1. Taxonomy (GTDB): domain Bacteria; phylum Bacillota_I; class Bacilli_A; order Erysipelotrichales; family Erysipelotrichaceae; genus Floccifex. Next base: position 58,853 of record JAGHTX010000145.1, read on the forward strand.
TACCAATAATGATTGCTGCAAGTATCGCAGTTCCTATCCAGTCTACGATTGTAAGGGATGAGGAATGATGACCTGTCGGTACACGGTTGCTTGTATTGGCTCGATTTCGATTCTTTTGACTAACAATTTCACTTGTTAATCGTTGGTAGAGTTCATTAACCGCATAAGCTTCATCTTTCCCTTTATATCGAACCGCTCTTGATCCATCGGCTTTATTCTTATATACGACAAAATCTCCTGAATTATTATCTTTGTAGATTCCAAACGCTTTGGCTTCTTTAATATCCTTACCAATAAAGAATCGGGTAATATCTTCTGGTGGTAAATGTCTGTCTTTATACCATTTTTTTAATTCTTCAATTGTTTGTGGTTCTTCTTGCGCACTTCTTTGGGACATATCATTTGGTCCACCACAGTATGGACAAGTCATTAAGGAAGCATCAATCATTTCTCCACAATGCACACATGGTACCATAGTCGCATGTACTCTTCCTAAATCAACTTTTTGGTTGCCAAGTACATCTTTTTCTAACACTTGGATGGCTTCCTGAACAGCCTTTTGTTCATCCATTCCTTTATAGCGAACATTTCTTGTTCCATTGGATAATATCTTGTATACGATGAATTCTTTTGTTTCTTCATCCTGATAAATACCTTGACTATATGGAGATACTTTATTTTTTCCTATGAAAAATTTAATATCTCTTTGTGGAGGAAAACCATTAGTACGATACCAGTCTTTCATTTCTTCAATTGTTGAAGGTCCAATGGCTCCTTTTGGAAGTTTTGGTGGTGTTTTTCTTACATTGGCGTTAGGTGCATCGCAATATGGACACTTTTCTAATGAATCCTCAAAACTTTTTCCACAATATTCACATTTGACTTTCATAATATTCTCCTATTAGTAAACAGCTGCGCCTTCGCAAATGGCTGTATAATTGATTCCTTTTGGAGGTAGCGTAAATCCAAATGGTACATTATTGAAATTGCAGGCTTTTTCAAAATCTTTGAAATCCGCAAATTGGTTGGCGTTGGTTGGAATAGCCGACACATAACTCATATAGGCTCCATCCACGTTTTCTATACATGCATACCCTGTTGAAAGCTTAGCCCAGTAATTATTGTCGTCCATACGATATACCTCTCCTACAATAATCGCTGCTTTGTTTGGGATGGTCGCTACAATACTTGAAGAAGTATTTGGTTCTGTACGAATGTTTATATCGTATTGTGCCTGATATAAACCAGCACTGTATTTAAACCCATAATCAACAATGATTACCGTTGCATTCTGAGAAACCTTATTTCCATATACATCTTCAGCAATGATTGTCACGCTATACTTTCCTCTTTTTCCATAATCTACTTTCGAATCATCAAAGGTAAGCGTAAAGTCAGAATCATCTTTCACCTTGTAGAAATCATGAAAGTTAAAGTGTTCATTGACATCCGCATAGACTTCTGGTGAGAATTGGGTAAACACAGGAGGTGTATGATCTGTTACTTCTTCTTTCTTATCCTCAACAGTTTCTTCTTTTTTATCCGATAGTTCTGGTGCTTTTACATCCAAATTATAGTTCTTAATAATTTGATTCATGTATTCTACATACGCTTGTTGTTCGGTTTCATTTAAGTCGTCCAAAACTTCTCGGTGAATACTCTTCGCGCTTTCCTTTTTATTCAAAAGCGTATAGACCACGTATAGATTCGCATACACCTTATGTTCCTCTTTTCCCGTTTTCTTTTCATACGCTTCTAAAAAATCACGTTTGGCAGATCCATAATCTCCATTTTGAAGATTATTCTCTCCAGATTTGATCGAATCCTCATAACTTTTTTCGACTTTTTCTGTAGCAGAATCCGATTCAACTGGTTTTGTGTTCCCGTTCGAACTTGTACAGCCAACCAGCATAGCACAGGCTACAACCAAACTACCAAAAATAGTATTTAATTTTTTCATAATCGTGCCTCTTTGTAGTATCTTTATTAAAATTATTGTACATGAAAATAACGAATCTTTCCCCTCCCAAAAGAACAAAATTCTACAAAAAAAGTCCTATTTTTTATCAATGTCATTCAGCTAAGAAATGACCGATAGTGAGCTTTTCTAAAAATACAGAGATGATAAACAGTTCTCTGTATTTTTTTCTTTTTCCAATAGTGCTTAA